>JAYUEE010000090.1:0-25944 GCA_043739405.1 Mucilaginibacter sp. | reverse complement strand
TTTAAGAAGAAGGAAAGCACGCCGCAGGAACAGCAGGCGCTGGATACCGGCCTGGAAAAAACCAAGGACAGCTTTTTTGCAAAGATCACCAAGGTAGTTACCGGCAAATCGACCATTGACGATGATGTGCTGGACGACCTCGAAGAAGTGCTGGTAACATCCGATGTGGGCGTAAGTACCACCTTAAAAATAATCAAACGCATACAGGACCGCGTGGCCCGCGATAAATACGTCGGCACATCCGAACTAAATAACCTGCTCCGCGACGAAATACAGCATTTACTTGCTGAAAACAACAGCAACGATTTTACCAATTTTGAATATGGCAACCAAAAGCCTTATGTGATTATGGTAGTCGGTGTAAATGGCGTAGGTAAAACTACAACTATTGGAAAGCTGGCACATAAACTGAAACAGGCCGGAAACAAAGTAGTGATTGGAGCGGCGGACACGTTCCGTGCAGCAGCTGTGGACCAGATACAACTATGGGGCGAGCGTGTTGGCGTAAAGGTAGTGGCGCAGGCCATGGGTTCCGACCCGGCTTCTGTTGCTTATGATACTTTGCGTTCGGCAGTGGCTAACGGCGATGATGTAGCTATTATTGATACTGCGGGCCGTTTGCATAATAAAGTCGGCCTGATGAACGAGCTGACCAAAATTAAAAACGTAATGGAAAAGGTGGTGCCCGGTGCACCGCACGAGATATTATTGGTATTGGATGCCTCGACCGGGCAAAACGCCATTGAACAATGCAAACAGTTTACGGAAGCTACCGCTGTTAATGCTTTAGCATTGACAAAACTGGATGGCACAGCCAAAGGAGGCGTGGTGATCGGGATATCAGACCAGTTCAGGATACCGGTAAAATATATAGGTGTAGGCGAAGGCGCGGATCATTTGCAATTATTTGACCGTAAGGCGTTTGTTGATAGCTTATTTAAACAATAATAAACTAAAGGGTGTCATACTGAGGCACTCGAAGTATGAGCGCGAAGGCCTTTGCCCACATGTTTCGAGAACCTCAACATGACACCCACCGCACAAAGGATAGTGAAGTAAGAAGTAATGAGGACGAAATCAATCAGTAAACCAACTTTAACAGCTAAACCAAGGGTTAACGTAGTCACTTTGGGTTGCTCAAAAAATATCTATGACTCCGAGATCCTGATGGGCCAGCTCAAAGGCAATCACTTTGATGTGGTACACGAGGCCGAAGCCGGAAAGAACGATATCATCGTTATCAACACCTGCGGCTTTATTGATAACGCCAAACAGGAATCTATCGATACCATACTGCAATACAGCGAACTGAAGGACCAGGGCAAGGTGGGGAAAGTAATTGTTACCGGCTGCCTGTCCGAACGCTACAAACCCGAACTGGAAGCCGAAATCACTAATGTGGATTCGTGGTTTGGTACCAACGATCTGCAAAATTTGTTGCATTCTGTAGGCGCTGATTATAAACACGAACTGATAGGCGAACGCTTGTTAACCACTCCCTCACACTTCGCTTATTTTAAAATAGCCGAAGGCTGCAATCGTCCGTGTTCATTTTGTGCCATCCCGCTTATGCGGGGCAAGCATGTGAGCACACCGATGGAAGACTTGGTGAACGAAGCTAAAAAGTTAGCCAAAAACGGCACCAAGGAGATCATTTTAATTGCCCAGGACCTTACTTATTACGGTCTGGATATTTACGGTAAACGCAATTTGGATGATCTGTTAAGACGATTGTCAGACGTTGAGGGCATTGAGTGGATACGGTTGCAATATGCTTATCCTTCCGGTTTCCCGATGGAAATACTGGATGCGATGAACGAGCGCGATAACATTTGCAAATACCTGGATATGCCTTTGCAGCACATCAGCGATAATATGCTGAAATCTATGCGCCGCGGCATCAACAAGCAAAAAACCATCGACCTTGTAAACCAGATCCGCGATAAAGTACCTGGTATTGCCATGCGTACGACACTGATAACCGGTTACCCGGGCGAAACTGAGCAAGATTTTGAAGAAATGCAGCAATGGGTGGAAGAAACCCGTTTCGACCGTTTGGGCTGCTTCACTTACTCGCACGAAGAAAAGACCGGCGCCTATAATTTGGTGGATGATGTACCGGCTGAAGTAAAACAGGAGCGTGCTGATGCCATCATGGAGATACAACAGGGTATTTCGTTTGAAAAGAACCAGGAGAAGATCGGCCAAACCTATAAAGTGCTGATCGATAGAAAAGACGGTAAATATTTTGTTGGCCGGACAGAATATGATTCGCCCGAGGTGGATAACGAGGTGCTGATTGATGCCAGCAAACATTATGCGACAGTTGGCAGCTTTGTTAACGTAGAAATTGACAGCGCCGAAGACTTTGACCTTTATGGACAAATTGTAAAATAAACTAACTTCATGGCGCATTTAGGTTTAATGATTTTACATTTGAACAAATGGACGCCTCCTGTATAGACTATAAAGACACCGGTTTTTTCTCGCACACGGTTATTGATTATATCGACGATAAACCCGAATTAAGACCTTTTTATAGTTATCGCCCGGATATGGATGGCTTCAAGGCTTTCCTGAAAACCAAAAAAGTTATTGCTGACCGGAAGATTTTGACAGAAGTTTTAACGGAACAATACCAAGCCATCTCAAAACTTAGTCATGATTCCCAACTTGTTCGGAACAATATAGCTTTACTCAAAGACGATAATACTTATACCGTCACCACAGGTCACCAGCTGAATATCTTTGCTGGTCCGCTGTATTTTATTTACAAGATCGTAACAGCTATTAAACTAGCGCAGCAGTTAAAGGCTGCTTTCCCCGATAAAAATTTTATACCTGTTTACTGGATGGCATCAGAGGACCATGATTTTGCGGAGATCAACTACACCAATATCGGCGGTAAAAAGGTCCATTGGTGGTACGAGGCTTCAGGTGCAACGGGTAGAATTAACCCGGATACTATGCGGCAGGCGCTCAATCAATATAAAGGTGTGTTGGGTTTGGAACATCATGGTGGGGAACTGGCGGCTATAGTCGAAACTGCTTACGCGAAGTCTGATAAATTGGCTGATGCCACGCGCTATTTGGTAAATGCCTTATTCGGCCAATACGGTTTGGTCATCATCGATGCCGACGATCACCGTTTAAAAAAGCAATTTGCGCATATCATCGAACAGGATATTATTGGTGAGCACAGCTTCAAAAATATCTCTGCTACTAATGAACAGCTCGAAAAACTGGGTATCCACATCCAGGTAAATCCCCGCGAGATCAATTTCTTTTATTTGGTTGATGGCTTGCGCGAACGCATTGTATATGAGGATGAACTTTACAAGGTTTTAAATACCGAGATCAGTTTTTCGAAAGAAGAATTACAAAAGGAGATCAGCAGTTACCCCGAGCGTTTTAGCCCCAACGTAGTGATGCGGCCCCTTTACCAGGAATATATACTGCCCAATATTGCCTACGTTGGCGGCGGCGCCGAAGTGGTTTACTGGCTCGAACTGAAATCAAATTTTGAATACTATAAGGTTGATTTTCCCATCCTGATATTGAGAAATTCGGGTTTAGTGATCCCCAAAAGGTCAGCATCAAAAATTAAGAAGATGGAACTGGCGTCTGGTGATATTTTTAAAACTGCCGATGAGATCAAAAAAGACTGGGTTAAAAAACACAGCGATAAGGAATTGTCATTAAAGGAAGAATGGCAGGAACTACAGCAAATTTTTGATAAGATAAAACAGCGTTCTTCTAAAATCGACCCGACGCTAATCAAATCCACGGAAGCCGTAAAAGCACGGCTTGACCATGCCCTCAATAATCTCGAAAAGAAACTTATAAAAGCCGAAAAGGCAAACTATCAAACCCGGCTTGAGCAGGTGGACCAAATCAAAACGGAGCTATTCCCCAAAGATAGTCTACAGGAACGCACCGAAAATTTCGGCCTCTTTTATGTTAAATGGGGGCAGGGTTTTATTGATGAACTCGTCCGCCATTTTGAACCGCTGGATTTTAAGTTTACGGTGCTGACGGAAGCGTAATGTTCCAATCCACCATCCTCCTCATTCCCGGCATCGGTAACTCTGGCTTGCAGCACTGGCAAACTATTTGGGGGCGCAGGTATGGATTTGGTCGTGTTAAGCAGCAGGAATGGGAAACACCTGCTTGCGCCGATTGGGTATCAAGCTTAAATTACTACGTACAGCAATATGACCCGAAGAACCTGGTATTAGTTGCCCATAGTGCGGCTTGTGCCGCTTTGGTTCATTGGGTGCAGCAATATAATGTAACGGTTAAAGGCGCATTGCTGGTTGCACCCGCTGACGCGGATGCTGCTTCTTTTCCGGAAGGTGCAACGGGTTTTAGTCCTGTTCCTTTAATCAAATTACCTTTCCCGTCAATTGTAGTTGCCAGTACAAACGACCAATTTGTGACTTTGGAGCGTGCCCAACAATTTGCCACCGCCTGGGGCAGCGAATTTGTAAACATCGGCGATGCTGGGCATATCAATGTCGCCTCAGGATATGGCGAATGGGGTGCTGGGCTTGAAATATTGAAAAAGTTAGATTAAGTTGATTGAGTTAGATTTTGTTCTACCCATTTTAACTCAATTACCACTCACCTAATCAACTCACTACTTAATCATATTATGTTTCCTCAACAACCTGATAACCGCATCGTGCGGCAGGGCATAAGCTTTGTTACCATTGATGCCTTCCATCGTATCTGCCGCAACCATAGCATTAATAATAGCCTCTTCTACGGATTGCACAGTCGCCTCGTATAGTGGGTTCAATTGGTCGTTTGGTAACATTTCAACCTGGGTTGATTTATTCCTGCTAAAAGCATCGGGATTTGCTGTTGAAAATGCCAGGAATATATCACCCGAGCCATTTTCGCCACGTCCGCCCACTCTTCCAACGCCTAAGGCTACCCGTTCAGCGATCCGTTTCAATTGGTGGGGCAATAAGGGTGCGTCGGTGGCAACTATCACGATGATACTCCCATCGCCCTCTTGTCGTTTTGATTGCGGCGGGGCTTTGATCTCGTAATTCAGGGTGTCTTTTAGCTCAAGTCCGACTGGAACACCTGCAATGGTAAGATTCTTCTTCCTGCCAAAGTTGGATTGCACCAATACACCCAGCGTATAAGTTTTGCCATTGATGGTGATTAAGCGTGATGCCGTTCCCGTTCCGCCTTTAAAGCCCAGGCACATCATACCTGTGCCGCCGCCTACATTGCCTTCTTTGATAGGACCTGATTTGGCACTATCGAGGGCCGCCCAGGCATTGCTTTCTTTTACTTGGAACCCATAAATATCATTCATAGCCCCATCGTAGGTTTCGGCAACCACAGGATAAGTGTACCAGAACTGCTCATCGCCGTACCAGTTTTTATTAACAAACCATTTGAGTACGGCATCCCGCACAACGCCGACACTGTTGGTATTGGTGATCATCACAGGAGTTTCTAAAAAGCCTGATTCAGTTAGCCATGTGGTGCCCGTCATTTCGCCATTGCCGTTCAGCGTGTACCAGTTGGCAAATACCGGGTGATGGTTCACCTTGCCGTTCGGGAAGATAGCGGTAACACCTGTCCGGACCGGTCCTTTTCCAATATGATTGGCCCCAGAACCAGAGATTATCGTGCTGTAACCTACCTCTACACCCGGTACATCGGTAATGGCATTATTTTTACCGGGAGTGCCTTCAAATGGGATGCCGATATCGCGTGCGCGTGGTTTTTGAGCGCTGGCAATTCCGGTAAATGTTACAATACCGATAAAAAGAATGGATTTAAGGCTGAAACTGAACATAAGGCGCTGAAATAAGATGACTAAATATAGAGAATAATTTCAGGCAATCCGCAGGTGAATAAAATCCTATATTTGGCTTAGAGTAATGCAAACACAACATTCGCAATTACCGTACAAGTACAATAACCAGCTATTGTCAGTGAAAAAACTACCCGGTTTAAATCATTATCTATATTTTACGATCATCCTGTTTTCGGTGAGTAGCTTTTTTGTTTCCTGTTATAAAACCGAAGTCAAGATAATTCCGGGTAAATACGATCCAAACAGCCACGGTACAGGAAGCACCGGCAAAACCGGCGGCAACGGGAGTACGACAGATTCAACCAGCACCATCACATTTTCATCACCGGACGATGTTGCCGTGGATGCCGCAGGTAATTTATATGTCGCCGATTATGGCAATAACCTCATTCGTAAAATAACCCCCGCAGGCGTGGTGAGTACGCTCGCCGGGAGCGGAACAATTGGCGCAGTAAACGCTACAGGTACGCTGGCATCTTTTAATGGCCCTTCGGGGATAGCCGTCGATGCCGCAGGCAATATTTACGTAGCCGATTCCGGCAATAATCTCATTCGTAAAATTACTTCGGCCGGGATTGTCACTACCCTGGCAGGCACAACGATCAAGGCTGATACCTCCAACACGGTGACCAGTGAACCCGTATTTCTTGGTCCGAGCGGCGTAGCCGTGGATGCCTCTGGTAATGTATATGTAGCTAACTCTGGCTATAACACGATATGTATGGTGAGTCCCGCTGGTGTCGTAACTACCCTTGCCGGCAGCGGCAACTCGGGGGCTGATGATGGAACCGGCGCGGCTGCTACCTTTAACAATCCCACCGGTGTGGCTGTGGATGGCTCGGGTAATGTATATGTGGCTGACTTTTTGAATAGCCTTATCCGGAAAATTACACCGGGTGGTGTGGTAACTACTCTTGCCGGAAGCCGGGACTCCGTAGGCTCCGTCAATGGCACAGGCTCTGCTGCTTTATTCTATTTTCCAAACAGTTTGACGGTTGATGCCGCAGGTAATGTATATGTTGCTGACGATATCAATAACCTCATCCGCGAGGTAAGTCCGACCGGCGTGGTAACCACGGTGGCCGGTAGCGGGGCAAAAGGTTCTGCTAATGGCTTAGGTGCCGCCGCGTCTTTTAACGACCCATCGGGTATAGCTATTGACGCAACCGGTAACCTTTACATAGCGGATGCTGACAACAACTTAATTCGTAAAATAAATTCCGCGGGACTCGTAACCAACGTAGCCGGAACCCTGCCGGGAATAAGTGCGCAGCATACCCTCGCGCCGTTTTATGTCCACACTGGGCGTGCACTCATCAACAAACACACGCTTAAAGTAAGCTATCGTAAATAAATTGACAGCATTTTATGGCGGTCTGTTATATTTGCGCCCATGCTGGTAACAGAATCCGTATTAAGGACATTTACTGAAAACATTTTCCTGGCGATGGGCTGCAGCACGCAGCATGCGCAACTGTCGGCGGATGTTTTGATAAAATCCGATTTACGCGGTATCGATTCACATGGCGTAGCGCGGCTAACAGGTTACGTGCGCTTGTGGGAAAAGAAACGCATCGATACCAATCCCCAGATCAGGATAGTTCATGAAACGCCCACCACAGCCACGGTTGACGGTGATGCTGGTCTGGGTTTGGTGGTGGCGCCATTTGCAATGCAGGTTGCGATAGCGAAGGCCGAAAAATATGGTTCGGGATGGGTGTCGGTACGAAACTCTAACCATTTTGGGATCGCGGGGTATCACGCGCTGATGGCGGTTGAAAAGGATATGATCGGTTTTGCCATGACTAATGCCAGTCCCCTTGTTTCACCCACCTATTCAAGCGAGCGCTTGTTGGGAACCAACCCGATGTGCTACGCGTTCCCGGCAGGAAAATACCCCCCGGTCATAGTAGATATGGCTACATCCGCTGCAGCAAACGGTAAACTCGAAATAGCCCAGCGGGCAGGCAAACAGGTTCCCGAAGGATGGATACAGGATAAGCAGGGAAATCCAACAACAGATCCGCATGCTTTAAAATCAGGCGGTGCGTTATTGCCTCTTGGTAGCGACGCGGAACATGGCAGCCACAAAGGGTTTGGCTTAAGCGCCACGGTTGATATTCTTTCGGCTGTGCTTTCAGGAGCAAATTATGGACCCTGGGTACCGCCTTTTGTTGCTTTCTTAGAGCCGCCGACCGACCCGGTAGGGGCAGGTATAGGCCATTTTGTGGGAGCAATGCGAGTGGATGGTTTCCGGCCAGTGGATGAATTCAAGTCGCACCTTGATAATTGGATAGAGCGGTTTAAATCAGCCAAAACAATTGACCCTAATCAAAAGGTAATTATCCCCGGAGAACCGGAAATAGAATCTGAAGCAGACAGGAAAGCAAATGGTATCCCCTTGGTGGATGCCGTAGTTAATGATTTGAATGAATTGGCGGTGAGGTTTGGGATTGAGTTAATAGGCTAGCTAATCGCAATCCCAATTTCCACGAAGTTTGCCACAATGTGCACATTCAAATACATAATAGGTGGGATACCATTCTTCAAGTTTTGACTGTCCATCTTCCAAGCTATCATCCCACAGATTTTTATACTCATCATCTGTCATTTCCATAAACAATTGTTTTCCATCACCATCCCGGCTGTTAGCATAAAAATCTAATGGAGTCCATGTGCCTTTGTAAATCATAAAATCATTGCAATGGGTTAGCCAAAGCTCTTGTTGCCAAGTCACGATTTGAGGAGTTCTTCTTAATTCAACTAAATTGCTTTGATCAATTAAAGGAGGATTGTCGATATTGTGTTTATACACTTTAGATAATCCGTTTTCATCAAGTACCCCACATTCCGTATCATGCCAAAATTCAAATCGTCCATTTCTTAGGCATTCAACACAACCGGCCTTGCCCTCTTTGTCATCATCACTAAATTCTTGTGTGATACTATAGTCGAGTTCAAAACACTGATTTTCAGATCCGCAAATCGAACAAACAGAAATTCCGTCTATCAGGTCGGACATTTCGTCCAATGGGCCCTTAAAATATTTGAATTGCATGTTGATATAACGATTATGAATTATTTGGTTTATCCGTCGGGTAAGACAAACAAGCTTTTATTTGCTCTTTGTTCAATTTAGGAAAATCATAAATAATATCGCTAATAGACATTCCTTCAGCAAGCCAGGTCAATACATCGTAAACTGATATTCTTGTACCAATTAAAATCGGCTTACCGAATCTTTTTTCAGAATCAATTTCGATGTAATCAGCATAATTCATTATACGAATTTAGCAATCCGCAATTGAAAATCCGAATTCCGAAATCAAGCTTAATTTACCCCCCTAAACAACCTGCTCCACCTGATCTTGTGGATGAAATCGGCGTTATCATCCCAACTCATCCATACAAATAGCGCTTTGCCTACCACGTGATCCTCGGGTACAAAACCCCAGAAACGGCTGTCTGCCGAATCGTGGCGGTTATCGCCCATCATCCAGTAGTAGTTCATCTTAAAGGTGTATTTGTCTGTCTTTTGGCCATTGATAAAAATGCTGCCGTCCTTCACCGTAACTTTATTGCCTTCATAAATTTCGATGGCGCGTGCGTAAATAGGGAAGGTCATGCTGTCCAATTTAACGGTCCAGCCTCTTTTGGGTATGATCACAGGTCCGAAGTTATCCTCGTTCCATTTATAATCAGGTAGTTTATTGGCTAGCACGTGATAGGCCGGGTAATCCGGGCTCGAAGGAAATACCGGCCCGGTTGAAGTGGAGCCTTTTGGTTTGATATTGGGTACGATCGACTTCACATTAGAATAGCTTTTTAGAGTCGCAGCTGCATCTTTGGTCATGGTCTGCATACCGTTACCGTAATCTGATATTTCAAGCTCATCCTTTACTTCCGGGTTCAGGTCCATTCCTGTGGTAGCAACGGAATAATCGATCTGTTCGCCCCTGGGATTTGGCGCGGCTTTACCATTTACGTACACCTGCGCATTTACCACGCTGAGGGTATCGCCCGGTGTGCCCTGGCAGCGTTTGATGTAATTTTCGCATTTATCAACCGGCCTGTACAAAGGCGAATCAGCATCCATCGGGTAATTAAATACTACGACATCGCCTTTTTTAATATCGCTGAATCCCGGCAAACGGTAATAAGGTATTTTGATGCCATCCCAGTAAGATTTCGTATTAATCAACGGCATACTGTTATGTGCGAATGGGAACGACACGGGTGTCATCGGCAAACGAGGGCCATAGTTAACTTTACTCACAAACAGAAAGTCGCCAACAAGTAACGAACGCTCCATGGATGGTGTAGGAATGGTGTATGCTTCAATAAAAAAGGTTCTTATTAGCGTAGCGGCAACGACGGCAAATATGATGGCCTCGGTCCACTCGCGGCCGGTAGATTTCTTTAAAGATTTCTTATGCTGTTCTTTGAATTCAGGACTGTGGGACTGCCCCAGGTATTTGGTTTCTTTATCATTTCCCCATTTAATCCAATAAATAAATGATAGTACGACCCCGGCAGCATGCTGTCTGAAGGAGAACTTGCCGAAAGATTTGAGAAAGTCAATCGTTACACCCAGCCATGCTAATATTCCCAAGCCCGGAACAATGTAAAACAGAACCCACCATGCCGCTTTCCCCGATAATTTAGTCCTAATGTAAAAATTCCATACGGGTATGATTGCGTTCCACCCCGGTGTTCCGGCTTTTTCAAATAATTTCCAAAGGCCTACGTACGGCAGTACGATGAATATGATTAGCAATAAGAAAGCAACTATGTTCACGTTTATATTTTTTTAAAGATTAAGCTATATTTTAAATTCCGAAATCAAACATCTCTTCAACCGAAAAGAAGCCCTTTTTATTGTGTACCCACTCGGCAGCAAGCACAGCTCCGAGCGCAAAGCCGCTACGATTGTGCGCGGTATGTTTAAACTCTATCATATCCACTTCCGAATCGTAGATTACCGTATGGGTGCCAGGTACGCTATCGATACGGAAGGACTCAATTAGTAGCTGATCGTTTTTGATATTATCGTCGGCCGCATCATTGCCTTCGGCGGATAAAATATTTACCCATTCCTTTTTTGCGTCCAGGTTTTCGATGATACCTTCGGCTATGGTGATGGCGGTTCCGCTTGGCGAATCCAATTTTTGCATATGATGTATTTCTTCTACCTGCACGTCATAATAAGGGTAATTATTCATTATCCTTGCCAGTACTTTGTTCACATGGAAGAAAATATTCACTCCTACACTGAAGTTCGAGGCATAAAGCAGCGTATTGCCGCCATCAAGGCATTGTTGTTTTAATTCGGGCAAATGCTCATACCAGCCGGTAGTTCCAATCACAATGGGTACTTTGGCATCAAAACAATGCTTTATATTGCCCAGCACCGAACCAGGTGTACTGAACTCAATCACTACATCGGCTTTTTCCAGGTTCTCAGTCGTCAGTTCCTGCTGGTTATAAAAATCAATTTTTAATACGATGTTATGCTTACGGTCGGTGGCCATCTTTTCGATGATCTTGCCCATTTTCCCGTAACCCAATAATGCAATATTCATTAGCTGTAATATCTGTTATAAACCATCTAAGGTAGATATAAAATTCACTTAGTTTGTTTTGGCAACAATAAACAATTTTCGGGAGATTTTTATCTGAGCGTAAAGGTAATGGTTACCGCCGGAATATAAGCGCCAAAGGTGTTATAGGCATAAGCGGGTTGGTTTAATATGCTCGGCTTTATTTTAAAGGTAAGGTTATTATCCATCGTATAGCTTTGCTGGAATTTGGCATCAATATAGGCATCTATCATCTGGATGCCCCAGGCGCCTACGGTACCCAGGATGCACAAGTCGCGATTGCGCCGGTAACTATTAGTTGCCGCATCCACATCGGCATCGGAAATGTTAACAAAATCGGGATTACGGCCTGTCTGCACACCATGCTGACGCAGTATATCCTCCTTTAAAAATTGGGAATAGTAATTCTGGTTGAATGCGATAGCATCGACTAAAAGCCCTATGCCGCCGTAAATAAATGGCACTTTCCACCAGCGGTGGTTATAAAGCTGGCCCCAGCCCGGTATCATCAACGACCTCATTACTGCTTTATGTGGGTCGTGAAGGGAGTCCGGATGGTAAACCTTTTCTTTGGTTATTTTGGGAACGAATTTTTTTGAGGTCGCCGAATCATGTTTGACCGTCATACTATCGGCCTTGCTTTTTACAGTAACAGTATCCGGTTTTTGCGCTTTAGCGGCAAAAACAAAACAGGCAACAAAAAAAATAACGAACAAGCATTTGTACATCATTACCAATCCAGCATTTCGAGTATGCGGCTGAGATCATCTTCCGATAAAAAAGGTATCTCGATAGAGCCTTTACCCTGGCTGTTTAATTTAAGTTTAACTTTTGTACTGAATTTAGACGCCAGGTCATCCTGTATTTTTTGAACCTGGAATGATAGGGGTTCGGGTTGTTTGCCTTCTTTCTTCACCGGCGACCGTTGCAGATCGCGCGCCAGTTCTTCCACTTTGCGCACCGATAGCCCATCTTTTGTGATCAGTTTATGGATATATAACTGCTTTGTGGAGTCATTTATTGTGATGAGCGCCCGCGCATGACCCATGCTTATCTGCCCATCGCGTATAGACGCCTGTATGGTTGGTGGCAATTTTAGTAAACGCAGGTAATTGGTAACGGTTGAACGGTTTTTGCTCACGCGTTCACCCAGTTCTTCCTGTTTCAGGTTGCACTCGTCTATCATTCGCTGAAAACTCAGGGCCACTTCAATGGCATTCAGGTTTTCGCGCTGTATGTTTTCAATTAGCGCCATTTCCAGCATCTGCTGGTCGTTGGCCGTACGCACGTATGCCGGTATGGAAGTTAAACCAGCCAGTTTCGAGGCACGTAAACGGCGCTCTCCGGATATCAGTTGATAACGATGTGGGCTCACCCGCCTTACGGTGATGGGCTGTATAAGCCCCTGCACTTTGATCGAATCAGATAATTCAGCCAGGCTATCTGCATCAAAATCAGTCCGCGGTTGGAAGGGGTTAACTTCAATTTCGGCAATCCTTATTTCATTAACGGAACCCATGGAACTAACGTCCGGACCTCCTGTATATTCATTTTTATTCGGTAGTACGTTTACAGAATCATTCAAAAGGGCGCTCAGTCCCCTACCTAAAGCATTTCTCTTCTCAGCACTCATTCTTTATATTGTTTCTGTTGTCGCTACAGGTTCATTTTTCAGCATTCCGTTCTTTCTTACAATTTCGCGGGCCAGGTTCAGGTAATTAATAGCGCCCTTGCAATTGGCGTCGTGCATAATTACGGACATCCCAAAACTAGGTGCTTCACTTAAACGGGTATTGCGCTGGATAATTGTATCAAAAACCATATCCTCGAAGTGGTTACGTACCTCCTCAACTACCTGGTTGGATAGGCGTAAGCGCACATCATACATGGTCAGCAGGATGCCTTCGATCTCTAAATCAGGATTAAGGCGTGTTTGCACAATTTTTATCGTGTTCAGTAATTTGCCTAATCCCTCCAAAGCGAAATACTCACATTGAACCGGGATAATTACCGAATCGGCGGCCGTTAACGCATTAATGGTTATCAAACCCAACGACGGCGAACAATCGATGATGATAAAATCATATTCGCTGCGAAGCGCATCCAGTACGCCACGCATTTTATACTCACGGTCGGTAAGATTGATCATCTCGATCTCGGCGCCTACCAGGTCGATGTGAGCCGGAAGCAGGTCGAGATTGGGTGTTTCAGTTTTTTGAATAGCCTCGTGCGGGTCAACTTCATTGATCACACACTCATAAATGCTATTTTTTATGGTGCGCGGGTCGTAGCCTATCCCCGATGTTGAATTAGCCTGCGGATCGGCATCCACCAACAAGGTTTTATATTCCAGCACTGCCAAACTTGCAGCAAGGTTTATTGATGATGTAGTTTTTCCGACGCCGCCTTTTTGGTTGGCCAAAGCAATAATTTTACACATTATATATCTCCAATTTTTATTACGGGACAGGTTTTACACTATCGGGACAGTAAAGCAGCAATTTCTGTTTCCGAAATGGTATTTTTACCTGCGATAAAGATACATATTTAAACAATTCAGAAATCCACAGCTTGTGGTAACTTACAAACAAAAACAAGGAGTGAATAGTCAATAGTGAATGGTGAATGCTGAAGAAATGCTTCTAACGTTTGCCAAGCCATTCATTCACAATTGACTATTCACAATTCACCAACAAATATGATAACCATTATATCATCCACTAACCGCCCGGGAAGTTCAACACTTAAAGTGGCGAAATACTATCAAAACCGCTTACGCGAAAAGGGTGTTGAAGCAGGGTTGTTGTCGCTGTCTCAATTGCCGCCAAACCTGATAGAAACCGACCTTTACGGGAAAAGAAGCGCTGCGTTTGAGCCTATACAAGAAATAGTTACCAAAACGCAAAAGTTTATTTTCATCATACCCGAATATAATGGCAGCTTTCCCGGGGTGTTAAAAACCTTTATCGACGCCTGCTCGTTCCCCGAAAGTTTTTACGAAAAGAAAGCGGCACTCGTGGGTGTTTCGTCAGGCAAGTACGGCAACATCCGGGGCATCGACCATTTTACAGGCGTTTGCCATTACTTAAACCTGCATGTGTTGCCAATGAAGCTCCATATTCCCAATATCAGGACTGAATTTGAAGCAAACCATAATCTTTTTAAAGAAGATACGGTTCGTTTTACCGACGAGCAGATGGACAAGTTTATTGTTTTTTGATCCTATCCTCCGTTAATCAGTTTCGCCATACCAAATGCCGCGGCGGCTGCTAAAGCACCAATGATGAGCACCTTAAATGCACCCGAAATGACAGGCTGTCCGGTAACTTTGCTCTTGAAATAGCCGAATACAAAAAGGCACACCAACGTGATCGCGCATGAATAATATATTGCGCGTTGTGAGTCATCTATAAAAAAATATGGGGACAGAGGGATTATACCGCCTACTATATAAGATAAGCCAATAGTTATAGCGCTTTGCCTGGCCCTGTTTTCTTCCGGCTTTTCGAGCCCCAATTCATAGCGCATCATAAAATCAACCCATTTATCTTTGTCCTTTGCCATTTCATCGGCAATCTCATTCTGAAGCTTCTCAGATAACCCAAAATCTGCGAAAACTTCTTTTACCTCCATTTTTTCCTGTTCAGGTACCCGCTCCACTTCGTCATACTCCCGTTTTAACTCGGATGCATAGTGGTCGGACTCGGTTTTGCCGGCTAAAAAGCCACCAAGGCCCATCGCAATTGAGCCGGCGACGATCTCGGCAATACCGGCAGTTACTACAATGCCCGAGTGAGCGGTCGCGCCGCTTAAACCGGCGGCCAGTGCGAAAGGAACGGTTAAGCCGTCGGACATACCAATAACGATATCCTTTATGGTATCTGAGCTTTTTAAGTGATGTTCGTGATGCATGCTATAAATGTACATGGATAATTAATCCCGGCAACTATTCATTTGTAATTTATGATTAATCTGAATTAGTGTGAAATATCCTAAAAAAAGTTTATTTTGCACTAACTAAACCTTAACTAAATGAAACGCCTTGTTGCAATATCAATTTTTGCCTTAACTCTTCCACTATTTTCCATCGCCCAAAGCAATTTCAAACCCGGGTATGTGGTTACTTTAAAAGGTGACACGCTGCACGGTTTTATCGATTACCAGGAATGGGATGCTAACCCCACTTCCATTAACTTCAAAACTGATATTACCCTCGAAGCATCGAAAAAGCTAACAACCAATGACATCAGTTTTTTTGATGTGGATAATATTGAAAATTATCAAAAATACTCGGGCCGCATAAGCCAGGACCGTATTGACCCCGACCGCGTAAATAACGGTAAAGACACCAGTTTTAAAATCGCTTCGGTATTCCTGAAAATATTGGAGAAAGGGAATAATGTTACATTGCTTTATTATGAGGATGGCATCAGGCCTCACTTGTATGTGGCTGAAAAGACGGATGGGGTGCCAACTGAATTGATTTATAGTATATATATTGTTGATGATGAAAAAACCGGAGACAAAAGGACGGTAAACGAAAATACTTTTAAGCGTCAGTTATACACACTGGCACAAAAGTACAACAAGCTTACAGATGGCTTGCAAATAGATATCCAGCATGCCGACTATAAAAAATCAGATATCCTAAAAATAGTCGGTAAAATAAATAATATGTCCGAAGCCCAATATACGGCCAAGTATGTTTCTAAAGGGAAATCTTCGGCTTTATTCGTCACCGCCGGGGTAAATATTACCACCAATTCGCCAACACCCGAGTCGGCCTTTACTGCCGGTGGCGGGCAAGCATACACTTCCACTAAGCCGGCCATATCAATCGGCACCGATTTGTTTGTCAATCCCAATACCCGTCAATTGTTTTTTAGAATGGAAGTTGGGCTGGCCCAGAGCACTTATAATTTATTATATGTGGACAAGGTCTCTCCCTATACATCCAATAAGGCTTCTTTCGATGAACTCTGGATTTCCTTTACGCCACAAGTTGGCTACAATCTTTATAATGGTGAAAATTTTAAATTCTATATGGCGGCAGGCATTGCCTTTACATTTTACAGGCATAGCAATGCTTTTTTTGGTAGCCCAGGTTCGCAAAACTATTTTGATGTGGTTTATAATTTTAACCCTTTTGATAATCCTTTAATACTAAAGGCCGGGATACAATTCAGTAAGCGGTTGGGTATTTACGGCGCATATTTAAGTTCAGTAGGGACCACCCGGGGTGGTTACTTTGCGCTAAGTAAAACAGCAGAACAAATAGGTATAAAATATGATTTCAAATAAACATACACTCATGAAACATTTCTATGGATTATTGCTCGTAATACTATTGTTGCCGGTGTTTGCGTCTGCTCAAAGCAACTACAAGCCTGGTTACGCGATCAATTTAAAAGGGGATACCCTTAAAGGGTTTATAAACTATAAAGAGTGGGGTCAAAACCCTTCCTCTATCGATTTCAAAACGAATCTTACTGATCAAACGGCTAGGAATCTAACCACTGATGACATTAAGGTATTTAATGTTATTGGCCTGGAACTTTACCAAAAATTTACAGGCCCTATTGGTATTGACAATATTGATCCCAGCCGTATCAGTTATGGTAAGGACACAACGTTTAAGGTGACTTCAGTTTTTTTGAGGGTGCTTACAGAGGGTAAAAATATAACACTCCTTTCCTATGTCGATGATGTAAGGCCACATTTTTATACCGAGGAAGCACCGGGATATGTGCCCAAAGAATTAATTTATCACATATATAAAGAGAATGATGCTCAAACTGACGCAATAAAGACCAAGGTTGATAATGAATATGTTAGTCAATTATATTTTTTGGCCCAAAAATATAATGTGCTAACACCCGATTTGCAGTCGGATTTGGAAAGGATGAAATATGGCGCCGACGATATCCTCAAAATGGTAAGTATTATAAATGGTGTTTCAAAAGAAGAGTTTAAGAAAGCACATATTCATGATACGAGGGTCGATCTTTTTGCATCGTTAGGCCCTGACGTTTCAATGATAACTCCTTTCGGGCGATACCAAACCAGTGGTGCTAAATCAGGGACATCGATTTTCCCCGGACTCTCATTTGGCGTAACTCTTTCTACCCGCGCAGATCCGAAATTTCAATTTCGCGTCGAAGGTATGATTAGTGGTAATCAGTATAAGTCCATTTATATTTATACAAATTCGCCGTTTGTTCCGGTTAAGTATTCTTTTAACCAGCTTTCGTTCGCTGCCATTCCACAGATAATTTACAATATATACAACGCGCCAAAGGCTAAAGTTTTTGTAGCGTTTGGGTTCGCTTTAATCTATGATAATTATTATAATGCCAAATATGATCTTGATTATGCCGGAACAAAAGTCACCAACGGCGATCTGGCCGGTAAGAACTTCTTTAATACATTTAATACCCCGGTAATGTTCACCGTGGGTACCAGGGTAAATAGAAATATTGAAATTTTTGCAAGGTATTTTACGGCAACCTCGGTAAGTAGTGATTATTATTTCCAGGTTAAATTTGCAAGTACCCAGGCCGGTCTTACTTATTTCTTTAAATAAACTGATATGAGAATTTTTATAAAAATACTGCTCGCCGTTTTATTATTGCCTGCATTTGCCTCTGCTCAAAGCAACTACAAACCCGGCTACGTAGTTACGGTAAAAGGGGATACCCTCCGCGGATTTATAAATTACAGAGGATGGGATTTGACGCCGCGTGTTATTTCGTTTAAAAACTCGCTTAAGGAAAATGCCGTAAAATTCTCGGCTCGCGATATTGACTATTTCAGTGTTGGCAAAGTGGCCAGGTACCAAAGGTATATCGGCCTGATAAGCATGGATAACGTGAGTGAAGACCATATGATCGAATTCCGGGATACTTCCTACAGGGCGGACACGGTTTTTTTAGAGGTATTGCAGAAAGGTAAAAATATAGCGCTTTATTCTTATTCGGATGCCATAAAATCCAGGTTTTTTGTCGGCGAAAACCCTGATTATGCACCGATTGAACTGGTTTACCGTTTATATTATGACCTGGATCATGCAGATTTTGAAACCCAAAAAGGCCGAACGGTGAATGAAAATACTTATATGAAACAGCTATTTGCTCTTGCTATCAAGTACAATGCGGACTCACCGGCCCTGATGAGAGAATTGAACTATTACGGGTATAAGGACTATTATCTTGTCCAGGTAGTTAAAATGATAAATGAAGGCTCAAAATGAGAAGATCACCCAAATTATGGCATGGTATCCTAACGATAATGTTTTTGTCGCACACAGGGGTTACTCTTGCACAAAATAGACCCGACACCGCCGAATTCACGAAAGCCTATTCTGATAAGTTTAGTTCTAACCTGTTTGTTGGCGCAGGTCTGCATGTAAATACTACAACGCCATCAAAAACAAGCCCGTACTATACAGCAGGCGGGAGAGCCTATACCTCTGTGCTGCCCGAAATTTCATTCGGTACCAATTTATTTACCGATCCGGCGACGGCGCGTGTAGTTTTCAGGCTTGAATTATCGGTGACCGAAAGCAGGTACCGCGCAAACTACCAGAGCCAGGTAGAGCCTTACATTGCCACCAGGGCAAGCTTTGATCAAATGGGGTTTGTAATAGTGCCACAAATTTTATATAATTTCTATAACGGTGCTAATTTGAAAATTTATGCAGGCGCAGGCATTGCGGTGAGTCTTTTCAAATATTCGAATGTTTATTATGGACCTCAGAATTCAAATCAATCGAATGCCATTTTTGACTCAAACCCGTTTGATCTTAAACCCGTTGACGATATTTTCATGGTAAAAGTAGGGGCGCAGATTGGCAAACGGTGGGGAATTTTTGCCGATTACATTGGCAGTACCTATACGAGTCAACAGGGGTATTTCTCATTAACATCGGTTTGTAAACAATTCGGCCTGAATTATTTTTTTAATTGAATCTAAAACTAAACGCTTTACTATAGCATGAAACACCTTTACCTTCTTTTTTCGTTACTTTTTTTGCTGCCTTTTCTTACATCTGCCCAAAGCAATTATAAACCCGGCTACATCGTCAGTTTAAAGGGCGATACCTCAAAAGGTTTTATTGACTTTAAAGAATGGGATAAAAGTCCTGTCCGGATTAATTTCAAGGCTAATCTGCAGGCAGCGGAGGTGCAGAAACTTTCTGCTGATGATATTAATGCATTCGCGGTAAATGGCCTGGAATATTACGAAAAATATAAGGTATCGGTTAGCCAGGACCGGGTTGATGTAGAGAAACTCACTACCGGGGTTGATACCAGCAGTGCAACCCTTAATATTTTCATGAGAGTGCTGGTTAAGGGCAAATATATTACCCTATATGACTATAAGGACGATATCAAGAACAGATTTTTTATAAAGGATAATACGTTAGCCAAGCCGGAGGAGCTCGTCTATCGCACTTATCTTAACCCTAATGAAGTAACTCAAATAGTTACGCAGCCCCGGTATCAAAACCAGCTCCATGTACTGGCGCTAAAATATGGCCAAAGTACGGATAAGCTAACTGCGGGGATCGAAAAAACCGGCTATAATTCAAATGATCTCATCGTTATTGTTAATAGTATTAATCAGTTCGGCCCAACCGTCGCTAATCGCAATAATGCTAAGGCAGTAAGATTTTTTGCCGGTGCCGGTGTTATCGCCGGGAGTTTAAAATATTCAGGAGATGAATATCTGGCCTGGGACCCTACAAGCAAATTATCATTCGGGCCGCGTTTTAATATCGGCCTTGATGCATTTTTGGATCCGGATGTAGGCCGTTTTGTTCTTCGGGTTGAATTGTCCGTTACAACTATTAAATTACAAACCAGCTCCAACGTTACGCCGTTTGCCTCTCAATCATTCACACTGGTAACTTCGGGCATAACTCCGCAACTTACTTATGGCATTTATAATACTGAGGCATTGAAAGTTTATGTTGGTGCCGGTGCGGCAATAAACTGGTACATGAACAGTAATAATAACTATTACTATGCCGAGAACCCATACGCTGCCAAAACGCTGAAAAAAGGTTATCCAAATATCGCGTCATCAGGGGCTTCATTTATGAGCCGAGCAGGTGTTGTGTTAAATAAGAAGTATGAATTGTTTTTAATTTATGCCTTGCCAACAGTTGTGACTGACCATTATGGTTCTTTTTCGGGCGCGGTTTATTCAACACAGCTCGGCATAAATTATTTATTTGGATCAAAATAACTGCAGAATAATTTCGATAAATAATCTTTCAAAAATTTATTATTTTGCGCACACTGAATCTTAATCAAATGAAACATTACGCTAAACTATTATCAATTCTTCTTTTGTTCCCAGCTTATTTATCTGCGCAAAGCAATTACAAACCCGGCTATGTAGTCACCTTAAAAGGGGATACGCTAAAGGGATTTGTTGATTACCGCGAGTGGGAAAAAAATCCCGCAAAGTTTTCCTTTAAAAGCAATTCGGGCAATGTCCAGGAATTTAACAAGCGCAATGCCCTTGCTTTTGCTGTTGCCGATCTTGAATACTATGAAAGGAACATTGTGGTAATAAGTGAGGACCAGGTAGAGGCGGACAAAGTGGGCGCTAAAATCGACAGTAATTTTCGTACAGATACGGTATTCCTGCATGTATTGATAAAAGGCAAATACCTTGCGCTGTATTCGTACAGGGATGACATTAAAATGCGTTTCTATTTGGCAGAAACCGGGCAACTTCAGCCGCAGGAACTGGAATTTCATGCTTACGTTGACGCTGATAATAGCACGAACGTACATTATGTGAACAGGTATCGCACACAATTGCAATATGAGGCGCAAAAGAATGACGCAGATAATAACACAATGCAAAGCGCTATTTCCCAGGCGCGGTATAATGAGGATGAGCTGATCAAGATCGTAGCGAAAATTAACGGCGATTCGGGTGTTCAGTTTGGGTCAAAAAGCCTGCTTGGAACAAGATGGTTTGCCGGACTCGGAGCTAGTTATAATGATATGTCATTTGCCGGCGATATAGAATTTCCGGATAGCCATAAACTTGATCCGCGGGTGGCAGTTGGAATAGACCTGTTTACAAATAAAGTCACTCAGGGTTTATTCCTTCGCGCCGAATTGTCTTTCACTTCTGACTCGCACGATTCTAAAAATAGTTATCAGCGGTCGGAACTGAAATTCAATCAATATACTTTGGCGTTTACACCACAGGCTTATTATAATTTTTACAATAGCGAAAACTTAAAAGCATTTGCGGGAGGAGGGATATCAATTAATGTCTCGTCTTACCCCAATACTTACTATATCTACCAGGGGGGCATTGACCTTAACGTCATAAAGATGCCTAATTATCCAGAATACCATAAAGTCTGGGAGACGCTGCTTTTGAAAGGCGGAGTGGTTATCGGTAGAAATATAGAAATTTATGGTGCGTACTCGCCCCCAACCGCACTAACTGATAACTATACAAGTTTTACAGGCAAGGTGGTTTCATACCAGGTCGGGTTTAATTATTTATTTGGAGTAAAATAAAATTACCACACCACTAATACCCAGCCCGATAATACCGGCATGCCGTTTTTCAGGTCGATGACGTAATAGTAAGTACCGGCGGGCACCTGCGAGCCATTATTGGTTCCGTCCCAGGGTTTGGGGTAGCCTGTGCTTTTGAACACTTGCTGCCCGTCACGGGTATAAACCAGCACCAATCCTTCGGGGTATGTTACCAGGTTTTTAATGTTCCAGTAGTCATTTACCCCATCGCCGTTGGGTGTAAACGCGTTCGGTATGCTTATTTGTTCATATACCCGGATAGATACGCTGCTCGTAGCCTGTCCGCAGCTTCCGGATATCACATTCAGCGTATAGGTGATATCCTGCGGTGGAGTGGCGATAGGGGTCAGCGAACGAGGGTTATCAAGATAGAGGGATGGTGTCCAGTAATAATCTGTAATATTATCGCCCGATAGGGTGCCAGTCAGCCGTACTGATTGTCCTCCAAAAATGGTTTGCCCGGTTCCCGCGTTGGCTGTAGGTTTTTTTGATACAGTTACCGTTACCGACTGACTATTATCAGCGCAGCCGTTGTTACTGATGGTAACATTGTAAGTTGTTGTTTGGGTAGGAGTAGCTACCGGGTTGGCTATATCATCGTGGTCAAGACCCGTCGATGGCGTCCATTTATAGGCCAGCCCACCGGTGGCCTCAAGTGTTGTGCTTTGCCCGGCGCAGATGCTTACGGGCGGGGTAATGGTTGCAACTATTTTGGGATAGACTTTTACGGTGGTTGTTGTGAATGTTGGGCAATTTTTTACAACTACCTTTAAAGTGTAGACGCCCTCGTTACTTACGGTAGCCGAGCTGCTTACTGTCGTGTTTTGCGCATTCGACAAGAAGTTGTTTGGGCCGGTCCATTCATAGCTATCCCCGCCGTCATTTGCATTGAGAATCAAGGGCTGACCCTCACATGCCACTGTGATTTGTGGTACACCTGCGTCGGCCAGCCCGTTTACCTGTACAGTTAGCGGCTGCGAATATATACGGCAATTGAGCGACCCTGAGATGCCATTGAGTACACCAAAACGATATTGATAATTGCCGGCAGCAGCATTTTGAAACTCTTTGTCAAGAAGTAAGGTACTACCGGTAGCACCGGTCACATCGGCCCACCCTGTCCCGTTAATGTTTTGCTGCCATTGATAGTGCGGATCATTATAACCTGATTGCGTGGCGCTTAAGGTATAAGTGGCATTGTCTCCCGCACATAAGGTTTGGTTGTTTATACCGGTGGCCGAGCCAAAGCCTGCTTGTATTATTGGTCCGCAGGGCCTGAAGGTTATATCATCCAGCGCCAGGTCGTTCCCGCCACCGCCCGGGGCATTGTTTGTCATAGTGACTACTATGTCGGCGCCATCAGACGGCGTAGTAAAGAAAGTTCCGTAATGTTTCCACAGTGGGTCATTCGGATTATTGGGGTCGTTAGGCGGAATGTCGCCGGTATTGTACGGCGGAGCGAGCGACCTTCCGTCAGTAGTTTTTATTGTAAAAGTAATATTTGGCTTTATGAAATTTTGGGTGCTGGTGCTGGGGTATATCAGGTTAGCTATCCATGCAGCAAATTCGTAAGTTGTGTTTGGGCAAAGCTTACTTCCCGATGCTTTCTGTGTATAAAAAATACCGGGCTGGTAGGATGCGTTAACAATCATCATGTAACCGTTCTTATCTCCTGTATGGTCGGAAGGAATCGTTCGCCATAGATTGCCGAAGCACGACCCCGAAAAAGTTGCTATGGTGTACGTGCCGTCATTTGGACATTGGTTGCCTACATAGGTGTAGTTAGTGGCCGCTTGCGAAATAGGCGGTCCCTGGCCGGGCGAAGCACCCGCGCCAAAAGTTTCGTTAATAACCGGATCGCCCAGGCTGCCCGAACAGGTCTGCGCGCTCGTATTTAACGCGGTTATTAAAACTATTACCAATAAAAGCAGGGTTGTAAATAGCTGGCGCATCAGGATAGGGGGAAAACGATTACTCCTCAAAATTAGTATTTTAATCATGGGCTTACCTCATTACCAGTACCCAGCCGGATAATACCGGCATGCCGTTTTTCGGGTCGATGATGTAGTAATAGGTGCCGGTCGGCACCTGCGCGCCATTACTGGTTCCATCCCAGGGTTTGGGGTAGCCCGTACTTTTAAACACCTGCTGCCCATCGCGTGTATAAACGGTAGTCAGGCTTGCCGGGAAGGTTATTAACCCGCCGATATCCCAGTAGTCATTTACCCCATCGCCGTTAGGTGAAAATGCATTGGGCACGGTAATTTTTGTATAAACGGTTATTTTCACGCTGCTGGTTACGGTGCCGCAACTTTGCGATATTACATGCAACGTATAGGTGGTAGTTTCTGTAGGACTTGCGGTTGGTGTTAGCGAAAACGGGTTATCAAGCCCGGCTGCGGGTGTCCAGTAAGGGGCAGTAATATTATCGCCCGTTGCTATGCCATTCAGCTTTACCGATGCACCTTTGAATATTACTTTGTCGGTTCCGGCATTAGCTGTCGGGTTAGCGTTTACCTTTACAGTTACCGTTTTGGTATCGTCAAAGCAGCCATCATTACTAACCTTTACGCTGTAGGTGGTGGTTTCTGTTGGCGTCGCAACAGGATTAGCTATATTATCATGATCGAGCCCGGCGGATGGCGTCCACTGGTAATAAAGTCCACCCGACGCGGTTAACTGGGTGGACGCTCCGGCGCATAGCGTGGCGCCGCCACTCACCGTAGCTACAACCTTTGGTTCGGTACTGACGACGACCGTAAGCGGTTCCGAACTGACACTGCAGGTAGGCGACGCTTCATTTTGCCCTTCGCCGACTGAAAGCCGGTACTGGTAGGTGCCGGGTGTGGCGTTAGTAAATGGGATGTCAGCGGTGGTGCCCGTTTGGCCGGCGATATTTACCCAGCCAGTATTGTTGTAATTTACCTGCCATTGTAAAAACGGGCTCACATAGCCTGTGCCAACGCTGGCAGCCAGTTTATAATCGGCGCTGGTGCCCTGGCACATGGTTTGAGTCGCGGTTGACGTTAAATCACCGAAACCGGTTTGTACTATCGGCCCGCAGGCCCTGAAGGCGATATCATCCAGCAAAAGGTCATTGCCAATTCCCCCGGGTGCATTATTGGTCATTTTAACTATAACGTCCGTTACTCCTGCAGGCGTGGTAAAATAGGTGCCGTATTTTTTCCATTCTGGGCTGGATGTCGGGACTATCGTACCTGTGTTATAGGTTGCCAAAACGGCACCTCCAACAGTTTCTACTGAAAATGTAATATCGGGCTTGCTGTAATTTGAACCGAGCGAAGCTAATGTTCCGAGGTTTAGTATATAAGCCGAAAATTCATAAACCGTATTGGGGCATAAGCCGTTTGCCGTTTGCGTGAAAAATGTGCTGGGCGCAAAGCTGGCGTTTACCATCATAAAGTAGCCGTTCGGATCCCCGGTAGTGTAAAACGTATGGTCATGCACTACGTCGTGCCAATCACTATGACAACCACTCGAACTATTGAGTATGGTATAATAACCATCCTCGGCGCATTTGTTGGTGGTATAAATAAAATTTGTGATCCCGGAGGGCAATTGTGGCCCCGGGTTGTTGGTACCCGACCCAAAAGTTTGCGAAATGATCGGGTCGCCCAGGCTTCCGGAGCATGTTTGAGCTTTTGCGCCTATCGTTATTAATAAAATGATAACCGTTAAAAACAGGTTTAAAACTCTTGGTCGCATCAATATCCGGGGTGCAAAAACAATTGCCGCAATCCAAACATAACGTATTTAGCCAGTGTTTTGCAACATTTACCCGTAAATATCCTAACAATTAGGCGGTTAAAGCAATAACAACAAAGAAAATACTGAAAACGGCAGTTTGACGTACAGCTGCAAAATAATCTAAATTCTGCTGATTATTAACAACATTATTGTGAGAAAG
>JAYUEE010000089.1:0-8812 GCA_043739405.1 Mucilaginibacter sp. | reverse complement strand
AACAAGAACAACAGACACCACGAAAAACTACAAGCCGTCAAAAGAGCCTAAACCCAATAAAGTCACTGTTCCGCGATTGAAAAATTTCAAAGGCGTTGCAACCGTAATTTATACCTCGATAGATCAAAATATGGGCATCATGAATACGCCTGATGTTTTGGCAAATTTCGCCATCCGGTCTATTCTTGAAAAAGCCGGGGAGGAAAAAAAGGACGGTATTCATTATTTGCTGTCAGCAAAAAAAAATGGCATCATAACCAAGTTAAGCACTCAATATGAAGCCGAAATTCTAAAGCAAACAGAAACCAAAAGTCTTGAAGAAGCGATAACCAAACTTGATAAGCTAAGGCCCGGCAATCTCGCCAGGCTGGCAGAGGCCAAAAGTTTTGAAGAGCAGGTGATAGAGATAGCTGATTTTATCGGCGAATATGGAATGAGAAAAACGCTTCAAGACCAGTCCGGTGAGGAGATCGATATGGCTCAAATCATCAGGGAGAAAGGGAAAGAATTTGTCATCCATTGCCATACAGGCTTCAAAGAAGCGCAAAAAAGAGTGCTTGCACTAATGGTCGGCTTTGAAGATAGAAAGCTTATCGCAAAGCAGGAGCTTAAAGCCGCCCGTGTGGCACGTTCAAAGAAGGACATTGGATTGATCGAAAACGAGATCAAACTTATTGAGCATCGCCAAAATATCTTGCGTCATTTAATGGATACCATTGTTTGGCAAATGATTAAAGGGCAGCTCTATGTTGCCAGGCAGCTGTACCAGGAGGTGGAAGGTGAAAAGATCCTGAAACAATCCAATCTTGAGTCGATTAAAGCTGCCGTTGAGCAAATCAATGCGAATGAAACCGATTTTGCCCTGATCGCCGACCTTACCGGCTATATCCAAACCGGCGATCTGTTATGCAGCATCGGCGGGCAATTGGTGCTTTCGGAGGTCAAGGAGGGCAGCCGGAACCACGAGATTTTAGCGATACTGGAAGAGGCGCAGACGACTAATATCCCTCCCGGTGAGGTGCAGGAGAAGTTTAAACTTGATGATAAATCTTTCCGGCAGCTCAAACGGCAGGCAAAGCAGATGGCAACAATGGCCAATTTTGCCAGTATCGTAAACCAGGATAAAGGATTTGATCTATCGACCGGCCGGCCGATCAAAATTATTACCCCTAATGAACCAACGCATTTATATACGGGCCGGCTTATTGCTTTAAGGGAACAATTGAATAAAAGAAACCTGTGGGCTTACGACATTATTGATGACTGTCTTCATGTGGGTATTTACAAAGGGCATTTCAGGTTTATTGGTTCAAGAATTCTTAAAACCATTGGCGACACACAATCGAAAAATATTCTAATGATCAATTACCTGAGCGTTATCGAGTCATTGGATAAGCCCTTATTGTTTTTACCGTTCGATAAAGAGTTTATATTCGACCTGATGTTTGGCCGTGTGCTCATGCTATTTATGATCGATATAGACAAGTTTATGGACTTATATCCGGATTATGGTTTAAAAGCAGAATGGGGAACCAGGAATGAAAGCCATCAAATCCGCGAACAGATGAAAGGTAATATGTTTATTAAAGATAATAAAGGTATCAAGATCATCCATCCAAAGTCAAAAGATGTAATGTGGCTAGCGCATGGCACATTTTTGAAAATGGTTTTTGATTCCATTCACCCGGCTTACGTTGCGTATTCAGCAAATTATAACTTCTCTTCCAACGATGACGAAAAGGCTGACTAATTTTGCCCTATCCTACAATTATCAGGATTAAGATATGCTTCCCATCGATCGCTACCTTGCCAATAAAAGTCTTGAATTAAGCGCAGTCAATCATGGGTTAAAAATTATTTACCTCGATGTCAACTATTGGATACGGCTAAGAAATCAAAGTACTGGCTCCCCCGGCGAAAATAGAGCGATGTTGGATAAAGTGTCAAGCCTGGTTGCCGAACGAAAGTGTATATTCCCGGTGAGCGATATTGTTTACTACGAAATATTAAAGCAGCAAGACGAACAATCACGAAGCGATACCTTTGATGTCGTTTCACAGTTATCCGGCAACATTTCGTTATTGGATGACCATAAAAGAATAAAGATTGAGTTCTTGCATTGGCTGGCCGCAGGTCAAAATGCCGTCGTTCACACCGCCGATCAATTAGTCTGGTCTAAGCTTGCGCTGGTTATCGGGTATCCCGGATTGGCAACAGTAGATTATTCACCTGGAACAATCGAATTACAAGATGCTTTTTTTGATTTCATGGGTGAAATTCCAATGGTTGATATTTCCGCTGTAGAAAACCTCCATCAGTATCCCTTCACGTTCAAAGACAATGTTGATGAAATGAATGCCAATAAAAAGGCCTACGCGCATCAAAATAAAACATCGGTGCAGATGTTTTTATCCGAGCTGGGAGGCGTGCTTGACAGTGCGGACGAAATATTAAAAGCGGCAATGCGTGAGAAGTATTTTAAAGATACCGGAACAGAAGCGTCCTTGGACGAAATTAATCGGACTGGTTCAAAGCAATGGCAGTCATTGATCTACCAGTGCTTTAAGCAGAATAAGATTGGAAGTTACTTGCCTTTCTTTCGAATTTGCGCAGCTCTATATGCTTCATTTAGATGGAACAAAGATCGCCAATATAAAGACGGCAATGATACGCTGGACGTTATGCACGCCTGTGCAGCATTGCCGTATTGTGACTATTTTTTCACAGAAAGAGAATTGCATACGATCATCGTTCAACAAAAGTTAGATCAATTGTACAATTGCACAGTAGCGAGTAAAATGGATACGGTTATGGAATTACTGAACGATATATGAAAGCTAACACGCTAATTTCCAATATGGTATTTATTCATAATAGATAACATCGTTTGCTGGTCGAAGCCCATTTCGCCCAATACGCAACAAATTAATATCGCCTTTAATGACTGAGTGAGTTTGTAAAGCTCAATCCCATCGGCAACATGTGCATTTTGTTTTTTTGTGAAGAAATGCGAATAGTAATGCCTGGAATTTGTTGCTGTATCAATATCAAGTTTCAGATTTTTAATCGATGGTATGAATGAAAATTCTGACGAAAGGCAGTTTAACTGATCTTTTAGAGTAATATGTTTCCCGGTTTTAGGAATATTAGGCCGGAACCGTGTGGCATATCCCTCCAATGCCTGTATCACGACCAGAAAATCGCCGGTGTCAAAAAAATCCTTGGGGGCAATACTGTTGATCAAATGCTTCAGGATAGGAGCCATTTGCTGATCGAATGCAAACCATTTTTTGATAATATCACTAAATCCACCAGCAATACTATCATACTCGAAAAGAAAATCTTTTTTCGGGGAATTGCCCGCCGCTTTGACGTGTTGCTTATAGTATAATTCAACCGGATGAAAATACTTACGACCATTCGCTAATTTCTGGTAATCATCTGGATTTATAAGGGTAATTTTTTCAAACAATGGCTCACTTAAAGTGCCTAATTGTAAAAAAGCATTAAAACGATTCGCTTTTCCGAGGAAATGCAAGAACGAAAATTTCTGCGATGCGCTGATATTCAGTTGATAGAACTGATGTACCGTCACTACTTCCGTGGTTGCGGTGGGTGGAGGTGTACACGCAAATTCCATTTCCAGGGCGGTGTCCGCGTCAAGTTGAACCTGAATAGGATTGATATTATCCATTTGATAACTAAGACCAAAGCCATTAGCACCGCTATCCCCAAACTGAATGGTATATTTTACGAGATAATTATTTACCCATGAAGTCAATAAAGACAATTTTACCGTTATACTGCTAAACACGGCGCTGCTGGCGTCCTGTATATGTATTCCTGTTAAAGCATATCCTACGGAGAATTTCTGTACAGGAAACGACGCGCTAAAGTTTAGTGTGCCGTAAGCGTGGCAGTTAATCAGCGTGATCGGCTTACCATCGGAACTTTCACCCCAAATAACGTTAGTCGGGATAGTCCGGTCTTCAGATAAATGCTGCAAGAAATTCTGTGTTTCATAAAATGATCCGATCAATTCCAGTCTGATGTCTTTGTCAGGTTCGAAATACAATGTCCCCGCAACACGTGTTTCGGCGTCATCCGGTAAAAACCAATAACCTTGAATGTCAACTTTCTCGTTCATGCGGTATCAGTATCTTTATCGATTTCTCCTGCTTTCATGTCGATAGGTTTAGAGGGACAACCCTTCATGCTATAATCAATATAATATCCGGAGTAGCCAATAATTTTTAACAGGATGCGATTAAATAATACCTGGTAAACACGGGTCAATATCAAATCGTCGAATGCAACGTCGTCATCCGTGTAATCCCTCTTGCTATGGGTCATTTTGTTACGTAGGTTAATCGCTTCTTTTTCGGCTTTCCCGGTTTCAAGATTAAGCAAGCTAAGGAATAAACTTATTTTTTCATTTGGTCCTTTTCGGAAGGCCCCGGTAATCTTATTTAAGATGACATTCCCACCATTTATCGCCGATAGTTTCGATTTTAAGTGGGTTAACTCGTCTTGAATTAAAGCTTCATAATCTGCTTTAGATAAGTATTCTAACTGATCGTTCCCAGTCATCTTCAGATAATCTCCTGCTATGATTTCCATTGCCCCGGCAAGTATCGGGAGATTTACGCCAACAGGAACCTCATTAGCAATCCAAAAGCGGTCGAGTGCGTGATTAAATGATAACTGATTTCGTAGTTCCCTGTATTTAGGGAAAAGCTGGTTCGCTTGTAGTGCGAAATTACCCCAGTCATATTGTTGGTTATAATGAATCGGCGGTAGAGGGGATCGCCCTTTAAGTGTAATGTCGGGACCGTCCGCGAATGCCTCTGTTAACTCCCAATCTTTAATTTTGCTGTAACCCATATAATATAACCTGCCCCCTAATAAAAGGAAAGAAAGTGTTTTAGATCAGCCAAAAATTCTCTGTCTGCCTTTGCAATATCTTCTCCACGAAATTCCAGGCAGAGACCGTCCATACCATTAGTAGTTAATTCCCCGGGGACCTTAGCTATAATACATTTCAACGCTGGCAGCTCCAATACAAAAAAATCCCTGGAAAATGCTCTACCCACAAATCCCTTATTTTCCTCATCAGACTCGTCAATGCCTATTCGGGATTTTTTAGGGAAAGCGTCCATGCTGCGTACAGTCGTGCCCTAGAAATGGGGGTTTATATGTTCAATGAGATACCATTCAAAATGTAATAGGGTTGTATCTGGCTGACCGGATATTTTTTTTGAGAAAATGATATTAACGGTATCGAAAATAAGGTCGAAACCGATCAAGAAACCGTTCTCGTTATGCGTGTAATTGTTAGTTTGAAAGCCGCCGAAGACGCATCCCCTGATAACTACTTTATTCCCGTTCGCATCGAGTCCTATAACAGTTTCTTGTCTGATGATATTTCCCTTACCAACAAATCCCCTATTATTGACCGCCCGTGGATCGATCACCCTGCCGGTTAAATGTCCTTTGAGCTGCAAGTTATCATCCCGCCATATTTTTATAGCTGCGTCATCGTCAAATTTAAATTCAGCTTGCTCAAACTCCAGGTTCGTTAAAACAAGCGGAAATTCAATGGCTTCCCATTCGAGATACGGTACGTAGTTTGTTTGGTTTAGGGACATAAAGTGGATTCTTGGACAAGAATACGATTAATAAGCAGGTGTGGAGAAATAGGGCAGTCCATGCGGTTTAATTGCTTATGATTTATGATAATATTTGCGTAGCCAGTTATTTATGTGTTTCAACTCAAAATTATATAAGGTTATGCAAAACACTATTGAATTATTACCCATTCTTGAAATTATCGAAATAAAAAAACTTAAAAATGGTAAGAGCAAGATCTTATTTCCACCGGAGAAAGCCTTTAATATTTACGACATGTTCAAGAACGAAGGTTTTGCCTATGTTAAGTTGAATGGAAAAGCAATGCTTATAAAAAAAGATTCAAATAGCATTGACCAGGTTAGTATAGAAAAGTTAAAAGATAGTTTTGAGAATTATTTAAAAAATGCAGATTATTCGGCATTGCCCGACGATGTAACTTATCATGAAGTATTAAATGCATACTATCAAAACGCGTTATTGAAATTCAACAATAAACTGAAGGCTCACTTGACGGTAAGTCTTGCTGATGGCGACTTACACCAACTATTATTAAAAACGGATCACCAATATCGCAAAACCCAGGAAGTACAAACTATGCTTAAACAGTTTGATGAAAGTAAGTTCAAATTAGCAGAGGACAGAATCGGCACCTACCATAAAAATGACAGGCGGTTGTATTACAAAAATATCGGGGGGAATAATTATATCGTCTTTAATGACATTGACGATCCGAAAATTAATCTGCGCATGTTTGATTGTTGGATATCAAAATTTGCAAGAGAAAGTGATGTTGGAAAAAAACAACCGCTTTCAACTACATCTGTCATGATAGATTTTAAATGGGAACAGGATTACCATTTGATCGCTTCTTTTCTCAACTAATTTAGCTGCCGGTATACATGACCGGTATACGGAGAAGAAAAAGGCCTAAAAGCGGTTCCATTTTTTTTTCCTGGCTGAAAAAAAAGCGTCAACCTTGCCATCCTGCTTTCCATCGCTCAAATTCTTTTGGGCTTACCCTATACCGGGCAAAGTTCCCATTGTGTAAGGCAAGTATTTCTGTTTCCACGGCTTCAATGAATTGTTCCTGGTCAGCATCCGGCAATCGTTGTGCGTTGCGTCTGATTACTTCGCCGGCATCTTTCGAGTTTAAAGACTGAAGAATAATACCACCGATCAGTTCACGTATCTGGGTACGGTACTTTAATTTGAATGGATCAGGCTCGCCAAGCGACTGGCGAATCACAGCGTAGCGTGATGCCGAACGCTCATAGGCCCACAAAAAGACATCTTTTAACAGGCTAACATCATTCTGTTCATAGACGCCCAACATTCCCTGGCTATATAGATCCTCCGGCACATCAATGAAAGACAAGGGCGAAAAATTACGCTTGACAAAGGGAATGTTGGCCGAGATCCGCGAAACCCTTTTATTAACGTCATCGAATGGCTGAAGATAGGGCAAATGTACCATGATGAAAAATGATTGTTCAAAAGGGTTTTCAATTTGTGCCGCCTTTTCTAAAATAAGATCAAATAGCTCACTGATCAGTTGTGGAATAGCCAACGGCGTAAAGGTCGACCCGGTAATACCTACCGCCATAGCACGAAGCCTTCCGGGTGCCTGCGGATCAGCCAACAAGTTGTTCGCCAGCATAGCATGAAGATTTAATATGGTATAACGGTTATAGCCTATTTCTTCGGCTGCTTGAACAATAAACTCAATAGCATCCTTATGGTTAAGGATCATCTGCGCTTCCTTTGCTGTTTTTGTGTCGTCTGCTTCTCCTTGCTCAATCAGACGTTCGGTATCCAACAAACTATAAGTATTGCCTTCCAATCTGCTGGAATTCCAGGAAAGATCGATTAACAAGCGATTGAGTACCTGTTGTGCATAAGTGCCGGCCGGTTGCTCTATTCCGGTATCGCCAATTGCGGCCAGCTTCGCCAAATCTTCCTGTGTTAGGTAGCTGTCGATATTGGGCCGGTAAGCTTCCAGGAACTCTCTGTTATATCCCACAGGCATCCGTTTTTGGATAGGTGCCGTAACTAAGCCTCGCACATGCTCACCCGCTGTGGAAAGCGGAATGAGTGCTTTACCTTCGGTCACTGTACGTTCTGACGTTGCTTCACCAACGGCAAGCTTATAAGTCGTTGCTCGCGCCTTGCCGGAAACAATGATGGTGCCTTGCTCCGATAAATTTGCTAACCATCGTTGCAGCGTTCGTAGTGGTATATCAGAATTGTTTAACTTGATATCCTCAATGCTTGCTCCATCCGGGAACTTGGCTAAAATTCTTAATATTTCTTCAGCTACGGGGTTTAATTGCTCTTTCATCTTGGCGCAATACCTTAGTATCGCGCCAAATATAATAAAAAATGGCGCAATAGTAAGAATCGCGCCAAAAAAAGCAAAAAATGGCGCAATAGTAAGAATCGCGCCATCATCTCTTAATTTGTGAATGCTCAAATTTAAAATTTCAACACAGCATCAATAGCGTCATCCGCCTTTTTAAATGAAAAGTTGGACTGTTATATCATTATGGTGAGAATACTCTCATACCGGCACATCTTTTGCAAAACCTTCTAATGAATGATACAGACAGCATCGTAACTATATAAATAACCACGAAAATTATATTTTACTCACGACTTTGTATTCCTATTTCGCGGACTTCGGACGTATTAACGTGATCCGTCAGCCTGAAAAAAGAATCCCTGACAACTTCGAGGAGATTTTTTTAGGTGTAAAAAGTTTTCTCTTATGCGGCGACCAACATTTATTTATCGGTAGTACCGAAAAGCTCCTCAATTATCCTTTGCCGATAACTTCACTTTTGATCTCAATGAAGCTGAAAGAATTAATTGTTGTCTTAAGAATTGCAAGCGAACGAAGTGCCGGATTGGTGCTTTTCGCCAAGGCAAACCTTAAGGACAATTTCTCCAAATCCCAGGCCTACAAAATCTACGGACGCAGCAATGTCGACCGATGGATGGGCGAAGGACTCATTTCACTTTCCAATAACAAAATCAACCGGGACAAATTGGAAGCCATTGCGGCCTCCAGTAACCGGGTGACCTATCTGCCTGTGGCAGAAAGGTAGGATAAGCATTGCCTTATCCGGCGCTCTTTGACATCAGGGGATGAACCATTATTCCGCGATAAGCGGAAAATTTTGCG
>JAYUEE010000088.1:0-75444 GCA_043739405.1 Mucilaginibacter sp. | reverse complement strand
GGCGCCGGTGTTGGATGCAACCAGCAGCGCCTGGTGTTTTTTTGTAAGATCTTTCAGATCATCAGTCTTAATATCACTCTCGTCCAAATCGTTCATCTCTTTTTTCAAAACAGTGTCTGTCATGAGTTATGTTTTAGTGTTAGTTTATAAAGGAAGTACAATGGTAAATACTGCGCCTTTATTGTTGGTTACCGATATTTTACCGCCATGGCCAAGCACATATTGTTTTACTATGGCTAAACCAAGTCCGGTACCGTTATTCTTGTTTTTTGTTACAAAGGGTTCAAAAAGCGTGTTCATAATATCTTGTGGTATACCCGGACCATTATCGCAAATGGCGAGCATCAGTTGTTTATTTTCAACCCAGGCCGAAATATGGATAAAAGGATGTTCTACTTTTTTGTCGTGCAGCACGTCAGCAGCGTTGTTTACCAGGTTGCCTATTACGCGCCTCAGTTTGCTTTCGTCGCCCTGTACCACAAGGCCGTCTGGCATGTATGATTGTATTGATATACATTCGCGACCTTCATGACATCTTGCCTGTTCAATGGCCTCCAGGGTTACCTTGTTCAGATCGACAGCTTGCTTTTGCACGGGTATTTCTTTGATGAAATCCAGGAAGTCTTCAAATATATCTGAAGCCTGTTCTGCGGATTGATCGATCATATCAATTAACTCATTCTCTGCACCTTCTTCGCGCATCATATCAGTCATAAACTTGATGTTCTTGATAGGAGTACGCAAATCGTGCATTACCATACCAATCACCTGGCCCACTGCGGATAGTTTTTCTTTTTGCAGTAGCTTTTCGTTTAATTCAGCATTGCGGATGGCATGTGCGGCATTTTGTACGAACAGCTTTAACAGGTACATTTTTTCTGTCTTCAGTTTTTCAACCTTTTGCAGAATAGCAAAAATGTAATAATTCTCCAGTCGTGCAAGTACCAGTTCATCCAACTGGCAAATCTCATCTTTCTCCAGGTCGGCTGCTTTTACCCTTGCGGTCAGCTCGTCAATATTGATTCGCTCTTCAATGGCGCCAATGGATAATATCTTTTCGTAGTTAAGATCTTTATCAAGCTTGCCTATAAGCGCCATACTGGTATCCAGCGAGCCGGCCAGTTGTTCGAGTATATTTTTTAATAATGAATTAAGCTGATTTTTGTTGAGCCCAATAGAAGCTATCGACTCGATCAATTTCTCCAAATTGCGGAGTTTGTTGTAATCGGTGCAGGCTTTAGTAGCCAGTTGGATTATTTCTTCGGGTGCATAAGGTTTGCAATGGTAGCCAACATTCTGGCCTGCCTGGTCAACAATTTCATCAATGGTACGGTCGCTGTAAGCGGTAATAAAGATAATTTCCGCCTTAGCGTCTATCTTCCTTATTTCGATAGCAGTCTCTAACCCGCTCCATCCCGGCATACGCATATCCAGGAAAATCACAGCATAAGGCGTACCGTTTTCAACGGCTTTCTGTACTTTCTTTAAGCCATCCATCCCATTGGATGCTTTATCGACTGTAAATACCGGAATGCTTGGTGTGCGGGTCAGCAGTAAAGGCTTTGTATTGCCAAATAATACATCAAAGGCATTTTCAATATCTTCCTGGTCCTCTGACTGGCCGCGGGGAATAAGGATGTCTTCGATGTTATCCCTTACCATTTCTTCGTCATCAATTACTAAAACTGACGTGTTGATTTCATTCATCTTGTTAGGTACAATTGCTTTAATTTCAGCTACTTTTACGCAAATACTTAAATTTAGTTATAGAGATAAATGAAAATTGTCACAATAATGTTGCGTGTGCGAACACATGTGTCAATAACACCTTTTTTTATTTTATGACAATATATTTTGAGCTTATGCAGTTGATATTATAATTACTTATTATTCTGAATATTTTTTATGCGGGAAAACAAAAACCTATGGGTATTAGTACTTATTTGTGTCATTAATTCACTTGGTTTTGGACTTATCTTCCCGCTATTATATCAATATGGCAAGGAGTTCGGTTTAACCAAACAAACGCTGGGTCTGCTAATGGCATCTTTCTCCATCGCCCAGTTTTTTGCCACCCCAATGCTGGGTGCATTATCTGACAAATTTGGCCGGAAACCTATATTAGTGATAAGCCTTGCTGGCACTTTTATTTCCTTTATTTTATTTGCCGAGGCGCGCTGCCTGTTGATGCTTTTTGCCTCGCGCATATTGGATGGGCTAACAGGAGGGAACATCTCCGTAGCGCAAGCAATGGTTTCGGATAGTTCAACGGCCGAGGACAGGGCCAAGAATTTTGGGATACTAGGCTCAGCGTTTGCGTTTGGCGTAGTAATAGGCCCGGCAATAGGAGGGTTGCTGAGTAAGTTCGGATTGCAGGTTCCTTTCTTTTTTGCTGCTGGTGTGTCGCTCGTGGGCGTTTTATGTTCCATTGCTTTTTTGAAAGAGACTAATAACGTTGAGAAAAAGAATATCGAGAAACCCAATTACCTGCGCATTTTCGCATCGCTTGTGACCATTCATAAGAATCCCATTATTGGAGCGGCCATATTAACGGGTTTTTTGCTGACAATGGCGCAACTGTGTATGAGTATTGGTTTCCAGGTATTTAGTATTGATGTGTTAAAAATCAGCACGACCACATTAGGGTGGTTTTTTGCCGCATTTGGTATTGTAGGTATATGTGCGCAATTGGGTGTACCTTTTGTTACCCGTTCTTTTAAGTCAAAAAGTCGGATTTTAGTTATATCTACTATATTCTGTTTTTTTGCGATGTTGCTGACCGGTTTTGCCAATGGGTTTTTAATATTTGCCATATGCCTTACGATTTACGGCCTCTTCAATGGGTTGCGGAACCCGATGCTTAATGCCATCATAGCCGAAAATAATTCAAAATCCGAACAGGGGAAAGTAATGGGTATCAACCAGTCATATGTATCGCTTGGGCAGATATTGGGGCCGATAAGCGCCGGCTTAATTGGGGGATGGTCAGTCCACGCCATATTCTTTTTATCGGCGGCATATATTTTAATAGCTTTGCTGTTCAGAATTCGGTTACGCCAGAAACAGCAAAACTAAAAGCTATGGATACCTTCAACGTAAAAGAAATCATCTCGGTAACGATGATCCTGTTCGCCATTATTGATATTTTGGGTGCCGTCCCGGTAATTATTGAAATGCGGCAGCGTGCCGGCCATATTCAGTCCGAAAAAGCTTCCCTGGCCGTATTGGTGCTTATGATAGGATTTTTATATGCCGGTAAAGGCTTGCTGAATATTATTGGGCTTGATATTCCTTCCTTCGCAATAGCCGGCTCCTTTGTGATTTTCTTCATTGCTATGGAAATGATATTAGGCATCAAAGTTTTCAAAGAAGAAATGCCCGAAACGATATCTATTGTTCCCCTGGCTTTTCCTTTAATAGCAGGCGCAGGTACCATGACCACGCTGTTATCGCTTAAATCACAATATCAAACCCAAAACATTATAGTTGGAATAATACTAAATACCCTATTTGTTTACCTCGTACTCAAAAATGTGAAATGGATAGAAAAGCTATTAGGGAAAACAGGCCTCAGCATCCTGCGCAAAGCTTTCGGGATAATATTATTGGCGATCGCGATAAAGTTGTTTAGGAGTAATACGCACCTTTGATGTGCAGATTTCAAATGTGCGGATGTGCGAATGATTTCGATAGCAGGAAGATTGTGTTACAACATTAGCAGGGCAAGTAAGTTGTAGATTTGTTTTTTACCTTTGTTATATGCCTGAAACCTTGGTAAACAATCATACCTTGAAAAGCCCTTACCGACACTTTAAAATCGTCGCACTTTTATTGTTTACAACTATTAGCTGTAATATAAGTGCGCAAAAAAAAGCAAATGGTTACCAGGTGAATTATTATATAACTGGCGCTAAGCAGTCAGAGGGTAATTATAAAAATGCTCTACAAGACAGCACCTGGAGATATTATTATCCGGATGGTAAAATTAACAGGATAACAAATTATGATAAAGGCGTTAAAAATGGGCGGTCAACAACTTATAATAAAGATGGGAGCTTGGCAAGTGACGTGAACTATAAGAATGGTAATTTTTTCGGATCGGTTAAGTTTTATTATTCAAATGGGCAATTAAACTTTGAAGAATATTATGATGCAAATAGCCTTGAACAGGGGGAGTTTAAATTGTGGTATAAATCTGGTAAAATAAGTCAGCGTGGAATGATGGTCAATGGTAAATTAGTGGGCAAATGGATGAAATATTATGAAAATGGTCAAATCGAACATACTGCATACTATGACCCTACAGGAAACAAGGATGACGTCTGGCTATATTATTCGCAGAATGGAAAATTGATGGGAAGTGAACAATATAAAGCAGACTCACTATTAAAAACCACGATTGTTGACACTGTATCGAAAAGATAGTTTTAGCCTTTTACGAGTCGGCAAACAAACATCGTATCCGCCTTATTTTCATAGCCCCTCAACACTGCTTGTTCTTCAACCTTCATCCCCAATTCCTTAGCCATAAAATTAACAGCATCTTCATTCTCCACTTTGAATGCTGAGCAGGTGATGTAAATAAGCGGCTTACCGGGTTTCAGATATTTAACCACATTGGCGGCTATGCTTTGCTGAAGTCGTTGAAAAAACTCCATTTTTTCGGGCTGAAACTGGCTGATCATTTCCGGCGTGCGGCCCCAGGTACCCGAGCCGCTGCAAGGTGCATCCAGGATAATACCGTCAAATTCATAATTATGTAGTTCCGGATCGACGTTTTTGGTGAGATCGAGCAATTTTTTCTGGTATTTAAATAAGCCAGCATTATGAAAGCGGCCGTCTAAATTATCAAGCACAGATTCGCGGATATCGGACACTACCAGTTTAATATCCGGTTGCAGTTCGTGCAATAAAAGAGATTTGCCGCCCGATGCTGCGCAGGCATCCCACCAGGCTTCCCAGCGTTTGGGTTTAAAGTATTTTGCCGTTTGCTGCGATGATAGGTCCTGCACCTCGAACCAGTTTTGTTGTGGAAAGAGGTGTTCTAACCTTGTGCCATTTGGCAACGAAAGACAGCCGTTACCTTCATCTTTGAAAATAATATTTTCTTTGGTTAAGGTGCCTTTTACCAAAGTTTCTGAACCACTGCGGACGCGGATAAACAAATCAGGCTGAACGAAAAATGATTTGAGAAAAGTATCCTTATTAATGCCTTCAGAAAGCTCTGCCGACCAGGGGAAAACATCCGTTAGTTTAAAATCAGGATAGACCTTTTTAACCAGTTTCAATTTTTCACTAATGTCAAAGCCCGCGCACAGCGCCCAATCCGGCCTGAAATGTTGTAAAAACGAATTGCTCTGGCTGTTGCACAAAAACTCAGCTACGATGAGCCGGTCTTCCGAAGGCGTATTAAATAAGGCTTTACCCAATCGAAAGTAATTGTAAATGAGCCGACTGGCAACCTTGCGGTCGGTTGAGCCCATTTGCTTATTCTGGCGGTAAAAGCCGGGTAAAAACTTACTTAATGGCGTTTCGGCCGGGTAATCACCCAAAATTCGCTGAAACGTTTTAAGCTGGTTCAATGCCTTCATTCTACCCGTTTTAATTCTGAATTGTCGTACTGCAATATATTTACATGGGTGTTTATCCAGCCAAGTCCTGGTTTTTTTACAAAATGATACTTATTCAACAGGCCAGTAAAGTCGGTTTTGTCAAGCTTTAAACCATCGTTGCCATCAGTAAGCCGTTCGCCGAAGTACATCCCCTCATCAAATCCCATCATCGCAAAATGTGTAGGTTCCAGGTGATAAGCTTTGCGGTACAGTTTGATGAAATCCGTAACCGCCGGCAACTTATAATCAACCCTTTCCGTCGAGGTGATATGTGTCTTCATATCCTGTAACATACCGGCTTTAAGGTATGAAAATTTGGCCCAGCTTGGATGACCGAATAAAGTGATCTTATATTTTTTGGATAAGGAATCCAGCGAATGGAGCGTAACGTTAAGAAATGTCTGATCCGTAGCACCTATTACAAAAATATTTTCCTCCGTAGTAGAAAATTGTGGCACCAGCCCGTTCAGTTGCCCATGTTGTATAACGGGCGCAATGATTTTTAAACTGCCTTTGGTAAGGCTGTCAATTGCCTTTTTAAAGGGGGTTATGTACATATTTTCATCACTAAAGCCCGACCTCAGGATAAATATCTTTTTGGGTTTATAATGGTCCTCAACATATTGTGCCGCGGCACGTGCATGATATTCGAGCGGGGTGGCCACGGTAACTAAATTGGCATTTTTGATGCCGGATGGCGATGCAGGTGATAATGGCGAAACGATCAGCTTCGGCGGACCCGAAAGGATATCCACAAAAGCGTGCATATCATCCGGGAAAACGGGACCGATGATCAAATTACTGCTGCGGATAGTCGCATTATAGCCCAAACTTACAGACTCCGCTGTTTCGCCCTTGGTATCAAATAACTGCAGTTTGAAATTATAGCCTTTGCCGGCTAATGAATCCAGCGCGAGCTTAAAGCCCTGGTAATAATCAAGCGACAGGTCGGCATGGGTTATGCTTGTTGAAGTATATTGGGCGCCAGGTGCCAGGTTATCTAACTCAAAGGGCAGTAACATGGCAATCGTAGCTGTTGGCAAAGCTGCCGCTGGCTTTACAATAACTTTTTCCGGTTCTTTTTTAACAACAGGCTGCTCCGCCTTTTGCTGAGTAGCAACAGGGCTTAGTTTTGGCGAACAGGCCGCCGCCAGCAAAGCAATGCTAATTAATAGAAGCCGACTATTCCCACTCAATGGTTGCAGGCGGTTTCGAGCTGATGTCATATACTACCCGGTTAATTCCTTTGACGTTGTTGATAATTTCGTTGGATATTTTGGCCAGCAGGTCATACGGCAGATGGCACCAATCGGCGGTCATGCCGTCCAATGATTCCACTGCGCGCAGGCAAACAACGTTCTCGTAAGTACGCTCATCGCCCATTACACCTACTGACTGCACCGGCAAAAATATAGTGCCGGCCTGCCAAACTTTATCGTAAACACCTGCCGACCGCAAATTGTTGATATAAATCGCATCGGCTTCCTGCAATATATGTACTTTTTGTGGAGTAACCTCGCCTAATATCCTGATTGCCAGCCCGGGACCGGGGAATGGATGGCGCCCTAAAATATTCGGATCGATGCCCAATGCCTTACCTACTTTGCGAACTTCGTCTTTAAATAAGGTATTTAAAGGCTCAACTACCTTCAGTTTCATGAAATCGGGTAAGCCGCCAACGTTATGGTGCGATTTGATAGTTGCTGATGGACCCTTCACCGAAACCGATTCGATAACATCCGGGTAAATAGTGCCCTGGCCCAGCCATTTTACGTCCTGTACATGGTGGGCCTCATCATCAAATACCTCGATAAACACCCGGCCTATTGCCTTGCGTTTTTTCTCAGGGTCAGTCAATCCCGCAAGAGCATCATAAAAACGTTGTTTGGCGTCAACACCCTTAACATTAAGGCCCATGTGTTTATATGAATCGAGTACCGACTCAAACTCGTCTTTACGTAATAGACCGTTATCTACAAATATGCAATACAGGTTTTTGCCGATAGCATGATGCAGCAGTACTGCTGCAACGGACGAATCTACGCCGCCGGATAAACCAAGCACTACTTTATCGTCACCTAATTTCTCTTTAAGAGCAGCTATGCTGGTTTCAACAAATGAATCGGGTGTCCAATCTTGTTTGCAGCCACAAATGCCGACTAAAAAGTTCTCATATACTTGTTTGCCGTCAATGCTATGCGTTACCTCCGGATGGAACTGTATGCCATAAGTTTGTGTGCCCTTTACATGGAACGCGGCTACTTTAACGGTATCCGTGCTGGCGATGATCTCGAAATCATCCGCAACACGGGCGATAGTGTCGGCATGCGACATCCATACCTGCGACCCCAGCGGAACATCCTTAAAAAGCGGGTTCCCCTTTTCCATATATTGTAAATTTGCCCGGCCATATTCACGGGTACTGGATGGCAGTACTTCGCCGCCATTGAAATGCGCTAAATTCTGCGCACCGTAACACACGCCCAGGATAGGCAGCTTGTTTTTGAATTTGTTGAAGTCAAACATCGGCGCGTCATCCTGGCGAACCGAATAAGGGCTGCCTGAAAGGATGATGCCTTTTACTGTGTTGTCGACTTCCGGAAAGTGATTGAATGGGTGTATCTCGCAGTAGATATTGAGTTCCCTGACACGGCGCGCGATGAGTTGGGTAAACTGTGAGCCGAAGTCAAGAATGAGGATTTTTTCTTGCATGGGCAAAGATAGAAATTTTTTGTGTTGTAAGGTTGGAATGTTGTAAAGTTGGAATGTTTTAGTCCGAAAGATTGATTGTAGAGATTCAGATTTTGCTTTGTGATAGGATTTTTTAATATTTGAATACCTAAATTATATCACAATATGTTTAAAGACCCTTTTTCATTTGACGGGCGTATCAGACGAAAGGAATACGTGATCACTGTGTTAATACTTTATATAATCTCATTAATACTTGGTTTCGCTATTTCCGATGGGGCCGACGGCGTTTTTCTTGTACTTTATTTTGTGATTATAATTGCTTTTTTTTGGATTCAACTGGCTCAGACTGCCAAAAGGTGTCATGACGTAAATACCAGCGGTTGGTATCAATTCATACCTTTTTATGCGATTTATCTTTTGTTTGCTGAAGGAGATAGATTCAGGAACCCGTACGGCCCCAGTCCAAAGTTCAAATATCCCGAAGATGATGGTGATGAGTCATTTTAAGATATAGAAATTTACTTATCACTCAATAAATCCACACAATTCTTACTTAAATCCGGTAAACGGCTATTTAATGAGCTCAAACCAGCCTCATCGTGAATATTCATATACAGTGTTTTGATTAAGTCGAGCGTGTCGTCATCCGGGTCACAGGCTTGCGCTTTTTCCAAAAAAGGCAGGGATTTATGAACGGCCGTTCGATAGCTGACAAATAAGTTTGCGTATCCCGGTGAATCTTTTGGCGTGAGGTATAACTTCAGTTGTATTTCTTCGGACTTATCATTGTATAAATAGCCTAGGGCGCGTTGTGCAACATAATAATTGGGTTCGGCGGCAACTACCTTTTCATAATAAATAATCGCTTTCGCGTCTTGCTGTGTGCCTTCGTAAGCTTTAGCTAATTTGGCAAAAAAACTAATGCGCGCTTTTAGCTGCATCTGAGTCGTGTCGGACAATAGCTGCTCACCAATCAGTGCTGCTGTGTTAGCGTCACCGTTCAGGGCGGCAATGTCAAAATCACCAAGTTTGTTGAGCAATGCCGTATCAGCTACCTGGGCCTTTGACAAGGCGGCTATCGAAATGAAAACAAAGAGGAGCAGGGTTTTTTTGACCATGATATTACGCGCTGCGCAAATATCGTATTAACGGGCAAATATTATAGATAGTACTTTTATCAAACAGCTATGTCATGCACTTGTGCCGCTTCCCATCCAATGATAGCTGATTTGCGTGTCGAACCCCAATGGTACTGGCCAAACTCACCTGTTGAGCGGATAACGCGGTGGCAGGGGATAAAGAAGGCTACCGGGTTGTCCGCAATGGCGCTGCCTACTGCCCGGCTTGCATTGGGTAAATGGATGTTTTGTGCAACAAGGCCATAAGAATATAGGCCGCCCATCGGTATCCGCAATAAGGCTTCCCATACTTTAAGCTGGAAAGGCGTACCTTTCAAATGCAGCTTGACATTGGATAATTTTGACCAGTCTTTCTTAAAAATAAACATGGCTTCCTGCTGCACATGGTCTACTACCTGGTGATACGCTGCGTTTGGGAATTGTTGTTGTAAATCGTCGAATGCTTTTTCCCTATCATCAGCGAAAGCCAGGTAACAGATACCTTTAGATGTAGACGCCACCAATATGTTCCCGAACGGGCTTTCAGCAAAACTGTAATTGATACTGAGCGCTTTGCCGCCGTTTTTATATTCGGCAGGGGTCATGCCTTCGATATTGATAAACAGATCATGCAAACGCCCGGTACCAGATAATCCCGTAGCAAAGGCGGCATCAAACAAAGTGGCTTGCTTCTCTTTTAATATGCTTTTTGCATATTCCACGCTCAGGTATTGAAGGAATTTTTTGGGGCTAATGCCGGCCCAGTCAGTAAACATCCGCTGAAAGTGAAAAGGGCTCAAATTTACTTTTTCAGCTACCTCGTCCAGGTTGGGCTGTTCTTTAAAATTAAGCCTGATATAATCGATCGCTTCTGCAATACGCTGGTAATTGATTTTTTCCTGTGTTTCCATTATCCTTTTCTAATTAACACAACAAATTTACCCGACACCGGTGTGCTATAAAACCCGAAACTTGCTCAAATTAGCATTTTAGTTTACTTTTGATCAAACATCTAAATATATATCATGAAAAAATTTATCACAACCTTACTTATCTTATCGGGTATTTACAATGCAGCATTTGCCCAAACAAGAAACTCAACCGAATTCGGCATTAATATTGGCCTTAATAGTTCGACAATACAATATTCAGGAACCGGGCAAAACAGCGACTACAAAGATGGTGCTAACTTTGGTGTTTCACTAGAGCATTACTTTTCTGACAGGTGGAGCTTTAAAGTGAAAGCTATTTATGACCAGAAAGGATGGGGCAATGGTTTCCTGGTCCTGGCTGATGGTACTCAAATAGATGGAGTGGATTATCATCTGAATTATATAACCGTTCCATTAATGGCGAACTGGCATTTTGGCCGGATGCGCAATTGGTATTTGGATTTTGGCCCTTATGTGGGCTTTCTGGCAAGCGCCAGCGAAACATCCAATAGTGCTGATGTAAAGCCGCTGTTCAATAGTACAGATGTTGGTATTGCCTTCGGAATAGGTGTAAAAATTCCTGTCTCAAATCAGATGCAATTGATTTTAGAATATGACGGGCAAGGCGGATTAACTAATGTCTTTAACCAAAGCGATGGTACTTACCAAAATATTAGGTCGAGTTTGAATGTGGGCTTTGTTTTTCCAATAAAGTAATCATAGCCAACACAAAAAAAGGAGCAGACCTCAGTTGCCCGCACGTAGCCTGTTCCCTTTAAAAAACTCCCAGATCACATCACATGCGTTCAAGTTTTTGGTAACAGAGCCTATTACAAACCTGGGCATGTACTGAGAACCCCCGGGCCAGGTATGGCCGCCATTAACGATGGTATAGCCTATCACTTTTAAACTATTGGAAGGATTGCTGTAAACTTCTTCGATCACGCCCATGCCATCATTAACTATTACGGGTAAGGTGGTTATTGCAGGGTTCTTTTCACAGTCATCAATTGAGGCCCATTTTTTTAATACTTCCTCGTGACCGTAGATACTGCCGCCTGCACCTTTTTTCATATTACCACCAGCAAAGGGAACTAACGGGTCTTCAGTTCCCTGTATATACATTACAGGCATAGGCTTTGCCGGCTGGTACGTTTCATCCTTATCCATAGATGCGCCTACTACCGCAATAGCTGCAATACGTTTATTTAACTCGCACGCCAGTCGCGACGACATAAACCCACCATTTGACATACCCGTTACATATACCCTTGTCGAATCGCCATTATAGGTTTTTAGTATATAAGTAATCAGTTCATCGATAAATTTTATATCATTGATGCCTTTTTTGAATGCAGGTGTGCCGCGCCCATCGTTCCAGCTTCTGTCAATCCCCTGCGGACAGACGATGATAAATTGTTCCTTATCGGCGATCGGCCTGAAATCAGCAAATCGCATTTGACCTGATGCTGTGCCCAGCCTGCCATGCAGGGAAATGATCATGGGCGACCTGGTACTAAACTTAATGCCCTGGGGGATATAGGTGACAAACTCTCTTTTCAGTCCATCAACGACGATACTCTCATTTTTTTGCTGTGCAGAAGATTGCAGGTAAACGGCTGTAAAAAGGAATAGTAAAAAGGTTTTCATGCCAGATTTTTGGGATTTGACTTTATTAACCGCCGATGGTTTATTTAAGATGCTTTCCCATTTTAACAATACCCATTATCTCCCCGTCGGGCAAAGGCAGGTCTATTTTATCCAGTTCGTTATAACCCATCCTGGCATAAAACGGCACGCCCGGCAATGTAGCGCCCATTTCCATTTTACTAAAGCCGTTGTCAAGGGCGGCCTGTTCGCAGGCATTAATGAGTATGCGCCCCACGCCCAGCCGGGCCTTATCGGCATGCACAAAAAATGCCCTGATGCGTGCCGCATCTTTCAATGGGTCAAGCAGCGGGTCGGCAACGGTCTTAAATTGATCACCGCCAAACAAAGTATTTCTTTTGCTCCATCCGCCGCAGGCTATAATAACCCCATCTTCTTCCACCGCGAAATAAGTGCCGTCAGTAACGAGTTGCGTATCTACCCCGAAAACATATTTGATGGCACTCTCCGTTTGGGCGGGAGTATAATAACCCATGCTGAGACCCCGCGCTGATAGAGCGATCAGTTGCTGCAGTACGGGAATGTCGTCAAATGTAGCAGGGCGAATGGTAATTGGCATACCCAATTATAGTAAAAGGCACGAACAATTCCATTAATACAGGTAGCAATTACACGAATAATTGGAAAAGAAGAGATCAGGCGCTTTTGAATTTCTTATTACACTTTGAGCACTTAATATCGCCCTCGCCTTTGTCTTCCCAATAGTGGTCACAATTTGCCCTAAGATTTATACGCGCAGTTATATAACCTATTAAAACTACGATTGCTATGATGGTTGAGATTATGCAAACTACAAAGTACATACCTAAGCTTGTTTTGGGGCCGGAAGCCGTTTAACATTTGTTCGTTATAAGCAATGACCATCAAGAACGCTTAATGTTTGTCATATTTTCAATTTTTTCCAGGTAGAAATGTCAAAAATATTGCTTATCTAACGCTAATTTAACAACTTTTATTCGTGTTTTCCAAACACTTTAGAAATTTTTTTAATCAAATGTTAACGAAATTATCATTTTGCGAATATATCCAGATATTTTAAGGGCTTTTTACCCTATTTTGCATTTTTTTGAGGTTTAAATGCAAATTCCTAAATGCCTTTTTTTAAAAAAAAATCCTGCGTTAATTTATCTGAAATAAATCAACGCCACGGCTAATAGCCGCTGATCTTTAAAAGCGATATAAATAGAGTTGAGTGGATTAATTCGGGTGGTTTTTAAGACTGAATGTAACTCCTTAACTGTTCGATAGTTTCTTCGTGGGTTAATATGGTTTCAGTTACCAGGTCATTGATAGAAATGATCCCACATAGCAGATTATTCTTGAAAACAGGCAGGTAGCGTATGTTATTTTCGCTCATGATGTGCATGCACGTCTCTACGGAGTTGTCGGGTATGATATGCGGCAGATCGGTGGTCATGATCTCGCGCACAGTAGTTTCATCAGATGATTTTCCTTTGAGGATAACTTTACGGGCATAGTCGCGCTCGGTCAGCATACCAAGGTAGGCCCCATTATCCATAACCACTACCGAACCGATATTTTTATCATCCATAAGGCGCAGTGCATCCAACACGGAGGTTTCAGCATCAATGGTGATGACGCTGCCTCCCTTGCGGGCAAGGATATCCGAAACTTTCTTCATAACGTACAGATTTAGTGGGTAAACGGGCTTATAACCAAATATAGGAAAAGGAATTATAATAAAGGCATTATAATTTAAAATCTAATTAATTATTTTAGCCAAAACCCACCACAAAAAATCATCATGAAAAAAATAGTTTTCAGCCTTCTATCGCTTTGCTTTTTAATTGGCGTACGAGCTTCGGCCATGCAGGCGGATTCGGGTCGGTATTTCACCTCTTTTGACAGCGTAAAGATATATTATGAGGTAAAAGGAGAAGGATACCCGGTGGTGCTTATACATGGCTTTTCGGGTAATTGCCAGGGATGGAAAAGCGGGAAACTTTACACCAACCTGCTGCAAGCGGGATATAAGGTGATTATGATGGACCTGCGCGGCAATGGCCGCTCCGACAAGCCGCACACAGATGAAGCTTACGCAGATAATGCCGAAGCTAAGGATATTATGGTATTAATGACTTTATTAGGTATTAAACACTATGATGTGGTTGGTTATTCCCGCGGGTCCATCATCGCCTCGAGCCTGATGGTGATGGACAAACGGGTGAATAAAACGGTAATGGGAGGTATGGGTGATGCCTATACTAATCCCGAATGGCCACGGCGGGTACATGCTTATAAAGCACTGATGGGAGATACGTCATTTCATGACGTGGATGGTATGGTAAATTATATACATAGCCAGCACTTTGACGTATTACCCCTTGCTCTGCAGCAAAAATATCAGCCCTCCACAAGTCCTGCGCAATTGGCCAGAGTTAAAAAACCGGTGCTCATCATTCGCGGTACGGAAGATAAAGAAAATGGCAATTCAGAAACTGCCCTTCAGCAAATGATACCCGGCTCCAAACTTGCCCATGTGCCCGGTGATCATAATGCAGCTTCAAAAAGTATTCAGTTTTCGGATGCAGTTTTGAATTTTTTGAAATAAAAACAGTGCCAGGCCGCGCACTGTCATTTAACTACATGCAAAAAATCATATCCTTTTGGTTCATTTGTTTTATGCCATCTCTTTTACTGGCTCAAAAAGCCATTGACCGCAGCCGACAAATTGATACAGCAGGTAAAAAGGATGTGATAGATGTGGCCAAATCCGTTTTGCACGTCACTCCAACGCCATTTGATACAACGAAGAAAAAGGCAGTTTACTTTTCGTTGCTGCCTGCTTCCTATTCTGTTCCTGGAGGTGGTACGGCACTGTTTACCAGCACGGTGTTTGGCTTTTATTCCGGCGATCATAAAACAACATATCTATCGACGGTTACTTTCGCCCCGTATTTTAATTTTAAGGGACGTTTTGGTTTGCCGCTACGATCCAGTATCTGGACAAAGGACAATACCTGGAACATCCAGGGCGACACACGCTTCCTGGTCTATCCGCAATATACATGGGGTCTTGGCGGGCATCAGCCCGAATTCGACAAGTTTGTGATCCATTATCAGTACATCCGCCTCTACCAAAGTGCGCTTAAACGCATTACTCCTTTTTTTTACGCTGGCTTTGGTTATGACATGGATTATTACCTGGATATTGAAACGGATAATCCCAACGCTTTGCAGCAATTCACCGGGTATCCTTACGGCACTTCTTCTGATCATAACTCACTTTCCTCGGGGGTAACAGCAAACGTGCTTTATGACACCAGGAATAATGATCTTAACCCTTTGCCGGGGTCGTATGTTAATGTTGTGTATCGTGTAAATATGGAGGGGCTCGGCAGCGATGCCAACTGGCAATCCTTGTATATCGACGTGCGTAAATACATCTCATTAACCTCGGCAAAAGAACAAAATGTACTGGCTTTTTGGACTTATTATTGGAAAACGTTCGGCAGCGGTATACCTTACCTTAATTTGCCCAGTATAGGATGGGACCCATATCAGCGGTCGGGCAGGGGTATCGAGCAAAACAGGTACCGTGGTAAAAGTCTCCTGTACTTCGAAACAGAATACCGCAGGGATATTACTGCAAATGGCCTGCTGGGTTTTGTGGTTTTTGCTAATATTAATTCGGTGAGCGAGCCGGTAACCAACGATTTTAGTTATTGGCACCCGGCGACAGGTGCGGGGCTCCGCATTAAATTCAATAAAAGGTCGGGCACAAACATTGCGGTTGATTATGGCATCAGCCAGGGTTATTCAAGACTTACACTTGGACTGGGGGAGGCGTTTTGAATAATTTGATAATCAATTTGTTCATGTAAGATTAATTTTACGTGAAATGCTACCAAATACCGTGTACACAAATGAAAAATTATATTATATTTGTTTTAATAACGGTTTAATCTTATTCCGATCCTTAAAAGCTTTTTTGCCTTTACACAATTTTTTAATTGCTAGACTTATTATAATTCACAGTTTCTGACAGCAACTTGCTCCGACAGCTATGCTAAAAAAAATTTTGGTACTCGACGACAATGAGGACATACTGGAAGTTGTTCATGAAGTTTTATCTTATGCACAATTCGAAGTAAAAAGTGTGTCCGAAGGCGAGCGGTTTATAGCGCTGATGGAGGACTTTAACCCCGACCTGGTGTTGCTGGATTTCCGTGTCTCCGGTGAAAATGGGGGCGAAATATGCCGGCAAATAAAATCACATCCCAGGTTTAATAATGTACCTGTAATCATTTTTTCGGCCTACATAAACCATCATGATGAGATATTGGCCTATGGTTGCGACGCGGTTATCAATAAACCATTTGATTTGTTCGAGTTGGTTGATAAGGTTAATAACCTTATCTGCTAAATCGCGCGCTGGAATGACTTAACAATTTAATAATGAAGGCATCTGCCGGATTTTTGTCTATAATTCTATATTTGTCTCAGATTACTATGGATACGATCGCTCCTAATTGTAACGAGGATGATAGCCGCTGAAAATTATAGAGACGATCCTCAAAGCACAATCCCAAAAATGCCACAATGCCCCCGGTGTAAAGTCGAACTTGGCTACAGGGTGCGACGTGGCTACCTGTTTAAAAAACTGTTGAGTTGGCTGCCTGTTAAACGATTCTACTGCTATAAATGCAAAAGAAAACATTACGTTTGGAGTTAACCAATGCCGGAAAAATTGTGTGCAAACGGCACAATCTATAATTTTATTACTTTTGGGTCGTTTAATGTAATTGTTAAATGCCGGATATTGACTTAGAATTGATTACAGAAACCAAGCCTGTCAAAATACATTATTGCCCCAAATGCGGCTCTATATTTCACTTTCAACTACATCGCAGTTGGTTTGTGAAAACATTTCTATATTTTCTGCCTGTAAGAAAATACTTTTGCGCTAAGTGCCGTAAAGGTTATTATATCCGCAAAACCTAATACCAGTATTCGGACACTATTACCCGTGGAATGTAGAGAATACTGTACCAATTTTTTTTATTATAGGGGTATTCGAATGCTTTTTAAAAATATGCACATTGTAAATAGTTGTTTTTCAGCGAAATAGAACTTTAGTATGAATTATTTGGTATAATAATTGTGTGTAGTAAACACAATACCATTGAATAAAATCATATAATAATGCAGCGTATACTAGCGGTTGATGACAACGAGGACATTTTAGAAGTAATGAAACTCATACTTGAGGATTTTGGTTACGAAGTGGATACCCTTTCAGACGGCAACTTACTATTTGATAAACTCAAAGAAACCCACCCGGACCTGGTATTGCTTGATGTAATGCTGGGCAATATAGACGGGCGCGAATTATGCAGAGAAATGAAAGCCAGGCTGGAAACCAGGAATATTCCCGTCATATTGGTTTCTGCAAGCCACCAGGTGTCGGAACGCATTTCACTGAACGGTGGTGCACCCGATGACTTTTTAGCAAAACCATTCAACATATCTGATTTGCTCGACAAAGTTGCGTCGCACCTGACCGCAGCCTGAAAATACTATTGTGTTTGACAATGAGTTTACTTTTTCACCCCTAGCGACTTCAATTCCTTATCTATTTTCTCATTCCAGTCTTCCTGAGCAGCACGGTTTGTACCGTGATGTGTTTCGCTGTCATATAACGTTTGCATGCGATGCAGTTCGCGCAGCGTTTCCAAATATTCGACATTGATTTCGCCATCATAATTATCAGGTGGTAGATGCATAGCCGCAATTTTTTGTTTAAAATGTTCGCCAACAATTTTTGCGACATCAAAATGACGCTGCTCATGGTTTAAAACATAATCATTCCGCCCCCCGTCGCGTACCCAGCAATCACTTTTGGCTATATCCACTTTTAAAGAGATATTGAGGTTAATTACGCCACGTTCGACGGTAGCCTTTTCAGTGTAGCCCAAACCCGCAAACACTTCCGCCTCAAAACCCGCTGCCCTTGGCTTATCCCGGAAATCATCCCAATTTAGCGGGCGGTTAGCGGCGTAGTAGATGGTATCCCCTTCGGTTTTCTCTGTATAATCAGATAATTTAACGTTTACCGATTTTGCAAGTCGCGGGTCGATGTCAGCATTGGTATTTACCCATTTGTTAAACCATGTCAGCGCTTCTTCAATTGACCGCCTCAAGATAGGCTCTGCTACGTCCGTTTGTCCGTCTGACCGGGTGTAGCGCGTCCCGCCTTTATAATCTACAAGGTGCAAAACTCCGTAATCTTTTTGAAGCCCGAACGAAAACGCAATATTGAAGTGCCCATTTACGCGTCCGCCCGGTGCACTGGCCTCATCCAGTTTAAAAGTCTTTATTGAAATGATTACGGCTCGCAGTGACGGATTTCGGTTGAGGTTATGGTCAATAAATTGTTTAATAGCCAACGCTGCACCATCTTTCAAGTCTGTTGGCCTGGTAACATACGCGTTGGCTTTACTCTTGTAAACTAATGAAGCAACAGTGCTTTTATCTGCACGTTCATCTATTACTTCCACAATATAAAATTCATTAGGCGTGAAGTTTAGTTTTACATCGCGAAGGGTAATAGGGTTACCTGTTTTCTGGTTGGATTTGAAACCTCCCAAAAACAAAATACCAACAATTGAAAACAATAAAAACTTTACCCGGTTAATGCACATATTGTTTTTCCCAACGAATTGATAATTATAGTATTGTTATTCGCCAAAAGTTTTCCACACCAATAACATGCCTAAAAAACATGCGTTCAGTAATTAAAATATGTTATTCACATTTGTGAATTACTTGTGTGGATTGCATTTTTGTGATATAACTACTTTCGCATAATTGTATCTCGCGCTTATGACTAACTTCAAATATACAGCTCTTTTAATTCCTATATTTTTTACCCTCACAGCAAGCGCGCAGCAGGACCCATCCTACGAGGTTTACCGCACTTATCATACCGCTATAGACCTGATGGATAAAGGTAAGTATGTTGCCGCTGCCGAACAATTCCGGCTGGTGGGAACATCCAGGCTTGCAGCCACAACACAACCAAAATTTGAATCGGAGTTGTCGTTGGTAAAAGAAGATGCCGAATACTATGAAGCATTTTGTGCCTTACAGTTAGGAAACGATGACGCCGAAAGCCTGATATTGAAATTTTCTAAGGACCATCCCGAAAATCCTTTAACTAAACTGGCTTTCTTCCAGATAGGTAAATATTATTTCAAACAGCAGAAATACCCGGAAGCGTTAAAATGGTTTGATAAAGTTTCGGCTGACGAACTGAACGGCAGCGAGAATGTAGAATATAAATTCCGCAAGGGCTATGCCTATTTTGCTACAAACGATTATACAAAGGCCCAATTATTGTTCAGCGAAGTAAAAAACACGCAATCACCATTCACAGTGGATGCTATCTATTACTTCGCCTATATCGCCTACCTTAATAAAGACTATCACCTGGCCCTGGTGAACTTTGAGCGGATAAAAACTTCAAAGAAATATGAGAACAGTTACCCCTATTATATCACTGCGGTTTATTTCCTTGACAGGCGATATAATGACGTGATAAGCTACGCCGTGCCAATTTTAAAAACAACGCATCAGCAGCACGAGACTGAAATGCTGCGCATCATCGGCGCATCGTACTTTGCCAATAATGATTTCAAAAATTCGGTAGCCTATTACAGCCGTTTTGAACAGCAAGATAGGGGGAAGACTGAAAACACACAGGACAGTTACCAGATGGGTTATGGTAACTATAAGATGGGCAATTACCCCAAAGCCGCGACAGAGCTTGTGAAATTGGTTGACCAGAACGATGTTTACAGCCAGAACGGTAATTATACGCTTGGTAACGTATTCCTGAAGCTTGGCAATAAGCAAAGCGCCCGCAATGCTTATTTGGTGGCGTCGAAAATGACTTTTGACCCGCAATTGCAGGAAGATGCATTGTATGAATATGCTAAACTCTCATATGAGCTTGATTTTAATACCCAGGCGCTGGATGCGACGCGGCTTTACCTGAAAAATTACCCGCAATCGCCGAGAAATGACGAGATGAAAACCTTGCTGGGTGAGGAATTGCTCAATTCGCACAATTACAAAGAAGCGGTTGAGATACTGGAGCCGATACCCAATAAATCGGCAAGTGCCAAAACAGCTTACCAGAAAGTGACTTACTTCCGTGGGCTTGAGTTTTATAACGAACGTGCTTTTGAAAATGCTATAGGGATATTCCTCCGCTCATTGAAGTACCCGATGGACAAAAAAGTGCAGGCGCAGACGGTTTATTGGATGGCCGAATCGATGTACGAAGTACGTAAATATGGTGAATCGGTTCAAAATTTTGAACGTTTCCTGGATATGGATGGTTCCGACGAGTTGCCTATTTACAATTATGCCAACTACGGTTTAGGCTATGCCGCTTTTTACGGGGAACAATACCGGAAAGCTGCTACTTATTTTGAGAAATTCCTGCATGGAGGCGAGACAGATAGAAACACAATTAATGATGCTACGACACGGCTTGCCGATAGTTATTTTGTATTGAAAAGCTATGCGCAGGCACGCGAATATTACGACCGGATAATTGCAAAACATAGTAAAGGCGAAGATTATGCCTTGTTTCAACGCGGTATGATACAGGGCCTGGAAGGTTCACCTGATACAAAGATCAGTACGCTGAACAATGTATTAAGCCTGTTCCCGAATTCGGATTATGCAGATGACGCGTCGTTTGAAATTGCCTATACCTACTTCCTGAAAAATGACGGAGCAACTGCCAAGGCTGATTTGCTGTCCATGATATCGAAATACCCGCACAGCAGCTATATCCCGCGGGCATTGGTTACCATGGGCCTGATAGATTACAATGCCGGCAGTGACGACCTTGCCATTGTATCATTCAAAAAAGTGATACAGGATTATCCTGCCAGCGAAGAGGCCAAACAAGCGTTAAAGCAAATCGAGAAAATATACACCGATAAAGGCGATGCGCAAACCTTTATTGCTTACGCAGCCACTACGCCGATAGGCAACTTTACGGCATCGCAACAGGAAGATATTATGTTCAATGCAGCAAATAGCCTTTATCTGAAGGGTGATGCCGGCGGAACGGTACAAGCAGTTAACGCTTATTTTGATAAATTTCCAACCAAGCCCATTTATGATAAGCAGGCCAGGTTTATTCGTGCCGAAAGCCTGGTGGCTTTAGGCAAGCCAAATGATGCGGTTACTGATTATAATGTGATTTTGAACGATTGGACAAGTGACTATACGGAAAAATCGCTTATCAGCATGGCTAAACTTAATATAGCGCAAAAACGGTATAATGATGCAGTGCCTTTCCTGAAAAAACTGGAAACCAACTCAGAATATAAAGCCGATTACGCATTCGCAATCAACACCCTGCTGTTGTGTTATTCGCAGATGAAGGCGCCGGACGATGTGTTGAAATATGTAACCCTTGTACGCGAGTATGAAAAATCATCGCAGCAGGATAAGTTTAGAACAGGTTTGTACGCAGGTAAAGCCTACCTCCAAAAAGGCGATACCACATCGTCGTTAAAAGAATTTGCCTATACAGTGGCTAGTACCAAAACTATTGATGCTGCCGAAGCCAAATACAATATCGCTAATATTGAGTACATGAGGGGCCGATACAAGGCTTCGCAAAAGACCTGCTTTGACCTGGTGAAAGAACTACCAAACTATGATTACTGGGTAGCCAAGACTTTCATTTTATTATCCGATGACTACGTGGCGTTGAAAGATGACTTCCAGGCAAAAGCCACGTTGCAAAGCGTGATAGATAATTATAAAGGCAACGATGAGATATTACCGACTGCAAAGCAAAAACTCGATGTGTTGAGTCCGGGTGGTAAACGCAGGCAAGGTAATCAGCAAAAACCTGTGACGGATACTGCAGGAAGTGCAAAACAGGATACAACTAAGGGCAATTAATGCATAATAAGAACAGACAGATGAAATTCAAATATATATACGCGCTGCTTGCCTTAGTAATAGGATGTTATTTAGTGCCGGCTAACGCACAGAATAAGAAGGATACAAAAAAGACTCCGGCTAAAAAGGAAACAAAAAAGCCGGCAACAACCACCACGACCGATACAACGAAAAAAGGTGGCAATAAGGCGGCAGACCAAAACAAGGTCGACTTGTCAGAAGAAATTGTGGTGACTACTGCTTATAAGCCTGTTTTGGCCGATGCGGTAAAGATTCGTATCAATCCCGATTTGTCGGATAAAACGCCATTCAAAGCCCCGCTAACTTACATCACGCTGGATAAGCGCCTGGAAAGAAATACGGATATACACCAACTGGAAGCAATGAAAATGCCGCCGGAAGTTGATTCTATACCATCTAACAATTACGCGCGGATTGGCCTTGGTAATTATAAAACTACCTATGGCGAGGCTTATATTGGTAATGGCAAGGACGAAAGTATACAGTATGGTGTATTTGCCAAGCACCTGTCCCAAAGTAGCAGTAGTATTAATAAACAGAACGAGATAAAAGATGAGATAGGCGTATTTGGACGCACAACTACAGCTGATAATGCTTTTTTTGGACGCATTAACTACAGCAGACTGGGTACCTATTTTTATGGTTTCGACCCGGCCAACCCTCCAGGATCGTTTAACCCGGCGGCGCAGCACTCGAGTACATTAAGCGGCGAAGGCGAGATAACCAAGAAGTTTACTGATGAGGCCAACGAATTTACTTATGCTGTAAAAGCGGGTGGTTACTTGTGGAATGATGCTTTTCACGCCAATGAACATAACCTTGTCGTTAGCGGCTTTTTAAATGAGACGATCAATCAATTTTATGTCGGTTTGGGCGGCTCGCTTGACTTGAGCACACAAAATGACAGCCTATATTCGTATAACAATAGCATCTTAAGGTTGAATCCTTACATTAAGTTCCAGGGCGATTTTTATAAGATAGATGCCGGCCTTAATCTTGCACGGGAGTTCGGTTTCTCCTCACGTGTTTTCATTTTCCCCGCTGTACGGGCTGAGTTGCAAGTGATACCCAAATACCTGCGCCTGTTTGCCGAGGTAAAAGGGGATGTGAACAAATCGTCGTTGCGTGATTTCGCTGATGAAAATCCCTTTATAGGCGATAATATCACTATTATCAATTCGGTTGATAAGCTGGATCTGAGCATTGGCCTGAAAGGTACTATAGCGCCTGGGTTGGGCTTTAAAGCTACTGTATTCCGCAACAGCGTAAAGAACCTGCCCATGTTTGCGAATACTACATTTACAGGGATAAACAACAAATTCAGTGTAATATATGATGGAGGGAATTCGCTTATTACCGGCTTTAACGGCGAACTGGATTTCAAGGCCTCGGATGACTTTGATTTATTTGGACGCGTTGAATTCAGGAACTATGCAATGGCTACACAAGCCGAGCCCTGGAACCTGCCAAAATTTAAACTGACCGCCGGTACGGTAATTCATATTACCGATAAGATAAGTGTTAATGCGACCTTATTGTATCGTGGCAGCGCGTATGACAGAACATTTACCGCGCCTGTATTATTTACAGACCCACCGGTGCAGCATATAGTGACTATCAGCGGCTTTGCTGATTTGAATGGTGGCATAGAATATAAGCTTACGGGCAGGCTGTCGATTTTCGGGCAGGTGAATAATATTTTAAATACAACAAACCAGGTGTGGCTATACTATCCTAACTACGGATTTAATATATTTGGCGGTGTTGGGTTTCATTTTTAACTATTGATAAACACCCGGTTTATAAACAATTAGATGGATTTAGCCATTTATATAAATGAATTGTTAGGCTTAAAGGGCGAGGTAAATGTGCCGGGGGTGGGATATTTTGCTCAAAAAAGGATTGCCGGGCATTATAACGAGGACGAGAAAAAACTCTATCCGCCAAGCCACGAGGTGACTTTTGACCCCGAACCTAAAGACGACGACGGGCTTGCCGCTTATATATCTAAAAAGAAAAACATTTCGCCGGCATCAGCCAGGTATTTTATCGAGAAGTACACAGCAGTGCTCAAACAAAAGGCTTCTGAAGGGACTGCTGATATTACCGGACTGGGTCAGTTGTACTATGAATATTCAACACTGGCTTTCAGAACCGATAAAAAATCCGGTGAAAATACACCTTCATTTTATGGTTTCGCACCCGTTAAAACCGGCAAAGGTGCGGGGCAAGCTGCCGGGATTGACGCTGCATCGATAGTTGTGCCGCCTCATGCAATAAAACCTCCACCAGAGGAGGAATACAAGCCCATAGTGCTGCCAGCCGCTATTGAGAAGGGGTCTGAAATTATAACACCTACTCCGGTAGCTGAACCGGAAACGGAAGCAGCGGCGGCGGATGTAACTTTTTCAACCACAAGAGCCTTCGTTCCGCACCAGGTTGTTGAGGAAGAACCGGATCATCGGGCAAGGAACATCTGGATTGTGATATTACTCGTCGTAATTATTGTATTGCTTCTTTTTGGAATAGCTTATCAATATAATCCCGGCTGGTTTAGCCCAAATAGCAAGGAGGATACGGTGGTCATTGTAAAAACCCTGCCAGCCAGCATTAAAGAGGATTCGGTTGTAAAAAAAGATACTTCTGCTAAAAGTTCAGCCCCGGCTCAAACAATTAGTGCGGCAATAGATACGTTTGCAGTAGTACATTATGACTTGTTGGGCGGAGCTTTTCCTACAGAAAGTACAGTGAATACGCAAATGCTAAAATATCAGAAAATGGGCTTGCGTCCGCGAGTACTTAAACATGCACCGGGTAAGCTTTATAAAATTACATTGGGCACTTTTTTTACAGAAGGGCAAGCAGAAAATGCAAAAGACAGTATTTTGAAGGCCACAGGGATTAAGGAAAAAGATATTTATTTACAACGATATATACCGAAAAAATGATGCTATTAGCGCAAATAACAGATACGGCACATAAATTATTGGCCGACACATCTAAACACTTACCACAGGTAGCCATACAGGATGACCTGCGGTTTGGCGACCTGCTGATCAAGGGCGGGGGCATAATGATCCCCATTGGCATTTTAGCTGTACTGGGCCTGGTAATATTCTTTGAACGGTATTTTACTATACGCAAGGCAGCAAAGGACGAGTCGAACCTGATGACGCAGGTGCGCACCAGTATTTTGACGGGTAAGCTTGATTCGGCTATTGCCATTTGTCGTAATAGCAATTCGCCCCTTGGCCGTATGCTTCAAAAGGGCTTGCTGCGTATAGGCAGGCCGATAAAAGATATTGAAGGTGCTATCGAGAATGTGGGTAAACTGGAAGTATCCAAACTGGAAAAGAATATCAACATTTTAGGGATAATAGCCGGTATAGCCCCCATGTTCGGCTTTTTGGGTACAATTTATGGTGTTATCAAGATATTTTACGAAATTTCTAAAACGGATAACATCAGTATGGGCGCCATATCCGGTGGTTTGTATGTTAAGATGGTGACGTCGGCCGCGGGGCTGTTGGTCGGTATGGTTGCTTATGTTTGCTATCATATTTTGAATATGATGGTTGATAAAGTAATATTGAAATTAGAAACCGATGCTATTGAGTTTATCGATCTGTTAGAAGAACCGAGCAAATGAACCTGAGAAAAAGACACGGCCGGATACCGGCTGAGATGCAGACCTCGGCGATGAACGATATTATGTTCTTCCTGCTGCTTTTTTTCCTGATCGCCTCGGCAGTTACAAACCCGAATGTGATCAAATTGTTATTACCTAAGTCCTCATCGGGGCAGGCCGTATCAAAACAAACTGTTTCGGTTTCTATCAGCCAGGATAAAAAATATACGATTAACGGTAAACCGGTGAAGATAGAAGATATGCAGACCGCTTTAGTGGGTTTTAAAAAGCCGGGCACAGAGATAACGATAGTTTTGGCTGTAGATCGTACGGTGCCTATACAGGATGTAGTAGAGGTGATGGATATATCGCAGAAATTGAATATGAAAATGGTGCTGGCAACGGAACCTAAAGGGTGAGTGGTGAATAGTCAATAGTGAATGGTCAATTTAATTTTACCGATTCACTATTGACTATTGACCATTGACCATTGACTAAAAAAATGGATTATCAGCAACAGGAAGAAAATAATTACCCTAAAGCATTTTTAGCTACAGGGATTATTATGGCCTTGCTGATCACTTTGTGCTATTTTATCGTGATATCAAGTCCGCCGCCACCTGAGTTGGGCACGGGGGGTATACTGGTAAACTACGGTACCAGTCCCGAAGGCATGGGCTCGGATTATATGAGCACTGAAGAACCTTCAAAAGCTGAACATCCAAACCATACCCGGCCAACCAAGGTAACCCCTGCGCCGCCTACCCCACAAAAGGCGGTAACCGAACAAAGCGATAAAAAAGTAGTTACGCAAAACACGGAGGATGCACCAGAGGTAAATAACAGCTCAAAAAAGCCAACCAAGTCGGTATCGACAGAGCAGCCTGCCAGGCCAGCTAAGCCAACGCTTAATCAAAATGCTTTATATAAAGGCAAAGCGAATGGCGGAACAGGCGCGGGCGACGGAACTACCGGTACACCGGGTAACCAAGGCAGCCCCAACGGATCCAACTTGTCAAATAATTACACTGGTACGGGATCGGGAAATGGAGGACTAGCGCTTAAAAATCGTTCGTATGTGTACAAACCCTCAGTTGAAGGCAGTAACCGCATTCCCGGTTTGATCGTTGTTGAGATCCAGGTGGATAAACAGGGTAATGTGCTATCTGCTCATGCAGGCGCAAAAGGAACCACAATTACCGACTATGGTCTTTTTACTCAGTGCGAAAATAAAGCCAAAACAGCCAAATTTAACGCCTCCGAAGACGCTCCTGATACTCAAGGAGGATATATGACCTTTGTTTTTAAAGTTCGGTAATTCACAGTTGCCGTTTCACGGATTTGTCACAGTTTAAAACATTGCAATTATTTATGGTTTAGTTGATAGCTTTGCAAGCTATTCAATCATGGTGTGACTATTAGCCATGAACTATGAACCATGAACTACGAAGCCACCCTCGATTATCTTTACAGCCAGCTACCCATGTTCACCCGGGACGGGCCCTCTGCATTTAAGAAGGACCTTACCAATACGCTCGAGCTTTGCAAAAGGCTGGATAACCCTCAAAACAAATTTAAAAGCGTTCATATTGCCGGTACAAACGGCAAGGGCTCAACCTCTCATATGCTTGCCGCGATTTTACAAACAGCGGGTTACAAAACGGGCTTGTATACGTCGCCGCATTTAAAGGATTTCAGGGAGCGTATCCGTATCAATGGTAAAATGATTGGCGAGCAGCATGTAGTTGATTTTGTAGGGCAACATAAAACGGATTTTGAAGATATAAAGCCATCTTTTTTTGAAATGACCGTGGCTATGGCCTTTGATGCTTTCGCGAAAGAAAAGGTAGATATAGCGGTTATTGAAGTCGGTTTGGGGGGCAGGTTAGATTCAACCAATATTATCACACCGCTTTTGTCGGTTATCACAAACATCGGTTGGGACCACATGAATATGCTGGGAGACACGAAGCAATTGATAGCCGGTGAAAAGGCGGGGGTAATTAAAACAGGCATACCCGTTGTTATCGGTGAATATCAACCCGAAGTAGCTGATGTGTTTATTAATAAAGCGAAAGAAGTTAAAGCGCCAATTAGCTTTGCTTCGGAAGAATGGTTCTTGAAGTCGGAAACCGGGAGTCTGAAGTCTGAAGCCGGACAGGAATATATTGAGTTTCAAGTAGCCAAAAAAGACTCAGGACTTAGTGTTCAAAACTTAAGACTTGATTTACCGGGAATGTATCAGCTCAAAAATGTAAAAGCGGTGCTATCGGTAGTTGAGGAATTGCGAAAACAGGGTTTTGACATTTCAGATGAACATATTGAGACTGCTTTAAAGCAAGTCAAAAAATTAACCGGGCTACATGGCAGGTGGGAAGTTTTGAGCCATCACCCACTTACCATTTGCGATACCGGGCACAACCCTGACGGTATCGCCGAAGTTTTGAAAAACATCGAAAATATACCCTACAAACAATTGCATTTTGTGATGGGTGTGGTCAATGATAAGGATCTCAGCAAAATACTGGCGATACTGCCCAAAAACGCTATTTACTACTTCTGCAAACCAAATATTCCACGCGGATTGGATGCCGATAACTTAAATCAGCAGGCAGCAAGTTTTGGGTTACAAGGGAAAAACTATCCTTCCGTGAAAGCAGCTTTCCAGTCTGCGCAAAGCAATGCCGGAGCGAATGACCTGGTGTTTATTGGGGGCAGTACTTTTGTGGTGGCTGAGATAGTCTGAACCGTTGATTGATTTGATTTTTTTATTGCGCTGATGCGAAGAAAAAGCAGTCTTTTAATTCTTTAAATCTGTATAATCATGGTTCCGACAAAAATCTTACTTTAGGGCTCTATATTTAAAACTTCACCCATGACTTATCTTGCTTCTCCAAACCGGTATAAAAACATGATTTACCGCCGTTGCGGTCGCAGCGGCATTAAACTGCCTGCGGTATCGCTGGGCCTATGGCACAACTTCGGTGGGGTTGATGTCATGGAAAACTTCCGCAGCATCCTTCACCTGGCATTTGACAGTGGCATTACGCATCTTGACTTAGCCAATAATTATGGCCCGCCGCCGGGATCCGCCGAAGAGAATTTTGGCCGTATATTGAAAGATGATTTCGGTAGCTACCGGGACGAACTGATCATATCAAGCAAAGCGGGTTATACCATGTGGGACGGCCCTTACGGCGATTGGGGTTCAAAAAAGTATCTTGTTTCAAGTCTTGACCAAAGCCTTAAACGCATGGGTTTGGAATATGTAGATATCTTTTATCATCATCGCCCTGATCCGGAAACTCCGCTTGAAGAAACCATGAGCGCGCTGGATTTGATCGTACGCCAGGGAAAGGCACTATATGCCGGGATATCAAATTATCCGGCAGATGAAGCCGCCAAAGCTATTGAGATCCTTAAAAGATTAGGTACGCCGTGTTTAATTCATCAGCCAAAATACTCGATGTTTGAGCGTTGGGTTGAAGGCGGTTTGTTAGACGTGCTGGAAAAAGATGGGGTGGGTTGTATTCCATTTTCGCCATTGGCGCAAGGATTATTAACCAATAAATACCTGCATGGTATTCCAGAGGATTCGAGAGCGGCCAAATCGACCGGTTTCCTGCAAGCGAGCCAGGTGACGGAAGAAAGGGTATCTCAGATAAGAAGGCTAAACGACATTGCCAAAGAAAGGAACCAAACCCTGGCCCAAATGGCGCTGGCATGGCTGCTGAAAGATAGTCGCGTAACTTCGGTATTGATTGGGGCAAGCAGGCCCGAGCAATTGGCAGATTCATTGAAATGCCTGGATAATATCGAATTTTCGAAAGAAGAATTGGATAAGATTGAAAGCATCCTGAAATAACATATGAAGGACATAAACTGGGGCATTATTGGCTGCGGCAACGTTACCGAAAAAAAAAGCGGGCAGGCTTATAATAAAGCACCGAACAGCAAATTGGTGGCTGTAATGCGGCGGGATGCTGCCAAGGCTGCGGATTATGCCGCCAGGCATCATGTAGACCGTTGGTATAGTGATGCCAATGATCTTTTGAATGATACCGTTGTTAATGCCGTTTCAGTTGCTACTCCGCCAGCTTTTCATTTGGAGTACGCAATCGCGGCACTGAAAAAAGGCCTAAGTGTTTACGTTGAAAAACCGGTAACGCGTACTGCCGCCGAAGCCCAGGCTATGGCCGACGCGGTAAAGCAATACAATGGCAAACTGACCGTAGCGCATTACCGCAGGGCGCTGCCTATGTTCTTATATGTAAAGAAACTATTAGCCGATAATGCCATCGGCGAGGTTCGTACCGTGCAAATAAGGATGTGGAAGAGTATTAAGCCTGATCTTATCGCTGATTCGGAAACCAACTGGCGCGTACAGCCCGAACTATCCGGTGGCGGGTACTTTCACGACCTTGCCCCGCACCAGCTTGATCTGATGCTGTATTATTTTGGAGAACCTGAAAAATATCATGGTTACTCGCTAAATCAGTCGGGCGCAAATGCAGCGGACGATCATGTTTGCGGCGAGATCGTATTCAAGAATAAAGTTGTAGTAAATGGCTCATGGAGTTTTAATGTAGCCGAAAGCGAGACCGTTGACAGTTGCGAAATAATAGGGACCAAAGGCCGCATCAGTTTCCCTTTTTTTGGAAACTTTGTAAGCTGGAAAAACGAAATGCATGGACAAACTGTGAATTTCACCCATCCCGAACATATCCAGCAGCCTATGATAGAAAAGATCGTTAAATACTTCAGTGGCGAGGGACCTAATCCCTGTTCGATTGAGGAAGCGGTGACGTTGATGCGGATTTTGGATGCGTTTACAGGAAATTGACGATTTTTATAAATCACTAACCAAAATCTGATCACATGAAAAAAATGCTTTTTATATTCCTTTTGTGCTTCCTAATGGTCGGTTTTTCGGCGTCGGCACAAACTTTTCCTGTACCTGAACACATTGCTTTTAATTCCAAAGGAGATTATGCCAAATACAATAATGATATCGTCAAAACCATCGATTGGCTGCAAAAGACGTCATGGGCCGAGCAACTTGATAAAAGGAAGAAAGCCAAATTTTTTTTGATAGCCTGGCAAACAGGAAATCCGCACGTTTCCATTTTAATAAGGTCGCCTTTACTTAATTTAGCGTATAATAATAGGGAACTGCTGATATCTTTTATGGGGGGTTATGATAAGTATTCTATTCAGCACAAAAGTGATTTCAATAAGGATCAGGCTAATATAGCCGGGTTACGGGCCATGATAGATAAATATACCAACGACCCTGCGCGAAAAAAGGACAGCGCTATGGAGAAATTGGTTAAGATGGATAAGGATGGCAAACTTGAAGAGTGGGCAAAAACTGATTTCCTGAAATAATAATTTATTAAGACTTACGAAGTTTCGTAAACTTCGTAAGTCTTTTAACCCTAACTCTTCTTCGGCACTTTTGCGCCTTCTTTACGAGCTTCAGACAGGCCGATAGCCACAGCTTGCTTGCGGCTGGTAACCTTTTTCCCGCTGCCACTTTTTAGTTTACCCTCTTTCATTTCGTGCATGGTTTTCTCAACCTTTTCTCCTGCTTTTTCTGAATATTTTGCCATGGTGTTAATTTTAAATAGATAATACTTATCAACAAACACTATGTAAAAGGGTTTTTTGTTAGCCTTTATTTACTTTTACTAACCATGACGAGGATATCCGAAACCGACTTGATATTAAACCCCGATGGTAGCGTTTACCACCTCAATCTACTGCCGGAAGATATTGCCAGGACAGTAATCACGGTTGGAGATCCCGACCGCGTAGCGGAGGTGAGCAAATACTTCGATTACGTCGAACTAAAAAAATCAAAGCGCGAGTTTGTAACGCATACCGGTACAATCGGAAGCAAACGGATCACCGTGCTGTCAACCGGTATAGGTACTGACAATATTGATATTGTGCTTACCGAACTGGATGCGTTGATTAATATCGATTTGAAAACCCGCTTGCCGAAGGATGATTTGCAAAGCCTGGACATTATCCGTATTGGCACGTCCGGGGCCATACAGCCAGATATACCCATAGATAGCTTGTTGGTATCAACCGCGGCATTTGGGATGGATACATTGATGCATTATTACAGTCAGAATATTACCCCCGAAGGAGAAGAATTGCTTGCTGATTTCAAGCTGGCCCTACCGGTTGACTGCCCATTTTTACCTTATATTACTTTAGGTAACAAACTCCTATTAGATAAATTCGCAAATGGTCTTCAACACGGAATTACCATCAGTGCCCCCGGTTTTTATGCGCCGCAGGGGCGACAAGTAAGGGCGAAGTTAACTATAACCGGGTTGATGGAAGCTATACAAAGCTTTAGCTCCAGTGGGCAGCGCATAACCAACCTTGAGATGGAAACCGCTGGTATTTATGGCCTGGCTGCTGCGTTAGGTCACAAGGCTATATCCTTTAATGTGATATTGGCCAACAGAAGGACACAACAATTCAGCAAACAGCCTCAACAGGTAATGGATGCCAGTATCAAACAAGTTTTGGAGCGGGTGATTAAAGATTAGCGACTGGTAACTAATCACAAATCACCAATTACGTATAACAAATTAATATTTATCTTTCAGCAACGTTAGCCTGCTAAAGTAAACTATAAAAAACCCTGAATTATGTCAGAAAAAAAAATCGTAGCACCATTTTATGAAAAATTGGCGCTGGTATTAGTTGGCCTCGTTGCCCTGGGATACCTCATAATCCTCGGAAAGGATTTTCTCGACCCATTGGTCTTCGGTTTCATATTTGCCATACTATTATTGCCTTTATGCAATTTTTTCGAAAAGAAACTCAGGCTGCCGCGCGGCGGCGCAGGAGCATCGGCCGTAGTGGTGTTGATAGGGGTGATTTATGGTGTTATGTATCTTGTTGGCGCACAAATAGCTAAACTGGCGGATGACTGGCCCATGCTACGGAAACAGGTAAGCAGCTCCATCCTGCAAATACAGGACTGGATCCAATCATCATTTCACATCAATATGGAAAAACAGATGGATTATGTCCATGATGCGACCAATAAACTCATGTCGTCGGGTGGCGAGGTGGTTGGCGGTACGGTAGGGGCCGTAGGGTCATTGATGTTGTTCTTTGTATTCATCATCATCTTTACGCTGCTGATATTGCTTTACAGGCGTTTGTTGTTTAAGTTCCTGTTACAGGTTTCGGGCGATGACTACCAGCAGGTTGTATACGATATTGTAGAGAGCGTGCAGAAAATATTGCGCCAGTACATCCTTGGTTTACTGCTCGAAATGTTTATTGTATCCTGTGTAGCCTGTAGCGTATTTCTTTTCCTCGATATCAAATATGCGCTGTTGCTGGGCATTCTCGTCGGGATGTTCAATATTATACCTTATGTGGGCATTTTCACCGCATTATTCCTCAGTTCGCTGGTCACTTTTGCCACCGGCAACGTACAGCAGGCACTTTTTGTAGCTATCACTGTTGTCGGTATTCATTTGGTTGATTCCAACGTGCTTTTGCCCATGGTAGTAGGTTCAAAGGTGCGGCTAAATGCCCTGCTTTCGTTTCTTGGCATTGTCATCGGTGAAATGATATGGGGTCTTTCGGGCATGTTCCTCGCTATCCCTGCGATGGCGATAGTAAAGATCGTATTTGACAGAATCGAAAGCCTTAAGCCATGGGGCATGCTGTTAGGTGCGGATTATGAGCCAAAAAAGCTTTCGAAAAGTAAGCTAAAGCAGGACACTACACCTTAACCAGTTGCAACACCCGCACGTATAGCGTGACGCAATAGGCCAGCAATACAACCGTGTTAATTACCAATAGCCAGTTCCAGTCGGCTTTGGTATATTTTTGTATCGTACAGCCCGCAAATAAGGTTACAAATGCGCCTACCAGGACACATGGAAATATCCATACCCATTTATGGGGGCTAACAAAATAAAGGTGGTTCAGCTTAGCGCTATCCACCTGGAACAAAGGGATAATCGCAAACAGTAACAGTAAAAAGAAAAGTCGGGTAATTGCCTTGGCAACTATGCGGCTGGTTTTCATGCCGCGAAATTAAGTAAAAATCAAGCAAAGTTTCAATGTCGTGGCAATACTCATATTTCCTTATTTTAGAGGCAAGCTTTAACATAAAATTACTAAATAAATGCGCCTCATAAATAGAATTGCTGCTGCAGGTTTTTTCCTGGTATTGTCCATTGCTTCGCTCGCCCAGCAAACGAAAAGTACGTTCAGGTTAGTTCCGCTGGGTGTAAAAGGTGGTATTGATGAAAGTAATCTTTCAGCCTACATGCTTGCGCTGCAGGGTAGTAATAATTATATATGCCTGGATGCCGGGACACTTCATTATGGCATCGAAAAAGCGGTCACGAATAAGGTATTTGCCATTCCTGCCGAACAGGTGCTTAAGAAATATATCAAAGGATACCTGATCTCTCACTCGCATTTTGACCACCTTGCGGGATTAATTATCAACTCGCCGGATGACAGCGTTAAAAGCATTTACGCTTTCGCTGATTGTATAGAAACATTTAAGACCCATTACTTTACCTGGAAAAGCTGGGCCAATTTTGCCGATGAAGGGGAGGCGCCACAACTAAAGAAATATCACTATGTAACGTTGCGACCCAAAGAGGAAATAAAAATAGAAAATACGGAAATGGCGGTTAAGGCGTTTCCGCTGAGCCACTCCAATCTTACAAGTACCGCTTTTTTGGTTAGAAGCAATGATGATTACCTGTTATACTTGGGCGATACAGGCCCGGATGAGATTGAAAAGAGCCATAACCTGGATACATTATGGCATGCAGTTACACCTTTAATCGGGGAGAAAAAACTAAAAGCTATTATGATCGAAGTTTCGTTTCCGGATGAACAGCCTGATAAGTTACTATTCGGTCACCTTACTCCCCGCTGGCTGATGAAGGAACTTCATGAATTGGAGAGATTAACCGGACCCGGCTCGCTGGCCGGCTTTAATGTGCTGATTACCCATGTGAAGCCTCCGCAGAGCGGCATCGAACGAATAAAGAAACAGTTGGCTGCTGAAAACGACTTACTACTGCATATCATCTACCCACAACAAGGCAGGGGGTTCGACCTTTGATAAAAAATAGTCAACGGCAGTGAATGTATACCGTTGGCTATTCTTATTATTAATAAAAAGTCTTTTATAATTTAACAGTTATCGTAGTGCCATCCGGTGATAGTGTGGAATTGGCATCAGTTACCTTTGGAGTAGCTTTCTCAACTTCCTCCAGCAATTTGTTTATAGGATCTTTGTATTTTACCGTGATGCTTTGGTCCGTGTCATCCCAGTTATATTCTGCATTTTTTTCGCCTACGCCCGGGCAGCTTTTTACGGCAGCGCACAATTCTTTTATCTGGCCGCGTGTAGCTCCCGGAACTTTAATTGTGAGGGCTACTCTCTTTTTTACACCGAGCATTCCGCCTATTTGTTCTCCTTGTTTTTTAAGGGTATCAGCAGAGTTCAAAGTGGTTTTTGCGGAAGTGCTACCATTGTTTATAGCAGCCTGAGCCTTTTTTATTTTGCTGTCGAGCAGACCCTGGGCTTTTGCGGCCGTGAATAAAAGGGACATTATGCAGGTTAGAAGAATTAATCGTTTCATGGTTTATTGGATTTAGGTGAAGTTTTGTGACGGGTATTTGTCTGGGTAGTAAAGTATTAAAAGGTCAATAGTTATACACCATTGACCTTTTAAATCAAACTATTTATTGCAAGTTAATGGTTATGCTGTTTTCAGCTTTTGAAGTGCTGGCGTTATTGTCCGTTACTGTTGGCGTCTTTTTTTCCAGGTTATCAAGAAGATCGTTCAATTTTCCTTTATAAGTGCCGATGGTGATCGTTTGCGCTGAATCATCAAAATCCACGTCTTTGGCGTCTACACCGTCGCAGGTTTTTACAATAGCAACCAGGTCTTTTATCTTGGCGCGGTTAGCTCCCGGAACCTTGATCAGCACTGAGCTTACGGTTTTCTTTTTAATACCCAATAAATTGCCAACCTGGTCGGCGGTTCCTTGTACCTGGGCTTTAGCATTTTGTGCTGTGCCTACAGCATTTTGTGCCGTAGCGCCTGCATTGTTTACACTTGAGTTCGCGCTGGCTACAGCAGCGTTTGCTTTGTTTACGGTGGCGTCAACTTTGTTTGTCGACTGCGCATTTGCCGTCAGAGCGCATAGAATTAGAGCTGATGATAGAATGATAAGAGATTTCATGTTAAAGAGTTTAAGGTCAATAGTAATTAATAAGTTCTAAGGTCAAAAAACTATAGGGGGGCAAATGTTATACCAAATATATAAACATTTTTAAAGTACTGAAATAGAATGAGTTATAATTTAAAAATTAACTTTTAGTTATTTTATCAACATTAGGAATTAATATCGCTTAATTGGGAAATCAGATATTTTTCTAATCGTGACATCTTATTATTATTTGAAGTTAATTAGGGCAAAAACGGGATTTTTTTTGATATTCACTTCAGGTGAAATCCATAACTGCCTGTTGTCCAAAGTCCTCCACATTTTTCCTCACTTGCAAACCAGGCACTCCCCAGATTGTGCATTTCTGCAGTTAATTGGATTTTAATTTGATGTATATTTTCCCTTCTTTAAAGTCTGATACATTTTCATCTGTAATTGGGCCAACGTTAACCTTGTTGTATTTGCCCTGCGTGTATTTTCGTCGTAACTTAGCCCTAATCAATTAGCCTGAGCAATGCATTTTTTGAAAGTGATTTGGGGCGAGTTTACCGGCTTTTGGGGCTTCGGCGGACTTGTCGATATTATAAAGTCGGGCAAGTACGACCAATTACTTACCTGGCATGGTATTACCTCTGTTTTGGGGCCGCTTATCCCTTTCCTGTTGCTTATCGAAATCATTCGTGGTGCATTTTACAAGCGTTTCAATGTCATCCATTACAAAATATCATTCTTTACTTACGTGCTCAACGCCTTTATCGGCAGAGTGATATCCTTTGCCATGGTAGGATTATGTATCGGCTTGTTTGAGAAACATGCTATATTTAAAACCACCTTTACCTGGTACTGGTTTATCTATGGCTATGTCATTTGGGAGTTTGCGCATTTCATCTACCATTTCCTGGCGCATAAAGTGCGCATCCTGTGGTGCCTGCATTCAACGCATCATGCGCCTGAGTCCATGAATTTGTCTGTAACTTACGCGCACTTCTTTTTAGAGGCGCCTTATGCCGATATTATACGCACCACCATTTGCATTTTATTGGGCGTAAACCCCGCTATGTTATTTGTTATTATGTTTATCGACGGCACCTGGGGCGCGTTTATCCATATCGGCGAAAATTTAGCGAACGACGCCCGTTTTGGGCTTTTAGGTAAGATCGTATTGACACCCTCTTTCCACCGCGTGCACCATGCACGTAACCCGGCGTATATGGATACCAATTACTGTAACCTGTTGAACATATGGGACCACGTATTTGGCACCTACCAGCCTGAGGACCGTAACATGCCAATCGAATACGGCATAACCCGACCAATGAAGAAAAGCAGCTTCCTGGATGCTTATTTTGGCGAACTGGTGGCACTCGGCCGTGACGTTGCTAAGGCACCCGGAATTAAGAACAAACTTTTTTATATCATTATGCCGCCGGGATGGAGCCATACAGGTGAACATAAGATGGCGCATCTGATCAGGAAGAAGTATTTGGAAGAAACCGGTCAAACTGAGATAAAAGATAATTTAACCGAGCAAAAGACTTCAAGGTTAGGTTCTTCAGCTAAAATAAATAGCTAGTCAAAACTTAAGTCTATATTAAATTCCCTTAATTTCTTTTTAAAGGCGATGATATCCAGAGGTCCAGTTATATGAGCCTGAATAATACTATCAAAATTTATTTTGTCGGCGTTCTCAACATCAAAGTCCTTATTAATAATCCAATATTTTTCTTTATTATCCTTTATTTGAAGAGACTTAGCTATTACCCAATTTTGATTTGATTTGGCGGTTTCTACGTATTCTGCATACTTTCCGTCAATAAATTCATGCTCGTAAGTAGGAATAACCGGGACTCCTCCTGTACACGTTCCAAAATCTTTACTTGAGCAATAAACTATAATTCTATCTTGTATATGGTCTCCTTCTAATAGATCCAGGTGGTTTCCTAACGGATGATCACCCCACAATTCACGACAAGTAAAAAGAAAAAATATCGAGATGAAAAGAACCGCAATTAAAAAATAAATTACTTTTCTCATAAAATATGATTCGAGGACAAGATCTAATTCAAATATAAGGTAATAATGCCGAACAGAAAATGAAGTTTTCCCATTAGGCTAAACCAACCCAATCATATCTCCACCATCGCCTTAATAACCCCTGTTTCAGGCTTAAGCCAGTTAGGAAACTCGTATTTTACCTGGTCAAACTTTACCCGGTGCGTGATATACGTGAGCGGATCAACAAGCCCAGTTTTGAGTGAGTTCATTACCAGTTCAAAATCGGCACGCGTAGCATTCCGGCTGCTTGTTAAGGTACCTTCCAGTTTATGGAATTTGGGGTGACTAAAGCTGATGTCCTCCTTTTGCAATCCGACTAAAACATACCGCCCGCCAGGCGACATATATTGAAAGGCCGTATTGATAGCGTGCAGGTTACCCGTGGCATCAATCACCACGTGCGGCATATCGCCGTTGGTAATATCCATCAGTTGCTCAGCAACGTTTGCCGAACGGGCGTTAACGAGGTATTCAACTTTTAGTTTATCCTTACAAAAAGCTAAACGGGATTCGTTCACATCCATCGCAATTACTTTCGCACCTGCGATCCGGGCAAATTCCATCACGCCCAAACCTATGGGCCCGGCGCCTATCACGAGTACAAACTCACCCGCTTTTACCTCGGCCCGTCTAACGCCATGTGCGCCTATGGCCAGCGGTTCAACCAGGGCCAGTTCGTCAAAACTTAAACCATCACTGTGAACCAGGGAGTAGGATGGGACGGAAAGGTACTCTACCATACCGCCATCCCGATGCACACCGCATACCTCCAGGTTAGCACAGCAGTTGGGTTTACCCGAGCGGCAGGCAATACATATGCCGCAATTAAAATATGGGATGATAGTTACCGCCTCGCCGGTTTCAAATCCCGGGGCGTTATCTGCCTCAACAATTTCGGCTGCAAGTTCATGACCCAAAATACGCGGGTAATCAAAATAGGGCTGTGTGCCTTCATAGGCATGCAAGTCGGTGCCGCAAATGCCGATCCTTTTTATTTTGAGGATGGTATGGCCCTCTGTCAAAACAGGCTCCGCCGCAGTTTGGTATTCGAAATTGCCGGGTTGGGTACAGACTAATATTTTCATGCTAAGTTAAATCGATCCCCGAAAGCTTTAAGGCATAAGCATGGTCGCAGGGTTTTTGTGCCGGCAGGGATACTTTTAAACCCTCATTATCTCTTGTAAATTCAACCTTGCCGTAACCTAACAACTCTATGTTTTCAATTTTTCCGGTCCCCTGTGCATTGTTTGCGGCTAATGGTTTGATGGTCACCTGCCCGTTTTCGGGCCAGCCCATAAAGAAGGTATAAAGCGTTTTTCCTTTGGTGGTAAACCTGACGTCGTTAAAAGTTAACCCCTGTCGCTTGCTTTCGTTAAACGAGGTCCCTGTCGGAACGGCTACCGCCGGGCTTTCTCCATAAATCTTCCATGGGCGCGTAGCATAAATAGCTTCGCTGTTTACCGCCATCCATTTGGTTATACCGTCCAGCGTATTTAATTCGTCGCTGTCTAACATGCCGCTTGCAGGCAACGGGAAGTTCAACATCAGGTTACCGTTACGGCTTACAATATCCACCAGCATATCCACCACCGTTTTCGATGTTTTATAATGGCCTATCATATTGCGGTTATAATGCCAGTCGCCCACACAGGTATCGGTTTGCCATGGGCGGGGCCATATCGAGTCGACCACGCCGCGCTCCACATCAAAAACACAGGTGCCCACCTGCGAATCTTCAGGACGTTTGCTGGTGTACACCGACTGGGTTATCCCGTGGTGCTTTACCGCGCTTTGGTTATACAAATGGGCAAGGATTTTCAGCCCATGTTCTTCAAAAGGGATTGGGCCGTCGCAATACAACAGGTCGGGCTGGTATTGATCAACCAGGTCCTTGATACGCATGTACCAATGTTCTTTCCAGTAGGCAGGGATGCCATCTTCGTTCCATGTCAAATCGGAGTAGACCTTTTTCGAATGTCCGTACAGGCTAGAATATTGCATATTTGCCCCATCATAAGGAATGCCTGCAAAAGGGCCATCTTTATCTGCGCCTTTGCTGGTCGAAAACCATTTGGGGCTTATCCATAAATGGTCGCTGATACCAAATTTGAGGCCGTGTTTCTGGGTCGCTTTTTTCCACTGCCCGACGATATCAATTTTCGGCCCCATTTGTGCCGCGTTCCACAGGTTATGTTTGGAGTTCCACAGGTCGAAGTTATCGTGGTGCACACCCATCGACATAAAATATTTGGCGCCGGCCTTCTTATATAAACCAACCAGGTAATCTGCATCAAATTTTTCCGCTTTCCAGTTTGGGATGGTGTCTTTATACCCGATTTTGGAAGGATGGCCATAATGGCTCACAAAATGCTTGTTTTGGTCGCTGCCCTGCATGTACATATTACGGGCATACCAATCGCCTGCCTCAATAGCAGATTGAGGGCCCCAATGCGCCCATATGCCGAACTTGGCGTCGCGGAACCAATCTGGTATCACATATTTCTTTAACGATTCGCGTGTGCCAACGAAGGCCCCGCTTTGTATCGCAGGATCAGGTTTACCAAAGGCATAGCCCGGCATTAATTTAAGTGCAGGCACCGCAAGCGCAATGGCTTGTATGGCCCTTCTCCTGGACATTTTCATGGTTTTAAAATTAATAAAAAATTTGATGGCTAAAAGTTTACACAACAATGTTATGAGTTTTAAATTAGTACACGGATATTTGACCTGTAACCTATTAAAAAGAGATTCATGGAAACCATTCAAACAAACCTGGTCGCAACCGAAAAAGAAATAATGATCAAAATGGTTATATCGTATTGGCAGGTAGTAAACAATCGTACCAGCGACCTGTTCCACAAGCTGAGCGATGAGGAGCTATCAGCCGAGACAGCTCCCGGTCGTAACACGGGGGTGTACCTGTTGGGACATTTGACCGCGGTGCATGATGCGATGTTCCCGATTCTTGGTTTTGGTGAACGGCAATATCCCGACCTTTATGAGGTGTTTGTTGAGAATCCTGATAAATCAGGGCTCGAAAAACCTTCCATCGCCGAATTGCGCGAATGCTGGGATGAAGTAACAACAGAGCTTCAGCAACATATTGATGCAACTCCGGCGGATGAGTGGTTTAAAAGGCACAACTCGGTATCAGCAGAAGACTTTATAAAAGAACCTCAGCGTAATAAGCTAAACCTCATTATTAACCGTACGAACCACCTGAGTACGCACCTGGGACAGTTGATCTATCTTGTAAAGAAATAATAATACGACCCTATTTTATATTAGAAGTGCTAAAAAGCCTTTGCTATTAGTCCAATACCTATTACTATAAGGCCTACACCCCCTGCAATCATTTTGGCGTCAAATCCCATGTCGTCTTCCTAATGTTGGACGTATTTTTTTATGCTGCTTCTCGTCAAGTAAAATCCGACAACCAGAGAAACAATTCCCCCTAAGACATATCACACGTTCATATTTTAAAACCCATCAAACACAAACTTTTCTTTAACCAACGGTTTCCTTGGCAACATATCGGGCCGGTTGGCTGCCTGGTAAACAAATGAAGCTACAATTACGGCTGCCTGTTTCAGGTCGTCAATTTGCAGGTAATCATAGGTGTCCATATTGGTGTGATGCGTTTTGGTTTCGTAATCCAGCGGGTCCTGTATAAACTGGAAACCCGGTATACCCACCCAGTCAAACGATAAATGATCGGTCGAACCGGTATTGCTTAAGGTCACTGTTTTAGCGCCCAGGTCGTTAAAAGGTACCAGCCATTGCTCAAATATGGGTTTGATGGCGGTATTACCCTGCGCATAAATACCTCTGATCTTACCGCTGCCGTTGTCCAAATTAAAATAGGCAGATACTTTGGCCTGTTCGGGTTTTAGTTCGCCGGTTTCAGCGCTTCCGAAGTGATTTTTAACATAACCGTACGAGCCTAACAAGCCTTGTTCTTCGCCGCTCCACATTACTATCCGGACGGTGCGTTTAGGCTGAAGATGTAATGAATCCAGCAATCGCACTGCCTCCATCATTACAATGCATCCCGCGCCGTTATCGGTGGCACCCGTACCTGCCGTCCACGAATCCATATGGCCGCCGAGCATCACATACTGCGCTTTTAATTTAGGGTCGCTGCCGGGTATTTCACCAACAATGTTATAACCCTTAATATCATCGCTATAGAACTTGCCTCTGATAGCTAAGGACAATTCTACTGTATGGCCCGATGCAATAAGGCGCTTAATTTTTAAACCATCAACACCCGAAATAACCGCTTCAGGCAAACCTTGCGTCCAACCGACCTTATACCCGTTAAATCCCTGTACAGCAACTGTTCCATCACGCCCATTAGATGTGAGCAATGCCAAAGCACCGGCCGCCTGTAATTTATGTAACATCACATCCTCCGCAGCCAATATTTTGATGTAGCCATCTATTTGCGCGCGTGTTATCATATAGTCATCGGGCATTTTCATCAACTGGCTGTCGGTAAGCCGGGTGGAAAAGGGCTTAAAGTCGCCGTCAATTTTTTTACGGTCGCTTGTAAGAAATATGATCTTACCCTTATAGTCGCCCAAATGCTTCGACATATAGGCCGAATCAGCTATCTGGTTGATATTCAATATAGCAACCGGGGCTTTGAGTTCGCCATTTGTATTTGCGCTCCATGGTGCTGCATAACCAATGATCGATTGCGCGTATGGAGCTGTCATAGATACGCTGAAATCTTGTATTTCCCAGCCCCGGCCGTAATTGCCCCATGGCTCCAGGGTGGCATTAGCCATACCCCAGCTTTTCATGGTTTCAACAGCCCATTTGCCCGCACGGAAAAATCCAGGCGAATTGGTGAGCCTTGAGCCCGAAACATCTGTAATATAATGAGCTATCCATGGTATGTGCGAATTGCTCATTTCGGCATTGCGGATCTTGCGGAAAGCGGCAGTATCCACAGTTTCCTGCTGGGCATAAAGCGATAGTGAAAAAAGAGACAGAATGACGAATGCCGACAGTTTAAAGGTTTTCATAAGCTGTTATCTATTAATGTGGTAAAGGCAATTTACCTTAAAAGTAGAACAGATTTTTTAAAAACAGGTATTACAGCAAAAATAAATTTGGTTGCGATGACCTAATAGGAGAAGTTAATGTTTATGTGCTTTAAACATATTGGCCACTTTTGGCTCGGTGCCCAGGTACACGTAATAGGTTGTTTTACAATTACTGCAGTAGTATTTCCGTATGTCTGCGAAAAAAAAGAATGTCTTTAGCAAAACTCCCCTGTGCCTCTTGAATTTAAATTCTTCACCACAGGTTTGGCAGACATAAGTAGGCTCTAAAGAAATGATGGTTCGCAATTGTTTGTAGTTTTCCCGTGTTAACGAAATAATGCTTAAAAAGGTTATAGTGCTGAATAGCAGGAGTAGAATATTGAGATCCTAAACTTTCTTATTATCAGGCCCGTAAAAGGATCAACTAAACTTAACAGATGAAAAAGATCCTGATCATAGAGGACGAACAAGATATCGTAGATATTGCAACAATTATTTTGGAAGACGAAGGTTACGAGGTGTCAAGCCTTGATGAATTTGAAAGCTTTGAAAGTAAATTGCATAGTAGCCAGGCTGATCTTGTGCTGCTTGACCTGAATTTGAAGGGATATTCAGGTGCGAATATCTGTAAGTATATCAAAGGTAACCCTCAACTCAAGGAAACATCGGTTGTTTTAATGTCGGCAAACAGGAACATACACGACGTAAAAGTAGAAGCCGGCGCCGATGCATATATCTGTAAGCCTTTTGACCTGGTGGATTTTATTGACGTAGTTAAGACTCACGTTAATAAGAGATGCTATTCTATGGTTTAATAAGATCAAAATATCATTTCTCTTCTTCGTACCCTCCCACGCGTCCAAAATGTCTTTCATGCTCAATACCCGCATCGGTACCAAACGGGTGACCGCCGAAACCGTTGCGCATCATGGCAATAGCCTTAGGTGAGGTATGATCCTTATCGCGCGAGGCGATCAGCTGCATTACTGATTGCGAAATGACGGGGATAGATACTTCCATTCGCATGGCGTCGCTTACCAGCCAGTTCACTTCACCGGTATCTTCCACATAGGATGGCACATTGAAGCCCTGCTTTTCATCATACAATTGCTTCATCAGTTCGATCAGCCAGCTGCGTACTACCGAGCCATGGTTCCAGGTATATAAAATCTCGCTGATGTTCAGCTTTTCGCGATAGTGCTCCAACAGGTCCATACCCTCGCCAATAGCCTGCAGCATACCAAACTCGATACCATTATGCACCAGTTTTACAAAATGACCCGAGCCCGGCGCACCGCAATGGGTATAGCCGTTGGGTACGGACAAGTCTTTCAGTAAATCTTCAACCTGGCTCACCGCTTCTTTTTCGCCGCCTATCATAAAGCAGGCCCCGTTACGTGCCCCGCTTGTTCCGCCACTGGTACCGCAGTCGATAAGATAAAGACCATGTTCTTTCAATTTCTCGGCGCGACGAATACTATCACCCCAGTAAGAATTACCACCATCTATGATGATATCACCCTTGCTAAGCAACGGCACCAATCCGCCGATCACGTGGTCAACCGATTGGCCTGCAGGTATATAAACAAATACCTTCCGCGGCGCCGGAAGTTGGTGCACAAGCGCCGGAAGGCTATCGGCAAATACCAGGTTGTCCTGTGTAACGCCCGCCGGGGTATGCTTATCATAGCCGATAATTTTATATCCTTTTTCGGCAGCCTGCAGGGCAAGGTTAAGCCCCATTTTTCCGAGGCCGATGATGCCGTATGTTTTGTTTTCCATATTTGTCTGAACTATGATTTAATAGATTAAAGGAGGTAACGATATACAAGTTGGGACAAAACATTTATAACTAACTTACGTATAAGGCTTTTATAGATATTTAACCCCCTTAAAAATATCATGTCAAAAATAAAAGCTTCTTTCAAAGCTGTGTTTTCAGGTGACGCCACAAACGAACAATTTCTTGAGGTATTTGGTATAATTATGGCAATAGCATTAATAGTAGTATTGCCATTTGTTATATGAAAATTATAAACCCCCTTGCACTCGCTGCTTGGGGGCTTAAACCTAAACCTTATCAACGGCAAGTGGTTACTTGCCTAAATGAAAGATTAAATATAGGTTTAAAATTCGTAAACTTTATGATTTGATTTTTAATCGGTAGGTTTATGCGAACCTTAATCGATATGAAAAGATTACTACTACTTTCGATAATAATATCATCATTAAATTGTACTAATAAAAGCAGCCATTTAAAGATAACACACGGAACATGTATTATCGCATGCGTTTCGTCTGATAGTGTTGTATTTGCAGCTGATTCAAAGGCAATTAGTAATGAAATGGGGATTGGTAGTAGTTCTGATACAACTTCAAAAATTAAGCATATAGGCTCTTTTTACTTTATGGGTGCTGGTATAGGCAAAATGGGTAATCAGTCTATTGATAATATAATCAGAAGTAATTACGGTAATAATTTCTCATTTGATGATAATGTCAATAATATAGGCTATGCGATTAAAAACAATCTGTTTGCATACCTAAATCAATTATCAAACAGCGACAAAATAATTATGCGTGATAAATACATTAACCATATTGAACCGGGAATAATCGTAGCACAATTTGTAAACGGGAAACCTTTTTTGGGCGCAATTCTCATAAGGGTTTCAGAGAACGATTTGCACTTTATCGTATCGGAGCCAAAGTTTACTATTGAACATTACACTCGAGATTTCGTCATTCCAGTTGGTGAAGTAGATGATATATTGCCACTTGTAGAAAAAGGGCCTGAATATAAAAATGCAGTTAAGTATGCAATTAAACTCATTACTATTGAAGCGAATAAACACCCCGAACTTGTTGATTCTAAGATAAAATACGCAATAATAAAACGCGGTGGTGTTGTATACAAAAAGAACTATCGATGATTTTTCTTTTTCAAATAGTATATATGTATACCATTTTTCATCGGATTGCCAACATCTAATGTGATTGTATCCAATTTCCCGTTGGTCAGGTGAACAAAAATCGAATCAGTGTATGTTCTTTTGCAAAGATTCCTTTTACTGCATCCCAAACAGCACCAAATTATCCCGATAATTACTATTGTTTTTTTGAGCATAATATTTTACCTTTGAGTAGGTAATACGCTCAAATAAAGGATGCTAACACGGTACTGGAATACTCATTAGCTGATAAAATGGCAATTACTTTTCTTCTTTCTTAGCCTCTTTTGGTTTACCTAAAAACGAAGCCTGGATTACTTGGTCAAAAGTCCCGTTGATTTTAAGCGTGCTCTTTTCGTAATGCTCCGGCCTGCCTTTCGGCTCTTTCTTCTTTGCCATATTCAAAGTTAAGCAATAAGTTTAGTATAAGTCAAACGGATATTATTAACCCTTTTAAAGGCATCTTCAAAACGGGTAACATCTGCAACCTTGCGGCTATTGTAACGGAAACCAAACTCATTGCAATACCTGTGTAAGTGTTTTGGAGAAACGTTGTGATAGATACCGATAATGCCTCTTTTCAATAATGACCAAAAGCCCTCAATATTGTTTGTGTGGTCTTCGCCAACTGTGATGTAGTTGTTTTCAGTATGCTTTACAGTAATGTGATTATAAACAGTAGATAAACCATTGTATGACCTGTAAGCATCTGTTACAACGGTTGCAGATGGCTTTACGTTAGCTAACATAATCGGTTGCAGGGTATTTGCTTCGGTATTGTCAATCACAAAGGTTTTAACAGCACCGTCACGGCTTAATAAGCCAACAACCGCAGTTTTACCATTACCTGAACGACCTTGTGAGTTAGGCACTCTTTTAGAAGCATGTTTGTTTTTGCTTTTTCCACCTACATAGGTTTCGTCAACTTCAACCGTACCGTCTAACATTGCAGGTGCATTGTTCTTTAGCATTTCACGTACACGGTGTAATAAGAACCAAGCAGTTTTTTGAGTGATGTTAAGGTCACGGGCTAACTGGTGAGAAGAAATACCTTTTTTGTGTGCAGTTGCTAAGTAAATAGTAGCAAACCACAGGCGCAATGATATTTTGGTGTTCTCGAAGATAGTGCCAGTAGTAACGGTAAATTTCTTCTGACATTCTTTTGCTTTGCATTTAAAACCCCTGTTAGTGATGTATGCACCAACGTTGCCACAATGAGGGCAAGATGGGGTATCGCTCCAACGTTGGTCAGCTAAATACTGGATGCAAGTTTCTTCGCTTTTGAAGAAGTCTAACACTTGAATGAGGGATTTGAAGTTAGTTGTCATTGCTTTACCGTTTTGTTATACAAATATAAACATTTGTCCCAACATCTTCCAAATTTATTTGCATTTATTTTCATATTTTTAGAAAATAAACCAATTAAAACCTAATCATAATGAGCGTAAAAGGCGAAATAATCACTAAAAGCTATCTTATAAGAGGCGAAATACTTCATTTATGTACTATACTTGAAAAGGATATTGAAGATTTTATATGTCAATATTTTACGTCTGACCTTGATAAGGGGGCTGAACTCTTTGTTATAGTTTTAGATAGAATGACTTTTGATTCTAAAATAGCTACCCTTGAAACCATTCTGAAAAATATTTACAGCAATGACTTCGACAAAAAATATCACAAACTTTTTATTGAATTGAGATATGTAAGGGGACATAGAAATGCAATGGCACATCACTTGGTTGATATTTTTGAAAATCATAAACCCCTCAAACAGGGCGTTGGTTTTATCAATTATAGAGACACAGCAACCGTTACCCATTACGATAAAGGGACGCTAAAGCAGGTTATAGATAGAACCTCTAAATGTATCGAAGTTGTACGTGCACTGGGGACGTAAATCCGAATCGGGCTGGCACTCTTACCTTATCAAAATGCGCATTTGAGTTTGCAGTCATCATGCCCCCTATCGGTGTAATAAAGATACAAAAGAACTTTTAAATGCAAAGCGAAACTAATTATATTTGTTTGGGCTTGTCCCAACTTGTATATCGTTACCTTAAAGGATTCCTATGATTATTGTTTTAGCAATTCGTTACCAAGTTAACCAATCACCGATCACTGGTTAACGGATAATCGCATTAATGATCAGGACGCCGATTATTCCCACCACAGAAACGATCGACTCCATTACCGACCATGATTTGATGGTGTCCTTTATCGATAAATTGAAATACTCCTTAAACATCCAGAAGCCGCCATCATTTACGTGCGAAAATGCGAGACTGCCTGCGCCAATGGCAAGCACCATCAGGTTGGGGTTAATACTATGATCGTGCAATACCATGGTCGACATGATACCCGCGGCGGTTAAACCGGCTACCGTTGCCGAACCCAGGCTAATCCGGATGATCGCGGCAAGCAACCATCCTAAAAGCAATGGCTGCAAACTAAGGTTTTGCATCGATTCGGTTATAACTTTATTCACGCCGCTATCCACCAAAACTTCCTTAAATATGCCGGAGCCGCCTATGATAAGCAGGATAGGCGCAATGTCTTTCACCGCATCAACATACAGCGTGCCTACTTCTTTCATACCTCTGCCCTGTGAAATGCCCAAAGAGTAAGTTGCTGTGATGATGGATATAAGCATTACGATGGGCGCATCACCGATAAATGCGATGAGTTTATGAACAGCACTTGTACTATGGTCGTTATTAAGGTAAATGGCGCTCGCCATGAGCAGCATAACTGGTAGCAAAGCTGTGAAAAAGCTGACGAAGCCGCCTGGTAATTTATCATCCGGTAATTCTTCGGCCCTGAAAGTTTCCAGCGGTGTTGAAGGCATGTTTTTCAATGTGCTTGCAAACACCGGCCCCGCGAGAATAATAGCCGGTACTGCCAGTATCAGGCCGTACATTAAAGTAGTACCCATATTGGCGTGAAACATGCCAACCAAAGCAGTAGGTGAGGGGTGAGGCGGCAGAAAACCATGCGTAACCGACAGCGCTGCAAGCATAGGCAGTCCGATATACACGGCAGGCAATTTGTATTTGTACACGACAGAAAAAATAAGCGGGACCATCAGCACAAAGCCAGTGTTATAAAACAAGGGTATGCCGACAATAAACCCAACTACAACCAACGCCCACTGAATATATCTAACCCCAAAAAGGTTTACGAGTAAGTTGGCGATTTTTTGTGCTGCACCGCTCGTGGCAACCAATTTACCGATCATAGCGCCGAGGATGATGATGATAGTGATGTCACCCAGCGTCTTACCCAGCCCCGTTTGCACCGATGCCGTAATTTTATCCATGGGGATGCCGAGCATCAGGCCTGCCGTAATGGATACGATTAAAAAAGCCAGGAAAGGGTTCACTTTCGCCCAGCTCACTAAAATAACGAGCAGGATAATGCAAAAAAGGATTGTTAGTAAGGCCATCGAATAGCTGCTTTTAGGTTGGATCAGCCAATAAATATAGGGTCTTGCCGGTTATCCCAAAAGAATAAAATGATTATTTTGCTATCCTGTATTTCGTAAAAGAAAGACGTCTGTTTAGATACAATCCCGATTCTGACATTTTCTTCGATTGCGGATGCTTTAAATAGATATGGTTGTTTCGATATAAGGTCTATAGTTTTATATGTTTTTGAAAGGAATTTATCAGCCTGTTTCGCACCCCATTTACTTTCAATAAAGTTGGTTATGGATAAAAGCATTTCGGAAGCATCATCGGTAAAAATGATCTCTAAACTCATCTGTTAGACAGCATCTTTTTTACTTCTTCGTATGATTTGGTCTGGCCGTTCCTGGCTTGTTCCTGGCCCCTTTTAATGCCGGTTTTAACGTGTTCGGGCAATTCTGTCCAAAAGTCGGGTTCTTCAGTGATGATAGTAGCTTTTGCAGTTTTTGCGGCTTCTAAAAAGAGGTCTTTATATTTTTCGTCGAAATCTATTACCAGTCTCATTTGAGTAAATTGCTATGATCAAAGTTAACCTTTTTTAAGTAATAAAAAATTCCGGTATTTATTTAAAATCGCCCAAAAGTATGAGTTGTTGATTGGGATTGTTCATTAGTTTTGTGTGAACGAAAACGAAAAAAACAACATCATATGAAAAAAGTAACCGGTATAGGCGGCATATTTTTTAAGTGCAACGACCCAAAGGCAATGAACGAATGGTACACCAAAAACCTGGGTCTTGATAACAAAGGCTATGGCGCCACTTTCGAATGGCGCGAAATAGATAGTGATGCTCAAGGTTCTACCACATGGAGCACTTTTGCTGCCAATACCAAATCTTTCGAACCCTCAACCAAAGATTTTATGATCAATTACCGGGTTGAAAATCTTGTAGCGTTGCTTGAGGAGCTAAAGAGCGCCGGTGTAACGATAGTAGATGAAATAGCAAGCTACGAATACGGCAAATTTGTCCACATCCTCGATCCCGAAGGGAATAAAATTGAGCTTTGGGAGCCTGCCGATGAGTAGTATGAGTAATTTTTCAGTCATGTTGATATTCTAAAAGGTGATAGGTCTGCGGTTTTTTGTAACTATGAACCATGAATTACATGCTATGAACATTTCATGACCAAAAAACGCTACATCTTCCTGGTATTGATCCTCGGTTTGCTTATCGCGCTCAATCCATTTTCCATCGATATGTACCTGCCCGCGTTTGGCGATATTGCCAAATCGCTGCACACAGTCAGCGCCCGTGTCGATCTGTCGTTGTCCAGCTATTTTATAGGGATAGCTTTTGGTCAGCTGCTTTATGGCCCGCTGATGGACAGGTTCGGGCGTAAAGCGCCGCTTTATTTTGGCTTGTCAATTTACGTTATTGCGTCGGTTGGCTGCTTTTTGTCCAGCTCGGTCGAAATGCTGATCGTTATGCGTTTGTTCCAGGCTTTGGGCGGTTGTGCGGCGCAGGTTGCCTGCCTGGCCATGGTGCGAGATCTTTTCCCGGTAAGCGAGATCGCCAAAGTATATGCACTGTTGTTCGTGGTGCTGGGTGCATCGCCCTTGTTGGCACCTACGGCCGGCAGTTATCTTACCCTCGCTTTCGGGTGGCAATCGGTATTTGTGGTTTTGCTTGCTATCGCTGTGATCGTTTTGCTTGCTTCAATCTTCGCCCTGCCCGAAAGCTATAAGCCGGATAAAACGTACTCACTAAAGCCCGGGCCCATTGTCAATAGTTTCCTCTCGGTTATCCGTAACCCGCAATTTTATACCTATGCTATTTCGGGCTCCGTGGCCTTCTGCGCGTTGTTTGCCTATGTTGCCGGCTCGCCGCTCGTATTTATGGATATCTTCGGATTAGGCAAACGCGAATTTGGCTGGGTGTTTGCCGGAATTGCGGTTGGCTTTATTGGAGCAGGCCAGGTTAACACGCAGTTATTAAAACGTTTCAAAAGCGAGCAGATCATAGCGGTATCGGCAGTGTGCTTTATCTTTTTTTCAGGTATATTCCTGGTTGGTACGCTAAACGGCTGGTTTGGCCTGGCAGGTACAATTGCCATGATATTCCTGGTTTTGTTTTGGGTGGGTATGATGAATCCCAATACCTCCGCGCTTTCCATGGCGCCATTCTCCCGTAACGCGGGAGTAGCTTCAGCGTTGCTTGGCGCGATGCAATTGGGCCTGGGCGCTGTTTCATCATCGGCAATGGGTTTATTCAGCAGTAAGTCTGCCATGCCGCTGGCAACCGTTATGGCGGTGGCAGCTGTAGTTTCGGCTTTGATTTTATTTATTGGGCGACGGAATATCAAGGAAAAAGTAGAAGCTGATACGGAAGCAGTGGCGGCACATTAGTTCCCCAACACCTCATCAATTATCCCAAATTCTTTTGCCTCGGCAGCTATCATCCAAAAGTCTCTGTCAGATACATCATGTATTTTTTGATATTCCTGCCCGCTGTGTTTGGATAAGATGGTATATAGCTCCTTCTTCACTTTCAATACTTCCCTTGCGGTGATCTCAATATCCGAAGCCGGGCCCTGTACACCGCCCAATGGTTGGTGCAGCATTACCCTCGAATGGTTAAGCGCCGCACGTTTGCCGGCTGCACCCGAACACAACAATACAGCAGCCATAGATGCTGCCATGCCGGTACAAATCGTCGCCACATCCGGACCTATCAGATGCATCGTATCATAAATGCCAAAGCCGGCATAAACTGAGCCGCCCGGCGAATTTATGTACATTTGGATATCCTTCTTCGCATCAGCTGATTGCAGGAACAGCAATTGCGCCTGGATGATGTTCGCAACGTTATCGTCAACAGCCGCACCGAGGAAAATTATGCGGTCCATCATCAGGCGAGAGAAGACATCCATTTGCGACATACGCATCTCACGTTCTTCCATAATATAAGGTGTCATCGCGTAAATGCTGTTTTCCGTTTTGGAAATGTATTGGTCTACATATAAACTTTGGACATGGCAATGCCCCACCGCGTATTTGCGGAACTCATTTTTGTCGATATTCATGATGTTATTTGATTACTTTTTTGAAAACAGGCGCATTATTTTTTGCCTGAAGCTTTGATGCCGATCCTCGTTAAATAGTTTTTGATGGACTTCTTCAATTTCCCGCTTTAACTCTTCGCGACCATATTGCCTGATAATGCTATAGGTCTTTTGCTGCCAAAGCATTTTATCCTTCAGTCCGGGTTGTAGCAATAGCCTGGCTTCAAACACCAGCGCATCGCCGTGTTCAGAGCGCTGCTGCAAATGCGTTTCTATTTGTTCGGTCTCAAGCAAGGAAGTCCTCATAGGTCAGTGATTTTTCTTTAACGGTTTCCCTTACTTTTTCCAGGCATTTGTATTTCTGCACAGTAGCTGATCGTGCGCCTGAAAAGCCAAACCTTTCGGCAATATCATTCAATGGCAACTCGTCGTAATAGAAAGAGCGCAGCAGATCCATACACTTTTTGCCTGCTGTTTGCAGGAAGTTTAATATTTTGCTGTCAGATGGTTGCGCGGCTTCTTCATTTTCAACTTCAAATGCATCCAGCGCGATATAATGACAGTTGTCTTTAAACTTCCTGAGCCATAAGTGTTTGGCGATTCCCAAAAGGTAGGCTTTCTCATTGCTCTGAAGTGCCAGGGTGTTTGAAATAGCCTTTTCGTAATAAATTACCAAAGCATCCTGGAAAATGTCTTTCGCCTCATCAAACGTACCGCCCATTTTTCTCACGTACCTGGCCACTGCCGGGAAAGCACTTTGATATAACGCTATAAAAAGCTTTTCGCGGTCTTCGGCGGTTTTAACTATGATCTTATCCTCATTCATAGCATGGTGTTTATTACTAAGTGCAAGTTAGGGATGAAATATCACCTTTTAATTTGGTTTATCATGTCAAAGTCGTTGACTGGCCTGTATTTGCCATTTTTATCTATTACCATGTATGCCGCAACCCCAACATCTGTGAGGGGAATGGTTATCGAATATCCAAAGACCAAACCGTCATAAAGTCTGTTGTATCCTTCAAAACGACTGTCAAATAAAATGGCATAGTGTTGTTCCTCAGGGAATATTGCGGTATTGAAATCAGACACGCGAAAAATTCTATCAATTATTGTGTCTCTGTTTTTTATGATCAGAATTTTCGAAGCAAAGTTGTGCGTTACAAAATCTTTCGATTTATCGCCGCCCCACAAGTATTTCTTCGGGACAACCAAAGCGCTATCATGCAAGCAATAATATTTCTCATGAACATGCATGCTGTCTTTGCCGATAATAACAGTTGTGTCTATGCGCTCAATTTTGTTGTATTGGGATAAAAGGTCGGCTTTTACTTCATCGAATGTGGGGCCTTCCTGATCGCTGTTTGATGTAGCTACAGAGTCTGTGACGTTTCCTTTAACGACGTTATCTTTTACTTTTTTGGCTGAATCGTTTGAAATGACCTTGGAGGTGCGGTTACTGTTACAACTTGTGAATATGGTTAAACCGGCAATAAATAGTAATACCCTGTTCATGTTTTAAATATACGATAAACTGTAAACTAGATGCGGCCTACTGCTCTCTATTTAGTCACAACTGAAGTTGTAAAAAAATTAAAAAAAATTGCGAAGCCGAACGGTTGCGTATATATTTGCAACCGATTGGTTTCGTAAATTAGATCAGAACAAATGAGAAGAGATATTTTCCAGGCAATTGCAGACCCGACAAGAAGGGCAATCATAGCCTTAATTGCAGTGCAGTCCATGACACCTAATGCCATTGCCGAACATTTTGACTCGACCCGGCAAGGGGTTTCCAAACATCTGCGCATTTTGACCGAGTGCGAACTGATAAAACAAGAGCACAAGGGCCGGGAAATTTATTACCAGCTCGAAATAGACAAAATGAAAGAAATAGACAAATGGATCGAGCAGTTCCGCAAAATTTGGGAAAGCCGTTTCAACCAACTGGACGATTTGTTAGCAACCATAAAAAAACAGAAAAAATGAGCAATGATCTCTTACTTGATTTTTCCGTAAATAAAGAAAGCAAAACCATGTACATGACGCGTGAATTTAACGCCGATCTTGAACTGGTTTGGGAAGCGTGGACGACAGCCGAAATGCTCGACCAATGGTGGGGGCCCAAACCATTGGTTGCAAAAACAAAAGTTATGAATTTTGAAGTTGGCGGACGAAGGTTTTGGGCTATGGTAAGCCCGGACGGACAGGAACGTTGGTTTATTCAGAAATTTACTTCCATTAGTCCAAAAACCAATTTCAAAACATACAATACTTTTGCCGACAAAGAGGAAAATCCCGAATTGCCGGGTTCTGAATGGGATTTTAGTTTCAGCGAGCAAAACGGCACGACAAAAGTCAGCATTACCATTTATAACGAGTCACTTGCCCGAATGGAAAGGATGATCGAAGGGGGCACCCTCGAAGGATGTGCTATGCAATTCAAAAACCTGGACGGGTTATTATTAATATTAAAATCAAACGTATGAGAAAACTAGTCTTCGCAATCAACACCACTTTAGATGGCTGCTGCGACCACACCAAATTTTTCCCCGCTGAGGACACAATGGCGTATTTTACGCAGCTAACGCAGGATGCCGACACATTCCTCTACGGACGTAAAACCTATCAATTGATGGTTCCATACTGGCCCGATGTGGCTAAAGAAGACCCTTCTGACGAATTTGCCCAGGCATTTGATGCCGTCGACAAAATTGTTGTTTTCTCAAAGTCATTAAGCAGCACTGAAGACGAAAAAACGACAATCATTCGTACGGACCTCGAGGGCGAGGTGCTTAAATTGAAACAACAACACGGCAAAAATATTTTTACGGGTGGTGTAAACCTTGCTTCGCAACTTGCCGGGCTTGATCTGATTGATGAATATCATATTGTGGTATACCCTATAGTTGTAGGCGGAGGTGTACGGTTGTTTGAAGGCATCAACCTGCAAGAGAAATTGAAATTAAAATTGGTTGAGTCAAAGGCTTTTAAGTCGGGTGTTGTTGCGCTCCGGTACTTGAAACAATAAACTACTACTTCACCGCCGTTACCCTTGTACCATCCACGCCGCTTGTTTCAAATATAAGATCGGTGCCCGTTATTTTTGATACAATGAAAGGGAACTCGCGGGTTTTGCCATCGGGCAATATTTCATCTATACGGATGCTGTCCCCGGCTACTTTAAAGGATCCATGCGATAACAACCCGCCTCCCCACCAGATCTGCATACTGTCTTTTTGGGTGAACAGGATGTAGGGTTTTTGCGTTTGCAGTTCGGTGGTGGTTACACTATCCGGCGGGTGGCTGTAAGGGTTTTCAACTTTGAGGTATTTCCACTTGCCGTACAGGTCTGCCTTTTTAAGGACAATCTTTTCTTTACAAGATGATATTAAAAGCAACAATATTACAGACCTGCACAGGTAGTTTTTAAACATGATCATTAAGCATTACCAAAAGTTAAACTTAGTTATTCCGGCTTATTTTTTCCATTTGCGTGGGAAAATATTTATCGAATATATATAGGAAATACGGCCGCCAAAAAGCATATTTGGTGAACAAAAAACCTTTCACAAAATCGTAACAAAATGCAAAGCAGGATATCTAATGGGTGCTATTTAGCTAAGGTCTCAACAAGCTATAAGCTTATGTGAGGGTTCCGCACCTTAAGGAACCTGTTAAGTAAAATCAAAAAAAGATGAACAATTTAATTACACAGATACTGTGGTGGGGTGTGCCCATCATCGTACTCCTGCTGATGTACAAATTTGTACTCCGCGTTTTCTTTGGTATGGTTATCGTTCCTGATGACCGTATCGGACTTGTTGTAAAAAAATACGTGCTATCGGGTAATAAGCGCCTTCCTGACGGCCGTATTATCGCCACAAATGGAGAAGCCGGTATGCAGGCCAAAGCGCTCGCCCCGGGTTTGTACTGGGGCATGTGGCCATGGCAGTATTCCATAACTATGGCGCCGTTTACCATTATCGAGCAAAACAAGCTTGGGCTGGTAAAGGCAAAGGACGGCGCGCCAATGGATATCGGCCGCGTGCTGGGCAAACCGGTAGAATGCGATAAATTCCAGGATGCCATTGGCTTTTTGGAAAATAATGGACAAAAGGGTCCGCAGGCAGCATTTTTAACTCCTGGTAGTTATCGTATCAACAACTTTTTGTTCGAGATCGAGATGGTGCCCATCACCCAGATACAGGAAAATAAGGTGGGTATTATTACCACGCTGGATGGCGAGCCATTGGATAAAGGCGAAATAGCAGGCAGTTCGGTAACCGGGCACAAAAATTTCCAGGACCCGATAACCTTTATCAATGCCGGCGGCCGCAAAGGTTTGCAGGAAGATGTGATATTGGCGGGTACTTATTACCTGAACCCCTGGTTTGTGATCGTGGAGCAGGTGGATATGATCTACATACCAATTGGTTATGTAGGGGTAGTTAACTCCTTTGTCGGACCGGAAGGTAAAGACACTAGCGGTGACAGTTTTAAACATGGCAATATAGTCGGGAGAGATAAAAAAGGTGTTTGGGACCAGCCGCTCGACCCCGGTAAGCACCCTGTGAATATTTATACCCATGCGGTGGAGATCGTACCAACAACTAATATTGTGTTGAATTGGGCAAACAGTCGCACAGAGGCTCATGAGTTGGACAAGAATTTGTGCACCATTACGGTACGTTCGTCCGATGGTTTTACTTTCAACCTGGACGTATCGCAGATCATCCACATTCCGCGAAATGAAGCGCCAAAAGTAATTGCCCGTTTTGGTAATATGAAAAACCTGGTATCACAGGTATTGGAGCCTACGATTGCCAACTATTTCCGTAACTCGGCACAAAAGAGCGACGTTATCGAGTTCCTGGCTAACCGTATCCAACGTCAGAATGATGCTAAGGATCATATCAGCAAAGTGCTTGCAGATTATAATGTAGTAGGTGTGGATACCCTTATCGGCGACATCGTTCCGCCGGAAGCGCTGATGAAAACCTTGACCGACCGTAAACTGGCCGAGCAGGAAAAGATCACTTACGAAATTCAGCGTAACGCAGAGGTTGAACGTAAGGAATTTGAAAGCGCCAGGGCTGGTGCCGATATGCAGCCGGAAGTTGTGAAATCGACCCGTACGGTTGAGATCAACACACAGGTAGCCGCATCAAAGGTTGCCGTAGCAAAAGGTGAGGCCGAATCAAAGACCATCAACGCCGAAGCTGATGCGAAAGTGAAGACCATTAACGCCAAAGCCGATGCCGAAGTAAAAACAGTAAATGCTACCGCGGATGCCAATGCTACCCAATTAAATGGTACTGCCGAAGCAGGAAAGATAAAAGCCATTGGTTTGGCTGAGGCCGAAGTAACCAAGCAAAAAACCCAGGCCATGGGTTCTGAACAATATGCTATTGTGCGTGTTGCCGAAACATTGGCAAACAACCACATCAAACTGATTCCGGATATATTGGTTAGCGGAAAAAGCGGCGAAGGCAACGGAATGATCGATGCGTTAATTGGCACTGAACTGCTCAAAAAATTGCAAAGCGAAGCAGCGAAGGAAAAAGATCAGCCGAGAAAGAAAGACGAAGGTTCTGAAAAAAGGACCGAATAAAAAGTTTATGTCATAGCGATGGGTTTCAAACCCATCGCTATTTTAATCCTTGCTGTTTTAATCTTTTCTGTTCACCGGGTTTAGCAATGGCGGGTTTCTCCACTTCCACCAGCTCTTTCTCATGTTCCACAGCTTCCTGCTGCGTCGCATAATTCAGCTTCCTAAAACGCCAAAGTGCAAATGCAGGCTCCTGCATGCGATTTAATAATTTAAAGAATTTAGGGAAGTTGTGTATCTCGTCCAGCAGCACACCGGGGACAATGCCGTTGTTATCTAATAGCTCGCGGATGGTGTATACCTTATCTTTAGTAACCCAGATCTCAAAGTCTTTGCGTATTTCCTGCGATTTATCCGGGTCGATTCGGGCATCAATGCATATCACTTTATCGCCGGGTTTCATCGTTGTTGTAATGTTTGAATTTGTAATTTACACCAACGGCTACGAGTCACTGGTTAACTAATCACCGGTTAACTGATCACTAATGACCATTCTTCAAACTATCTTCCTTCGCCTTTGCCTTACTCTTAAAGTATCCTTTCAGCAGGAAATTATGTTGCGCAGCTTCCAGGTCTTCATTAAGTTTGATGGAGCTTTGCTGCAGGTTATTCAGCGATGTTCTTACCTGTTCTGCGCCTTTAGGGTCATTTAATAATACACCGATGGCGTTATCTGTGGTGGTCAGCTTTTTGCTGGCAGCGTTTAAGTTGCCAACAAATGTATTAGCGCTGGCTGCTGTCTTTTGCAGTTCGTCAACAGTTGACCTTATCTTATTAAACGTAACCGTATCGGTGAGTAGTTTATCAGCCAGGCCGCCTTTGGTATTCATTTTTTTGCTGAAATTGTCCAATTGCGTCGCCATCAGCATGGCGCTTTGCGTGGTGGCCTGCAAATTGCGCATCGCGCTTTTAAGCTGCATCGCCATAGTGCTGTCGGCAAGCAAAGCGCCTACAGTACCTTTTCCCTGCAATATCTGGTGACTTAATTGCTTAAAATCCTTGGTAATTGCCAGCAGGTTCTCACTATTGGCCTGCAGCGTTTTCAGCATATCGTCCGTTGTGGTTATTTTTTCTGTTTTCAACAAAGTACCATCTTCCACAACAGGGGCCTGCGGGGTTCCGCCCTCTATCACGATAAGCTTATTGCCAATTAATCCATCGGAACCGATCTTTACCCCGGCATCCTTGTGTATATACGGGAGAGCATCCTTAACAACGGTCATGGTTACCGAAACCTGTTGCGGACCAACAAATTTCACTTCGTTGATGTTACCCACTTTTACGCCCGAAAACCAAACTGCGTTCCCTTTTTTCAGCCCCTGTACATCGTCGAACACTGCGCTAACATGTACGGATTTTGAGAAAGTTTTATCCGCGCTGCCCAGGGTAAGTACGCCGAGTATAAATACTACCAGGCCAAGGGTTAAAAATATGCCTACTATTATTGCTTTTCTGTTTTCTGATGCGTCCATATTTTATATGGTATAATTAGCTATTGTATAAAGTTATAATCAAAAAATGGTTTTACACGCTCATCCTGCGTTTTAAAAACGTCGTCAAAACTACCAACACGTTGAAATTGACCGTCAAGGAGCATGGCTATACGATCACCGGTGCTTTTGGCGCAGGTAAGATCGTGCGTAATAATGATAGATGAGGTGTGATAACGCTGCTGCACTTCATTGATCAGGTCGTTGATCTCAATGCAGGTTATCGGGTCAAGACCGGCTGTAGGCTCATCATACAGCATGATCTCTGGTTTCAATATCAATGTCCGTGCAATGCCTACACGTTTGCGTTGGCCGCCAGACAGTTCAACCGGCATTTGATTTATCGTATGCAACAGTCCCACGGCGTCAAGCACGCTCTCCGTAGCCATATCGATTTCCTTGCGGGTCATATGCTTAGCATTTCGGACCAATGGAAATTCCAGATTTTTGCGCACCGTCATACTATCGTACAAAGCGCTGTTCTGGAAAGAGAAACCGATCCTTATTCTCAATTCCTGTAATTCGCTGTCCGATATTTTGTTTACCTCTTTCCCCAAAACCGTCACTTCACCTTTATCAGGCTTCAGCATGCCTGAAATAATTTTTATCAAAACAGACTTACCTGAGCCCGACCGGCCCAAAACCACCAGGTTTTCGCCCTGGTAAAGGTCAAGGTCGATACCACGCAGCACTTTGAAATCGCCAAATGCTTTTTCAAGGCCGCGGATACGGATAACCTCGTTCTTATAATCAATATGTGCCTTCGCTTTTTCCATTACCTGAACCAGCCCATGATTTGTACGATCAGCATTTCCTCAATAAAAACCAGGAACATAGCTGTTACTACGGCACCATTCGCGGCCTTACCCACACCTTCGGTACCCTTATCGGAATAGTAACCCTGGTAACAGCCTACTATACCGATGGTGAAGCCAAATACGATGGATTTAATGAGCGATGCCACGATATCCAAAAAGGTTATTGGCTGAAAAACTTCCTCCATAAAACTGGTATAGCTGGTACCCTCATTTACGGCAACATTCAGATAACCTCCTAAAAGAGATATAAATGCGGTATATGTAGCTAATATTGGAATAGTTAAAGTTGTGGCCAATACCCTGGTACATACGAGGTATTTAAATGGCTTGGTGCCCGATACTTCCATGGCATCTATTTGCTCGGTAACGCGCATTGAACCCAGTTCGGCCCCGATACTTGAACCTACCTTACCTGAAGCAATAAGGGCCGTAACCAATGGCGCAAGTGCCCGGAGGATGGCAATGGACACCAATGAGGGAAGCCACGAGGTAGCACCAAACGACGCCAACGATGGCCGCGATTGCTTGGTGAAAATAACACCAACAATAAAGCCGGTTAGCGATATTAAAGTGAAGGAGCGCACGCCCACTTCAAAACATTGACGTATCACCTCCTTAAATTCAAAAGGCGGCATAAATGCCTCCCGGAAGAACCGGATAATGAACGCATTGATCCGGGTCATACTGACGAAAAAATTCGCCAACCGCTGTACAAATTTAGAGCGGTTTTTTTTTACCGGTGTAGATGGGCTTTCTGTTGTATCCATTAGCGGCGATAAAGGTATTATTTATCAGTGTATCAACCATGCTGAACTACAAAAAACTTATGAATGTTGTTTGAAAATAATTTTTCATAAACACTTTTATAGACAGAAATGATACTGAAATTATATCCGGTACTTTTTAAAAGCCTTTAAAAAGAGGCTTCAACCGCGTCCCAATTGGCAAAATAGTAACACGTAACTTTTTAAATACCTGGTTGTAGTGTACTATTTTAACCCTATTTTTTTCAGAAATTACCTGTTTAAGCTCAAAAAACGTCAAAAAAGTATTATGCAATATTTTGCAAATAAACGTATTTTTGACATTTACCAATTGTAACCAATTTATCGCCGGCGGCTTCATATGAAGTTTAAGTCTCTCATACTGATATTAAGTATGCTGCTAACAGTGAACCTGTTATGGGCCCAGAATGACCAGTTCCAATTTTCGCGCCTGGATATCAATAATGGCTTGTCGCATAACCAGGTTAACAGCATTTTTAAGGATAGCAAAGGCTTTATGTGGTTCGGCACCTTATCCGGTTTAAACCGGTACGACGGCTACAAATTTAAAGTGTTCAAACATTCTGGCAGCGATACTTCTTCCCTAAATGATGATTACATAATAGGCGTCAGCGAAGGCCCCGACGATAAATTATGGGTTGAATCGCGTACAGGATTTAATATTTATGACCCGGTTACCGAAAAGTTTAGCCATGATATTAATGGCTATTTCAAATCGCTGGGCATTCCTGATTACCATGTTACTGCAATAAAAAAAGACCGTGGCGGAAATTTCTGGTTCCTTCATGCCACAATGGGACTTTTTAAGTATGACCCGTTAACAAAAAAGGTTACTCATCTAAGTCATAAGGTATCGGATACCACGTCAATATACGCCAATACGATTTCAGACCTTGCACAGGATTCGAAAGGCAATTTATGGCTCAGTTATTATAGTGGTATATTGGAGCGCCTCGATCCTAAAACCTTTCATGTTAATTACCGCTCTTATGCAGTTGCGAAATTGCCGCCAGGTCTAAATACATCATACCGGCTTTATATTGACAACCAGGATGATATCTGGGCATTTTCGCCAACCTACTCTTCCGGCGTTTATTACCTGAACCACCAGCTAACCACCCTCAAACATATCAGCAAGGGCACGGGGCCGGGCCATTTGAATACGGATGTGATATCAAATGTAATACAGGACGATAAAAACAGGGTATGGATAGCAACGGACCACGGCGGCATAAACTTGCTAAACAAACAGGATTTTGCCACACGGTACCTGCTTAACCGCGAGGATGATAATAAAACGCTGGGTCAAAATAGCCTTGTGTACATTTATAAGGATAATACCGGAATTATTTGGGTAGGCACCTACAAACGGGGTGTGAGTTATTACCACCCGAGCATTATCAAATTTGCGCATTACGCACACCATTTATCTGACCCTGCAAGCCTGCCATTCGGCGATATCAACTGCTTTAAGGAGGATAGGCCGGGCAATATATGGATTGGCACCAACGGTGGCGGACTTGTATGTTTTAACCGTAAAACGGGCAGCTTTAAACAGTATCAGCACGACCCGAACAATCCCAACAGCCTCACCAATAATGTCGTGGTGTGTCTATATATTGATAGGGCTCAAAAACTTTGGCTGGGGACTTATTTTGGCGGATTAGACTGTTTCGACGGAAAAACATTTAAGCATTACAGGCATAACGATGCCTTGCCGGGAAGTATTTCTGAGGATAGGGTATGTTCGATCCGCGAAGATTCTGAAAATCATTTGCTGGTCGGAACCATCGCCGGGGGCATTAATATTCTCGATGCTAAAACACAAACGTTCTCCCACATCAAATACAATAGTATCGACAACGCCATACATTCCAATTATATCAGCGCCATGTTGGAAGACAGGCGCAAAAACCTTTGGGTGGTGACGTCCTATGGCGTAGACGTGCTGATGAAAAAAACGCACCAGTTTGTCCATTACCTGCATGATGACAAGGACCCCAACAGTCTTGTCAACAACAACACGAATAATATCCTGGAGGATAGCCGTGGCTTGATATGGATCAGCACCCGCGAGGGACTAAGCGTGTTTAATCCCGAAACAGGCAAATTCACCAATATAATGAAGCAGGATGGCCTGCCTGATAATACGGTCATTGATTTGCAGGAGGATAACAATAGTAATATTTGGGCAAGTACACCAAATGGGCTAACCAATATTTTGGTTTGGCGATCTAAGGATGGCCTGAAGTTTCATTTTCTCAATTATAATGATAACGATGGTTTGCAGGGAAAGGAATTTACCGAGAATTCATCGCTTAAAACCCGCGACGGTTACCTGTTGTTTGGCGGCGGCAACGGATTTAACATATTTAAACCCTCTGATATCCATTCGAGCAAAGATGTGCCAAACCTTGTATTTACTGATTTCGAGATATTCAACGAAAGCCTTGAACCGGGTAAAAAGACTAACGGACATGTCATATTGCCCCAATCTATTACAGAGTCCAGATCTGTAAACCTCAAATACAACGAAAACTCATTCTCAGTTGATTTTGCTGCGCTAAACTACTTTAACCCCGATAAAGTAAAGTACAAGTACAAGATGGAGCCTTTTGATAAAGGTTGGATATCGGCTGACAATAAAATCCGGAAAGCAACCTACACCAATCTTGACCCGGGCGACTATACTTTTAGGGTGCGTAATTCCGATAACACCAACCTGGGCAGTAAAGAGCTTGTTTTGAACGTGCATATAACGCCGCCGTTCTGGAAAACCATTTGGGCCTATATGCTTTATGCTGTGGTTATAACCTTCGCTTTATTATACATCAGGCGCGAGGGTATACGAAAACTGCGCATGCAATTTGCCCTCGAAAAAGAACGCGAAGAGGCCCAGCACATGCACGAACTCGATCTAATGAAGATCCGCTTCTTTACTAACGTGAGCCACGAGTTTCGCACACCGCTTTCGCTGATCATGGCGCCGGTCGATAAGATATTAAAACAAATTTCAGACCCCGATATACAGCGCCAACTGCAATTGGTGAACCGCAATGCACGCAGACTGCTTAACCTGGTTAACCAACTGCTTGATTTCCGGCGGATGGAATACCAGGAGTTGAAACTGCACGAAAAATCAGGCGATATCATCAAGTTTATAAAGGATTTGTCCTACTCATTTAATGATATTGGCGAACAAAAGCATATCGGGTTTACGTTTGATACCGAAGTTGATGAGTTTTATACCAGTTTTGACCATGATAAGATAGAACGGATCATGTTCAACCTGTTATCCAATGCCTATAAATTTACCCCGCAGGGCGGACAGGTGAGTGTGCTGCTAAATGTGTTGCTGCCTGATGATAAAGGCGGCCAGTTGCTGGAGATAAAGATAATTGATACGGGCATCGGTATCCCGCATGACAAAATGGAAAAGATATTCGAGCCGTTTTTCCAGAATGATATCCCGGGCTCTATGCTTAACCTGGGCAGCGGTATAGGTCTTTCCATCACAAAGGAATTTGTGAAACTGCACCGCGGGCGCATATTTGTTGAAAGTGAATTTAACCAGGGGAGCTGCTTTACAGTTTTATTGCCGCTGCAGCAACAGGATAAATCATTGTTCAGGGATACGCCGACGGTTATTGAGCACGATCTCGCTTTTACGCCGGGTAATGGTCAGCAAAAAACAATCGGAACGCATTTAAACCGCGATGGTAAAAAACCAACGGTTTTACTGGTGGAGGATAACGACGATTTCCGGTTCTATATAAAGGATAACTTAAAAGAGGCCTTTAATATCATAGAAGCCGAAAACGGTAAAAAAGGCTGGCAGAAAGCGCTTGCCATGCACCCTAATTTGGTGGTGAGTGATATCAGTATGCCCGAAATGAATGGGATAGATTTGTGTATGAAGCTAAAGAGCGACAGCCGTACATCGCATATCCCGGTAATATTGTTAACGGCGCTGATAGGTGAGGAGCAACAACTCAAAGGGCTTGAAACGGGTGCCAGCGATTACATGACCAAGCCGTTCAACTTTGAAATATTGCTTTCAAAGATCAGGAATATATTGAGCCAGCAGGAGTACATGCGTAAAACCTATCAAAAACAGGTAGAAGTTAATCCTACGGAAGAGCATATAGATTCGCCGGACGAAGTGTTTATAAAAAAGGTTTTGCTGCTTATTGACAATAACATATCCAATCCAAACTTCTCTGTTGAGGAATTGAGCGATGATATGTTTGTGAGCCGCTATACCTTATATAAGAAGATATTAATGATGACCGGCAAAACGCCGAACGAACTGGTGCGTTCCATGCGTTTGAAAAGGGCGGCGCAATTGCTCGGTACAGGTCACCTTACCATCTCGCAGATCGGCCACAAAGTTGGTTTTAAGAGCCAGAAATATTTTGTAAAAGCATTCAAGGCCGAGTTTAATACGATACCATCCCGTTACATTGAAACGCTGCACGACCAGGAAGATAATTGATACTATGCATTTCTGCACACCCCCTCATTGCCTGTGTCCTCACAGGCAATCCAGATGTTTGTCGTTTGTGAAGATCCAAACGACGGAATCAAGATATAGGACAGCGGTCCGACGATCCAATACATTTTTGTCCATAACTCCTAACTCGTTTTTACCTCTTTAAGAAGTTTTCGTAATACCCCTATGGGGCTCATTTGTCTATTTTTTATACCTAATTGCTGATTATTTTCATTTAAAATGTTATAAATGAGGTATTTATATAGGGTTGACATTTGTGCCCCTATTTATCCACAACCGCTAATCCAATAGCGTATAGTTTTACCCTTGTTATAATGAAAATTTAACAGGGTGCCAATTAGCCCGGTTAGATATATAAACTTAATAAGCCATTTTCTAAATTTTAGTAAAAGCAATAATCGGCCACAGGTCTTTTGTTGCACGATGTTTTAGACCCTGAAAAGGTCGATGCAACGGTCGGCTATATTTTAAAAATGGTGCATAGAAGAGCATCTAAAACAAATCAATTATAAACTAAATTCATTATGGGAAAATTTCTACGAATGGCATTGCTGTTTGCTTCCTTCTTCATCTGCGCATCAGCGATGGCGCAGGGGACCGGAACAGCAATCAAAGGAACAGTATCCGACGACAAAGGCGTGACCCTGCCTGGCGTTACGGTAGCTGTAAAGGATAGTAAAGTATCTACTATCACAAACATCAACGGGCAATACAGTATAACTGTGCCGCAAGGCGGAAGTATTCTTGTTTTCAGATTTATCGGTATGGAAACAAAGGAAATTACTATCGGTAACAAAACAGTGATAGATGTAACGATGAAGACGGTATCAACGGCATTAAATGATGTTGTTGTTATTGGTTACGGTACGCAAAAAAGGGGTGACGTTAACGGTGCAATTTCATCCGTTACCGCTAAGGATATCCAGGATATCCCGCAGCCCAGTATCGACCAGATGCTACAGGGCAAGGCAGCGGGCGTAACAGTAACACAAAATTCCGGCGAACCGGGCAGTGCAACTTCTGTTCACATACGTGGTATAAACAACTTTGGCCAAAGCGAGCCTTTGTATGTTATCGATGGTGTAGAAGTGGGCGGCAACGCTGCTGGTGGTTATAGCGGTGGTGCACAGTTAAACAGCCCCGGCTCATCCAATATGGAAACTACAGTGAGCCCGCTTGCTATGCTTAACCCGAATGACATTGAGTCGATAGACATATTAAAGGATGCATCGGCCAGCGCCATTTATGGTAGCAGGGGTGCTAACGGTGTAATTATCATTACCACAAAACGCGGCAAAAGCGGGAGTGCAAAAATAAGTTATGATGGTTACGTTGGCTTACAGAAGCAAGGAAAGTTTTTGGCAGTGGACAATCTGCAGCAATATGCAGCCCTGCAAAACAGGCTTGCTGCCGCTTTTGGTACACAGCCGCGGGCTGAATTTGCAAACCCAAGTATTTTAGGGCCGGGTACCAACTGGCAGGACGCTATCTTCCGTACCGCGGCCGAGCAAAGTCATAACCTAAGCGTGTCTGGCGCTAACGATAAGTCTGACTATTATATTTCCGCCGGTTATTTTAAACAGGATGGAACAATTTTAGGGTATAATTTTGATCGTTACTCTGTTCGTGGCGTGGTTAATTCCCAAGCTAAAGAATGGTTAAAGATGGGTACAACATTTGGTGCAAGCAGGAGTGATGAAAATGTGGGTTTGGGCAGCAATACAGGTATTATTTACAATGCTTTATTGGCAGCGCCCGACCAGGCAGTCTATAACCCAGACGGTACATTTGCAGGGCCTGCATATGTTAATGGTCAATTTGAAGGCGGGCCAAACCCGGTACAGCAGGCACTAAATATCACCAATACATTAACCAGGAGCAACGTAACCGGTAATGTATACGCCGATATAAAATTTTTCAAAGACCTAACCTTACATTCTGAAGTTGACGGGGATTTCAACTGGGCCAACGGCCAAACTTTCAATCCAACTTATTCGTACGGAGCTTCCGGTAGCACGCAAACGTTTCATAACGATAATGCAACGTTAAACCGGGCAATTACAAATAGCACGTACTGGAGTTGGAAGGAATATCTTAACTATTCACACACCTGGGGGAAACATAATTTAACTGCCTTAGCTGGCCGTGAGGTTTGGGAGTCAAACTATAACTACCTTCCACTATCCGGTGTTGGCTTTCCGGCCGGTAATAATGTGCAAAGCATAGCGTTGGCAAATGCAGTTGGAGCTTCTGTGCCCGAACAAATAGGCACCCAGGTAATGCAATCGTACTTAGGCAGGTTTATTTACACCTACGACAATAAGTATAGCATTACAGCCAATATACGAAGTGATCAAAGCTCGAATTTTAACCCTAATCCAAACAAGCAGATTGGCTATTTCCCGGGCGTAGCAGTATCATGGAGGCTATCTGAAGAGCCGTTTATGGCGTCAATAAAATCAGTGGCTAATAACGTTAAGATCAGGTTAGGCTACGGAACAACAGGTAATTCTAATGTTGGGCAGTATGTGTACGGCGCTTATCTTAAAGGAGTAGCGACCGCCTTTGGTACAGGCTTTTTGATAGCCAATACTGCTAATCCAAACGTTACCTGGCAAACTTCCATTCAAAAAAACCTTGGTGTTGACATGACGCTATTCGATCGCATCGATATAACCTTTGATGCTTACGACAAGACAAATAAAAACTTCTTGTTCCCGCAGCCTCTGCCATATTTCCTTTTGGGCGGGCCTAACGAATACGGTGATAATCCTGGCGGTATTTCCCCTCCTACGATCAATGCAGGAAATATTCAAAATAAAGGTTTTGAATTTACCATCAACAGCAGGAATATTCAAACCAAAGATTTTAAATGGAGCACAAGTTTAACATTTTCACACTACAGTAACATAGTAACCTCGTTAAACGGCGTTCCGGGTATCAACGAATCGGTTCCTACTGCATTTATTAGCTTAGCAGCTACCAGGACACTTGTTGGCCAGCCAATTGGCGAATTTTACGGATACAAGGTGCAGGGAGTGGTAAAAACACAGGCGCAATTGCAATACCTGTCTACACACCCTCAAAATGTTACCGGCACATCGCCGCAAGTGGTTAGCAGTGCACAAGGAAATACGATATGGCTTGGTGACTTACAATATGTTGATACCAACCACGATGGTAAAGTTGACGAAAATGACCAGGTGCCGCTAGGTAGCCCTAATCCTACCTTTACTTACGGTTTCACCAATAATTTCAGCTACAAAGATTTTGACCTGTCCATATTCTTTTACGGCTCATACGGTGGTAAAATACTGGATGTACTGGAATACGAAACAGCTGGCTTGAATAGCCTATATCAAAATCAGTTAGCCTCTACCGCGAACTTTTGGACACCAAGTAATCCAAATTCAAATATTCCGGCACCGCGCGGAGGACTTGGAAACCCCAACCTGGTTATGTCCGACCGGTTTTTGGAAAGCGCATCTTTTCTTCGTCTGCAAAACGTGCGTTTAGGATATAATTTACCAGCGCAGTGGGCCAGGCAGATATCTATGACCGGCTTAAAAGTATTTGTAAGCGGGCAAAACTTGTTTGTGATCACCAAGTACCCGGGCCTCGATCCTGAAATAGGCGCATTTAATCAAAACCCGCTTATCACCAATGTCGATATGGGACGGTATCCAACGCCTCGTGTTTTCACATTGGGAATTAATGCACAGTTTTAAATTTTTTAAAGAAATTTGATATGAAAAGACATATAAAATATATTACAAGCCTGGCAGCAATAGCAAGTGTATTGGCTACCAGTTGTAAAAAGGACTTTTTTAATCGTCCCCCCGAATCCAGCGTGACAGTTGGCAATTATTATAAGACAACATCCCAGGTACAGGCAGCCACAAATGGCTTGTATGGCTCGCCATGGTTTGGCTGGAATAATAAAGTTGGATGGGCAATTACCGAATTGTCGAGCGGTAACGGATTTACATATTCGTCAGACGTTAACGCCTTCATCACCTGGTCGGCGCCAAACGCCAACCCCGAGATCCAGGCGGCATGGGATTCGCCCTTTACAGTCGTTGCACAATGTAATGCCTTAATAAATAACATGGCACCCACTATACCCGGCGTGCCCCAGCAAACAGTCAACAACGCGATTGGCGAAGCTCATTTAATGCGTGCGGTTGCCTATTTCTACCTGGTGCGCGTTTTTGGGAATGTGCCAATAGTTGAGAACCCGCTTAACGACATTTCCAATTTTCAAACAGTGCCAACTAACCCGATATCCGATGTTTACACATTAATAGTTAAGGACCTGAAATTTGCAGAAGCTAACTGTTCGGTGGGTACAGCAGGTACCGGGCACGGCGACAGTGGTTCGGCGTCGGCGATGCTGGCAAAGGTTTACCTCTATATGCAGGATTATGTTAATGCACAAAAAGAAGCTGAAAAAGTGATCAACAGCGGTGAATTTTCGCTGCTGCCGAATTACGAGAACCTCTTCCAAACTGCTTTTAACAACAATAAGGAAAGCATATTGGCAATGCAATGGATATCTAATGGTGGTTATGATTACGGTAACTCCATACAGGCGTCATGGGCCTACAATAGTACAATTACAGGCACGGGCGATGGTTATGCCGTTTTCGGGCCTACAATTGATTTGCAAAATGCGTTTGTAGCCGAAGGAGGTGATTCAACCCGCAGGCATGCGACTATTATGCTTCCGGGCAGCCACTATGCCGACCTGGATGCGGCAGCCGGCGGTTACACGTTTCCTTTAAACGCAAGCGCTCAGAATGAAAATGCCGCCGCAAAAAAATATGTGGTAGGCACACCGGCCGATAATGGTGGCAAAAGTGCTGCTCAGGCATCAGGAAACAATACCTATATCCTGCGTTACTCGGATGTACTGCTGATTGAAGCCGAAGCGATTTTGGGCCAGGCCTCAGGCGTAACGGCCGGTACCGGTATACCGCTGAATGCTACAACTGCAGATGCAACGGCCGTGGGCTACTTTAATATGGTTCGGGCACGTGTTGGCGTACCGCCTGTGGTGTCGTTCACTTATCAGCAGCTTTTGCTCGAGAGGCGCCTTGAATTTGCCCTTGAGCAGGACTATTGGTTTGACCTGTGCCGTATTGACGGCTACCAGCCTGCAGGATCGGCAACCAGCCCTACACATCATCCTACTGCTATCAGCATTATTAGCCAGCAGGAGAGAGGGACTTATAGTAACACAGCCAATAATAACCCGGTAATTTATTCTAATAAACTCACGCCAACCGATGGAAACTTTTTCTTCCCAGTGCCGGTGATAGAGTCAGCAACAGATCCAAACCTGATAAAAGCACCGGTACCATATAAGTTCTAGAAATCAAAAAAATATTATATGAAAACGAAAATGAAACTATCAAAAATTTATTACTGGGTACTGCCGGCGTTGGTGGTATTTGGTATGGCGTCCTGTAAAAAGGATAGCAGCCTGGGGTATACACCCGGTACTGGTTCGCCCACGGTTACCTCGGTGAAAATGATAAACAAATACGTACAGGATACCCTTGTGCAAACAACCACCACCTATAGCAGCTCGGGCATTGTTACCACTACGGTTGATACCAATTTTAACTACAAAGCGCTAAAAGCGGTTGATTCAGCAACCGTAACGGGCAATTTGGGTGTCATGTATATGATAAGCGGAACCAATTTGGGAAGCGCGACCAAGCTCACCATCAACGGTGTTAACGTTTATTTTAACCGCAGCCTTGGCAGTGATAATGCCATTATTTTCGTACTGCCGACAACCATTCCGTATGTGCAGCCGCAGTCAAATGCAATGGTAATAACCACATTGCACGGATTGGTTACTTACAAGTTTACCACCTTGCCTCCGCCGCCAACTATTATCCAGGTATCGGATTTTGACTATTTTGCAAATTCGCAAATTACTCTTATCGGAAAAGGCTTTGCATCCGTATCAGCTGTGAAATTAAAGGCGACGGACGAACAGGTAACCATTGCATCCAAGAATGACAGTACGTTGGTGCTAACAATGCCGGCAAGCAGTGCCAACATTGAATCCGCTTTGTTGTTTACTTATACCTCCGGGTCAAATACCGGCGCTCAAACTCTGTCTACCGCTGTTTTTAACGACCTGGATAATGCGTACCTTATTTTCGGGCAAAATAATTTCCAGAATGGCTGGGGCGATGGTTCATGGGCGGGCCCATCTGGCTTATCTACAAATACTTCTAAATCGGGTACAGCTTCTATTATAGCCACGTACCCTGCAAACGGCTGGAAAATTGAAGGCTGGGCCAACTGGTGGCCAAGCTTCCCTTACGATGCAAGCTATAAGTATTTGACTTTCTGGGTTAAAGGCGGAGTTCAGGATGAAACACTGGCTTTGGTTGGCGATCAAACGGCCGATGGATATTCGCAGGATACCAATCCACCGGCTGTTCAGGCGATCAAAGTTCCTGCTCATGTGTGGACATTCTATAAAATTCCATTGGGCACCGCCACCGGCCAGCTTAACTACTGGGCTAACGGAACAACTGCCAAACAATTAGGTTTCTTCCTGAAAGGCCCTAGCGCGGACGAAACCATGTATTTTGATGAGGTGGCTTTCATGAAATAATACAATTCAGACTTACGAAGTCTAAAAGGCTTCGTAAGTCTATGTTAAAATAGGATTAGTTGATTAGTTTTCAGATGCCGCCGTTAATAATATTTCAATTTTGAAACAAGCTTCGGCGGCATCTTTTGGTTCTAAGCAAAACCTGGAAGAAATGAAAAGGATCAGTTGTTTAATTGTCGGCTTATTATTGCTCTCGGTTGGCAGGGTTTCTGCCCAGAAAAACCTGGTTATAAATGGCGGGTTTGAGGATGACCTGTTTGGGTGGAACAATGGCAACAACGTCGCCAAAGTAACCCCCTGGGACTTTAAAAGCGGTAAAGGCAGTTGTGCCATTATCACTACAGGTACAAGCGATTGGATCGGGATAGACCAAATTATCCGGATACCAAAAAAAGCGCAAATGCTTGAGATAGAGGCTTGGGTAAAAACGAACAACGTGGTAAAGGGCAAGGATTCCTGGGACGGGGCTATTTTTAGTATCGAGTTCCAGGATGCAGGAGGTAAAAAGATGGGTGACGGTGTAAATATTACTACGCTTACCGGCTACCAGCCCTGGACGCTTTTAAAACAGAATGTGAAAATACCACCAGGCGCAGCAAACTTCAGGATATTGCTGGCTATGGGCTTCGCTTCGGGAACAATGCTTATTGACGATGTGTCAGCAAAGGTTATCAGTGCGGATGATATGGCAAAATCTTAATAGTACACAAATGTGGGTTTTATATCATTACATTTATGTTAAATTTGTACTATACCAGGATGTGCCTGTGAACCTAACAATTTTGAGCTATGACAAGTAATGTGATGCGTGAGATTACCCCGCTTACACCAAGCGATTGTTTTACCATATTTTCCAGGGTTAAAACGAAATTTGACTTCCCGCTGCATTATCACGAAGAGTACGAACTTAACCTGATATTGAATGCAAAAGGGGCAAAACGGGTTGTCGGTGGGCATATCGAGGTAATTGACGACGTTGAGCTGGTATTGATCGGGCCCAACCTGTATCATGCCTGGTTTACCCACCAGTGCCAGGGCGACGAAATAACCGAAATAACCATCCAGTTTCATAAGGATCTATTTGACGAAAGGTTTCTCAAACGCAACCAGTTGAGTTTTGTAAAAAGCATGCTGGAGCGTTCGCAACGGGGTATCCTGTTCTCGAATGAAACGGTATTGGCGCTGAAGGACAGGTTATTATCATTGGATAAAAAGACCGGTTTTGATTCGGTTTTGGAGTTGCTATCGGTACTGCACGACTTATCAATATCCCGCAACACACGCACGCTGTCGGACCTGAGTTTTACCAACGAAAAGTTCTATTACAACAGCCGCCGTATCGAAAAGGTATTCGAATACATGAACACCAACTATAATAAATCGGTAAGCCTGGCTGAAGTATCGCGTATAGCAAATATGCCCGAGGCATCTTTCAGCCGGTTTATAAAAAAGCGTACCGGTAAAACGTTCATCGACAGTCTGAATGAGATACGGCTAGGCCATGCCTCGCGCATGCTGATCGATACCACCAATACCATAGCCGAAATTGCCTACAAGTGCGGTTTTAACAACATTTCAAATTTCAACAGGATATTCAAACGCAAAAAATTCTGTATCCCAAAAGAATTCAGGGAAACCTATACAGGGAACAGGGTATTTATTTAGTGACTTGCGATCTGTGACTGGTTAACCAGTCACAAATCACAAAACGTTAAAATAGTATTAGAGTTGGGATATTTATCTACCTACTTTAGGTAATACCAATTATTGCCCAAATTAATCATACATGAAGTTATCTATCATAGATATATCCATCATTGCGCTCTACCTTTTGAGTACAATTTTCATTGGAATATGGTACCGTAAAAAGGCGAGCCAGAACAAGGATAGTTACATGCTTGGCGGCAAATCGTTGCCCTGGTATAAGCTTGGGCTGAGTGATGCCTCGGATATGTTTGATATCAGCGGCACCATGTGGATGGTGAGCCTCTGCTTCGTTTATGGTATGAAAAGCATCTGGATACCCTGGCTGTGGCCGGTATTTAACCAGGTGTTTTTGATGATGTATTTGTCCCGCTGGCTGCGGCGGTCAAATGCTTCCACAGGCGCCGAATGGCTCGCAACACGGTTTGGCAAAACCGGCCCGGGCGTAGGCAGCTCGCAGGTGGTGGTTATCGCTTTTGCGTTATTGAGTTGCCTTGCTTTTATGGCTTACGGCTTTATCGGGCTGGGTAAGTTTATCGAGATTTTTGTGCCCTGGGATTTAATAAAAGGCTATATCCCATTCAACGTCGCACCGCAGTATGTGCCGCACGTTTACGGTATTATCTTTACGCTTTTCGCGATGTTCTATTCTATCCTTGGCGGGATGCACAGCATCGTGGTGGGCGATATGGTAAAATATGGCATCATGACGGTTGCCTGTATCTGGATTGGATTTATAGCCGCAGGGCAACTAAGCAGTCATCATTTAAATGTTCCGGGCGGTTGGTTTAGCCCGTTTTTTGGGAAACACCTCGGGCTTGATTGGTCGCACATTATAGTCGAAGTCAACGCCAAGATCAAAAGCGACGGCTATTCTCTTTTCGGCATTTTCTTCATGATGATGACCTTTAAAGGATTTTTTGCTGCACTGGCCGGTCCGGCGCCAAACTACGATATGCAGAAAATACTCTCAACCCGCTCACCCGAAGAGGCCAGTAAAATGAGCGGATTTGTAAATATTATCCTGTTGCCCATTCGTTACACGCTCATTATAAGTCTTGCCGCGCTCGGCCTGATCTATTATCACCAAATGAATTTAAAAGATGCATCTGGTGGGATAGATTTTGAAAGGATATTGCCCGCGGTTATCAATAATTTTCTGCCGGTTGGGTTAGTGGGCCTGTTGCTTGCCGGATTGTTAGGCGCTTTTATGAGCACTTTCAGCGGTACCATGAATGCGGCCCAGGCATACATAGTAAATGATATTTATATCAAATACATCAATCCCAATGCATCCACCAAAAAAATTATCAGCATGAACTACCTCGTTGGTGTTATTGTTGTGGCCACCGGCGTATTCCTTGGATTTTTTATAAAGGATGTCAATACAATTCTTCAAATCATCGTATCCGCTTTATATGGAGGATATATAGCTTCAAACGTGTTAAAATGGCATTGGTGGCGCTTTAATGCAAC
>JAYUEE010000087.1:0-26963 GCA_043739405.1 Mucilaginibacter sp. | reverse complement strand
TACTTTTGTTTGGTTTTAATACATATCTAATATGAGGCTTTCGCAACTTGAGGTAGGAGAAACAGGAATCGTAAAGGAGTTTACTGATCTGGAAATGTCAGTAAAGCTGATGGAGATGGGCTGTTTACCGGGCGAATCAATTACCGTTTCGCGTATTGCCCCCCTTGGCGATCCGATTGCCATTCATGTATCCGGCTACCAACTTAGCCTTCGCAAAAGAGAAGCTGCCACGATTATCCTGCACTAAGTTTTGTTGACAAGTGAATACTGATATAAAAGTTGCGCTTGTAGGAAATCCCAACACCGGTAAATCAACACTCTTTAATGTCCTTACCGGGCTCAATCAAAAAATAGGAAATTTTCCGGGGGTTACCGTTGATAAAAAGACAGGGGTCTGCGATCTGCCCGACGGGCGCCATGCACAAATTATTGACCTTCCAGGCACCTACAGCCTATATCCCAAAAGCCGCGACGAATCTATTGTATTTTCGGTATTAGCCGATAAATCTAATCCGCTAAGGCCCGATTTGGTAGTTGTTATATTAGACGCTTCCAATCTCAAACGTAATTTACTGCTTTATACCCAGGTTGCTGACCTGAAGATACCTGTCATCATAGCTTTAAACATGATGGACCTCGCCCGGAAGGGCGGTATTACCATTGATGTTGATGCCTTTGCACAACGGTTGGGCGTACCTGTGGTTCCCATATCGGCACGAAAGATTGAAGGAATAGATAAATTGAAGCAGGCGATTACTTTCGCCAACAAAATTGCCTTACAGGAAGATACCATCGATGTGGAGGCAATTGCTCCACAACTGATCGCTCAACTGAGCAAGGAAATACCGGTCGACAATCACTATTATGCCTTGCAGCTGGCTCACCAGCATGAAACAATAAACTTTATTACCCCGGCTGAAAGTAAACGCATCGAAGAGCTTGAGCAGGAGTTTAATTTTCATTCTCAAAAGGCACAGGCATCTGAGACTATTGCCCGCTATAATTTTATCAACGACCTGCTGTACGACACCGTAACGAAAAATGAAACTGCGCAGGAAGAAACGATGAGTAATAAGATCGATAAGATATTAACTCATAAAACCTTCGGCTTCATCATATTCTTTGCCATACTGCTGTTCATATTTCAGTCAATATTTGCCTGGTCGGCTTACCCGATGAAACTGATTGCCGACTTTTTTGTGTGGGCGCAATCTTCACTGCACACAATATTGCCATCAGGTCCACTAACCAGCCTGGTTGTGGATGGTGTGATGGGTGGATTGAGCGGTGTAATGGTTTTCATCCCGCAAATTGCTATCCTTTTTGGTTTTATTTCTATCCTTGAAGATACCGGCTACATGTCGAGGGTAACCTTTATGATGGACCGTATTATGCGTAAGGTAGGGCTTAATGGCAAATCAGTTGTACCGCTTATTGGCGGTTTTGCCTGTGCGGTGCCGTCTATCATGAGCACACGCAACATAGAGAACTGGAAGGACAGGATGATTACCATCATGGTTACACCATTGGTTACTTGCTCAGCCCGTCTGCCCGTTTATACCTTATTGATTGCTTTGGTGGTACCAGACCGCAATGTGTGGTGGATATTTAACCTTCAGGGCCTTGCATTAACAGGTATGTACCTATTTAGTTTAATCTCGGCAGTAACCGTCGCTTTTGTGATGAAGTATATTCTTAAATCGCGTGAACGCGGGTATTTTATCATGGAGCTCCCTGTTTACCGCATGCCGCGCTGGAAAAATGTGGGCCATTCCATGTACGACAGGGCAAAGGCATTTGTACTCCAAGCCGGCAAGGTGATCATAGCGGTATCTGTGATATTGTGGGTATTGGCATCTTATGGGCCGGGCGACAGGTTTGAACGTATCGATCAGAAATATAAACAACCGCAATATACACAACATTTAAAAGCTGATGATTTGCATCGTGCCATAGCCTCCGAAAAACTGGAGAGTTCTTATGCAGGTGTTTTGGGCCATGTGATAGAGCCTGCGATAAAACCGCTTGGATTTGACTGGAAGATCGGCATTGCATTAATAACATCCTTCGCCGCACGAGAAGTGTTTGTGGGTACCATGGCTACCATTTACAGTGTAAATGGCGACGCCGAAAAAATGGAATCCGTTCAGCAAAAAATGCACACCGCAAAAAACCCTGATGGCAGCCCCGTATTTACCGTGGCCGTGGCATTTTCGTTAATGATGTTTTACGCCTTTGCCATGCAATGCGCCAGCACCGTGGCTGTAGTTTACCGCGAAACCAAAGACTGGCGCTGGCCAGCGGCGCAATTCGCCTACATGACCGTATTGGCTTACCTGGCCAGTTTTATTACGTATCACTTACTGAGGTAAGAGGTTAAAGGCGAAAGGTTAAAGGTTTTTCTTCTTTTTAATCGATTGTCCTTTCTTTAATGTTATTTACCTTTCGCCTTTGCCCTTTCACCTTTCCGCTCAAAATCGTATTTTTGTTAAGAGGTAAAATTGGATAAAGTAAAAGTATTAGAGATGTATCTTCCGCCGGCGGCTGCACCGCTGATAGGCCGCTGGATAGATTACTTTAAGTGTGAGTTTAAGATTTCCCGAAACCGGAACAGCAAATTCGGCGACTACCGCCCGCCGCATGGCGGCAAGGGGCATCGCATCTCGGTAAACTACGATTTGAATGTTTATGCCTTCCTGGTAACAACCGTACACGAGTTTGCACACCTGCACACCTGGAACCAGCATAAACACAAAGCCAAACCCCACGGTACCGAGTGGAAAGCGAACTTTAAAAAAATGATGCAGCCATTTTTTGAGCAAGATATTTTCCCGTTTGATGTCAAACGGGCCATCGTTAGCTATTTAAATAATCCCGCTGCTTCAAGCTGTTCCGATTTGACGCTTTATAAAACATTACGGGCTTATGATGCGCCAAAACCTGAACATCTGACCGTCGATAAAGTTCCGATGAAGGCCTTATTCAAGCTAAAAAACGGTCGTGTATTTCGTAAGGATGAAAAATTACGCAAGCGGTTCAAATGCACCGAAATTCAAACCAGGCGTGTTTATTTGTTCAGCCCGGTGGCGGAAGTGGAGTTAGTACAAGATTAATAACTCAGCAATTTCTGCATCATCTCCCCCAGCCTCGCTTTCGCTAAAAATTGGTCCTCCAGTGCTTTGTTCATCGGTATAGCCGTATCCATACTGCCGCAGCGCATAATCGGGGCATCTAGTGCGCTGAAACAATGCTCCGCCAAGTAAGCTGCTATCTCGCCGCCGAAACCGCTGGTTAAGGTATCCTCATGTAAGATCAATACCCTGCCGGTCTTTTTTACGCTGGCTTCCACAGCTTCCTTATCCCAGGGCAGCAGGCTCCGCAGGTCGATGATCTCAATAGATAGGTTTGGATGTTCTTTGGAGTACTCGATTGCCCAGTGAACACCCAATCCATAGGTGATTATACTGGCTTGATTACCTTCCTGAACTACCCTTGCTTTGCCGATCTCAATCGTGTATTCGTCATCATAAATCTCTTCGCTGATGCTGCGATATAAATATTTATGCTCGAAATAAATTACAGGGTTTGGGTCGTCAATCGCGGCAAGCAATAAACCTTTGGCGTCGGATGGGAAAGCCGGGTAAACAACTTTCAGCCCCGGTGTTTTGGTAAACCAGGCTTCGTTACTTTGCGAATGGAAGGGCCCTGCGCCGGTGCCCGCGCCCGTAGGCATACGGATGACCACATCTACATTCTCGGCCCATCGGTAATGCGTTTTCGCAAGGTTATTTATCACCTGATTAAAGGCGCAGGTGACGAAATCGGCAAACTGCATTTCGACCACCGACTTATACCCGTTGATGGATAAACCCATCGCAGCGCCGACAATGCCTGATTCGCATATCGGGGTATTGCGAACGCGTTCCCTGCCAAATTCCTCTACAAAACCCTGTGTTATTTTGAAGGCGCCGCCATATTCGGCAATATCCTGGCCCATAATAACCAACTTCTCATGCTTGCGCATCCCTTGTTTCAGGCCGTCACTGATGGCGTCTATATAACGTTTGGATGTTTTATTACCAGATGCTTGTATTGCTGTATTGTCATATGGTTTATACATATCGGCGACTTCCGTTTCCACATCAGGTACAATATCCGGCTCATTGAAAACTTTCTCAATCTCGGCATCTATCATCGTCGTAAAACCTTTTTTAATGACTTCTATCTTTTCGGGAGTGATCACGTCTTCGTCCAGCAAAAACTTTTCGAAGTTGGCTATTGGATCTTTTTCTTTCCATTCATCAAATAACTCTTGCGGCACATATTTGGTGCCGGATGCTTCCTCATGCCCACGCATCCTGAAAGTCATACACGCTAATAAAATTGGTCGTGGGTTTTGGCGTATGTCACTGGCAAGTTCATTTATGGTATGATAAACCTCTAAAATATTATTACCATCAATCGTTCGCCCTTCAATCCCGTATCCTATCGCACGGTCGCTGAGCTTAGCGCAATGGTATTGTTCGTTGGTTGGGGTCGACAGCCCGTAGCCATTGTTCTCGATCAAAAATATAACAGGTAAATTCCATACCGAGGCCACATTTAATGCTTCGTGAAAATCGCCTTCACTCGTGCCGCCTTCACCAGTATAAACCAGGGTCACCCGGCGGCGGTTCGCCAACACATCTGCCAAAGCAATACCATCTGCCAAAGCCATTTGCGGGCCGAGGTGCGATATCATGCCGATGATCTTGTGCACCTGCGTGCCGAAATGAAAGGAACGGTCGCGCCCCTTGGTAAAGCCCGATGCCTTGCCCTGCCATTGCGCCATCAATCGCGAAAGCGGTATGTCGCGCGTCGTAAAAACCCCCAGGTTGCGATGCATCGGCAGGATGTATTCATAAGGCTGCATGGCCAGTGTACTGCCTACCGCGATTGCCTCCTGTCCGATTCCCGAGAACCATTTTCCTATCCGTCCCTGCCTCAAAAGGATCAGCATTTTCTCCTCGATCAGCCTCGGCCACAATAATGCCTTGTAAAACGACACTAATTTGTCATTATCAACGTTTTTACGTTCGAAAACCATGAAGCGAAACTACTGAAGTTTTTAAAACTTTGTATGTTTGGTAAATCAATATTCATCTCTATGAAACGTATCTACCTTCTTCTTCCATTTCTACTTCTAATCGTATCAAAAGCTGTTGCTCAAGACTATGTTTTGCTGCCCGAAAACTTTTACCTGCATAAAGGCGAAAAGGTGAATATGCATTTCATCAGTGCCAACCAGCTCATCAAGCAGGATGAGATAGGCTTCAGTTCTGCAAAAATTCAGAAATTCACATTGGGTACCGGCAAAAAAATCATGGAATTAGCAGCTGCGGCCCCAAAAGCCGTTGACTCTGTAGCCACCGTTCCCTTTGAAAAAGAAGGACTCAATTTGCTGACGATAACCACGAAAGTAGTAATAGAAGATGTTGAACGTGATGATTTTTTGAAGATTTTGGATGATGAAGGGCTCACACAACTTTCTGAAAAAGCAAAAAATGGTAGTAAAGACAGCTTTAGGGAGAGGTATATATGGTACCTGAAGACCCTGGTGGAAGTTGACAAACACTCAGGTAACGATTTTGATAAAAGCCAGGACCAGGAATTTGAAATTATACTAAAAGACAACCCATACAAAGGCAACTATGGAGATGATATAATAGGGCTGGTTAATTTCCGCGGCAAGCCTGCTGTGAATGCAAACGTACTATTTTATGTAAAAGCCGCCAGCGGAGATGTTTTTGTGCAGAAGCTAACAACCGATAAAATGGGCCAGGTTTATTTTAAGCTGAGCCGCGAAGGAATATACATGCTGCGCACTGCACACATCGAGCCGTCGAAAGATAAGAGTGCCGACTTCGACACCTGGCTGGCCACATACACCTTCGCTTTCGAAAGCAGTAATAGCATGCCTAACACGTTCAAGGAGTTTGGGTTTGGGAATAAACATTAAGTAGTCGGAAAGTCCGGAAGACAGGAAGTCCGAAAGAATTATCTGGATTTACCGTACCTGGCTTTCGGACTTATGCGGACTTTACCGACTTTCGGACTGGTTTTTCTCCGTCCACATTTTACTGAATGATTTCTCCGCAACGTTTGGCATTTCCCGCAGATGTCCCCATGTTTTTTTGAAGAACATTTTGAGCAGGCGGTTTTTCGTCTTACCGCTAAAGAAATCCGTCAGCTTACGGCTTAGCATACCCTTCTTCCATATGGCCCAGCCCCATTCTTCTTTTTTAGTTACGATTTGATGTTTCACCGCATCGCGCCGGTTAAGCAGCAACATTTTGTGAATGTCGATTTTTACCGGGCAAACCTCGGTGCATTTTCCGCAAAGACTGGATGCATAACTCAGGTGCTTAAACTCCTCCATGCCGCGCATGTGCGGGGTTATAATGGAGCCTATCGGGCCGCTGTAAGTAGTCTCGTAAGTATGGCCGCCGATGTTCTTATAAACCGGGCATGCATTCAAGCAGGCGCCACAGCGAATGCAGTATAAGCCCTGCCGCTGTTCTTTTTGTGCCAACAGGTTGGTACGGCCATTATCCAGTAATACTACATACATCTCCTCGGGGCCATCGGTTTCATTGGCCTGGCGCGGACCACTCAGGATGGTATTATAAACGGTTAGATTTTGTCCTGTTCCGTGCGTTGATAACATCGGCCAAAACAAATCGAGGTCAGCAATAGAAGGTATCATTTTTTCGATACCCACTACAGCGATATGTATTTTAGGGAAACTGGTGCTCAGCCTGGCATTGCCTTCGTTTTCGCTAACGGCAATGCTGCCGGTATCCGCGATCAGGAAGTTCGCACCTGTGATACCCACATCAGCCTGTACGTATTTGTCGCGCAGCAATTCACGTGCTTTCAGGGTTAGTTGCTCTGGCGTTGCATCTATAGGTGTTCCAAATTTCTCATTGAAAAGTTTGGCAATATCCTCTTTAGAAAGGTGCATGGCCGGGGTAACGATATGGTATGGACGTTGACCGAGTAATTGCACAATGTATTCGCCCAGGTCGGTTTCTAAGGATTCGATATGATGTTCTTCCAGGAATTCATTGAGTTGAATTTCCTCTGTAACCATCGATTTAGATTTAACTACGGTTTTAGCGCCGGCTTTTTGGATAATATTTAATATCTCGCGGTTGGCTTCTTCGGCATCATTGGCCCATATCACCTTACCGCCGCGCCGCTGGAAATTGGATTCGAACTCCGGCAAAAACTTATCCAGATTCTCCATCACTTTCCATTTGATCACATGCCCCTTTTTTTTGGCATTATCGAGGTTGATGAGTTTGGATAAACCCCGTGTTACAGCATCATCATATTTACCAATATTTTTATTGATAATACGGCGGTGATCCATATCAAACGCCTTATCTTCAGAGGCAACCAGAAATTCGTCCGCGATATTACTCATCCGGCTAAGTTAAGGGTTTTATAAAAAAGAAAGGGCCGTTCTTACGAACAGCCCTTTAAAATTTTCAACAATACCAATTTATTTTCCTGCTGTAGCATCCACTAGCGGCCTCTTATCGCGGTTAGCCAGTTCCCAGCCGGTATAAAATACAAGTTGCGCGCGCTTAGCTAATAATGGAAAATTGATCTTGCTTACCTCGTCGCTCAACTGGTGGTAATCGGCATGCACGCCGTTGAAGTAGAAAATGATTGGCACACCATGTTTAGCGAAGTTATAATGGTCGGAACGGTAATAGAACCTGTTCGGATCGTTCGGGTCATCATATTTATAATCCTGCTTCAATTGGGTATACTTATTATTAGCGTCCTCGTTTATCTGGTGCAGCTCTTTGCTCAGCATGGCGGAACCGATGGTATAAACATAATCAGCAGAATCTGGCTTTCCGATATACTCTTCGCCAACACGGCCTATCATATCAATGTTCAGATCAGTAATGGTATTAGCCAAAGGGAACACAGGATGATCAGTATAATACTCCGAACCTAACAAACCTTTTTCTTCGCCAACGTTACCTAAGAATAAGATACTCCTGCGAGGGCCATGCCCGTCCTTTTTAGCCTTGCTGAATGCACGCGCTATCTCCAGTATCCCGGTAGTACCCGAACCATCGTCATCCGCGCCATTATACACCTTATCCGGACCTTTAGGATTTAACCCCAGGTGATCATAATGTGCTGAAAAAACAAGCACTTCATCCTTCAAGTCAGTACCTGGCATGTAGCCTAATACATCAACGGCTTTTACGTCCTTAGCTTCTGTATGAAAATCAACCTTAACATCTGCCTTTAATGTTTGGGCGTTGGTACCTTTTAAATCAGCATAAGTTTTACCGCTGGATTTTACCAGTTGGTCGGCCAATGCCGTAGTGATATGTACAACCGCCAGCTGTGACGTTGCGGCTTTAGCGTCACCGGCTTTGATCGATAAACGGCCACCTGTTACAGATGATCCAAATCGTTTCATCAGGTCGGTGATCTCGGCATTTGCTGCAAGGATCAATGCCGGATTTTTCTTTTTCAAATTATCCAATGTTGCAGTGCGGGCAGCTGTAGCGCGATAGCCTGTATTGGTTGTTTTGCCCGCTTCAGGCTTGTCTTCGTTTACCAATAAAATTATTTTGCCGGCAATATCGGTGCTGCCCAATTCGGCTTCAGTGCCGTAGCCCACGAATATGACCTCGCTGGCATTAATTGTTTTATCACCAACCGTTGAACGGGTGAAAAAATCGACGCCGTTCGCCGCGGTTTGTCCATTTACCGAGAAACTAATTTTCGTCGCGTTCTCGGTCAGCGGCACATCAAAGAAGTAAGAACCATTCACAGGCCCCTGCAGGCCAAGTTTCTTAAATTCACCGGCGATATAATTGGCGGCTTTATCTGCTCCGGGTTTACCGGTTTCGCGTCCTTCAAAATCGTCAGAAGCGATGATGCTGAGTTTCGCTTTAGCGTCTTCAGCGGTGATGAGCTTGGCGTACTTTGTGGGGTCAGCCGGTTTCTGCGCGCTGGCATATGTCCCTATAGCAAGCGCGGCAATAATCAAATAAGTTTTTTTCATGTATGGTTTGTTAGTTAATTAGAGACTCGTGATTAGAGATTAGTGACTTGTCAGTTAGAGATTAGTCATTTATCGCTTTCTTCTTTTTTTAGAATTTAGAACTCAGTTTCTATAATTTAAAATTAACAGGCCATCTTATTGACCCTGGTGGCATGGCGCCCTCCCTCAAAATCCGTTTCCAAAAAGGTCTTCACGATCTTTTCCGCTTCCTCTATTGAAATAAAACGGGCGGGTATGCATACAATATTTGCGTTGTTATGCCTGCGGGCAAGGCTGGCCAGCTCTTCGGTCCAGCAGATGGCGGCACGTATGCCCTGGTGTTTATTGGCCGTAATTGCAACACCGTTTGCGCTTCCGCAGACGAGGATACCAAAATCAAATTCGCCATTTTCAACAGCAGATGCTACGGGATGAGCAAAGTCGGGGTAATCAACGGAATCAGGAGAATAGGTTCCGAAATCCTTCAGGTTATCATCATTAAGCCATTTGGCTATCGCTACTTTATAATCATAGCCTGCGTGGTCGGCGCCAATGGCAATCTTGATATTATTCATCACTCAAATCTATTATAAAATTTAAGCAACGAAGGTAAAGAATTTGATAGAAAACCCTTGAGGGTTATGACACCATTATATCGGCGTTACGCTTATTGCGTCTTTTCTCCGCAACAACGGCAACCCGTATACTCACTTCGTATAACAATAATAACGGTGCAGCCACCACAAGCATAGTTAATGCGTCTGGCGTAGGTGTTATAAAGGCGGCAAGAATGAGGATGATCACGATAGCATAGCGGCGTTTATCGCGCATGAATTTTGGCGTCAATATACCAAGGTTCGCCAGGATGCCTACTAAAATTGGCAATTGAAACGCTATTCCCGAAGCTAAAGTCAGCGTAGTAACAATGGACACATAGGAATCGATGCTAAACATATTGACGATGGCGGCGCTTACAGTGTAGCCCACCAGGAATTTGACAGCAAGCGGGGTAACCACATAATAGCCAAAACAAACACCAAGCGCGAACAGCATAGATGAATAAAAAACAAAACCGCTTGCCGAACGCCTTTCCTTCTCGTGCAGTGCCGGCTTGATAAATTTCCACAGTTCCCATAGGATATAAGGGATACCCAGCGTAATACCAATAACGATGGCCGAATTGATCTGAAGGGTGAATTGCCCGGCTACTTCAGTATTGAGCAGGTTTACCTTGATATCGTTTTTTACACAAAAACCGTCAGGATCAATTGCTGAGATCAAACCATGTATCCAATACCCAAAATCGCACATCATCCGATAGGTAAAGAAGGTCTTTTTCGTAGGCGCCATGACGATACCGTCGAAGATCTCGGTATAATAAGTGAATGCAAAAATGGCAAACACTACAATGGCCATCGCCGAGCGGATAAGGTGCCACCGCAGGGTTTCCAGGTGGTCAAAAAACGACATTTCGCCCTCAAGGTTTTTGCCCTTGTTGCTGATCGCCTTGATTATTTTATCGCCTAATTTGCTCATTGCCTGGTATAAATACAGTTTCGGAAACCTCCGGCTCTATCTATGAATTAATCTGATTGATGATTTTTCTTAATATTCAAAAGTGTCCATGAATTTGGTCGTAAAATTACCCGCCCTGAAGTTAGGGTCCTGCAGTAATTTTAAATGGAACGGAATGGTTGTTTTTATTCCCTCAATTACAAACTCGTTCAACGCGCGCTCCATGGTGCTTAAAGCTTCTTCGCGGGTTTGGGCCATGCAAATCACTTTAGCGATCATCGAATCATAATTGGGAGGTATTACATAGCCCGCATAAACGTGGGTATCAATACGAACACCGTGGCCACCCGGTGAGTGGAAATTGGTGATCTTACCCGGTGCCGGGCGGAAATTATTAGCCGGGTCCTCAGCATTAATACGGCATTCAATGGCATGCATTGTTGGCTCGTAGTTTTTACCGGAAATAGGTATGCCCGCTGCTACCTTGATTTGCTCTTTGATCAGGTCGAAGTTAATTACTTCTTCAGTAACCGGGTGCTCTACCTGGATACGGGTATTCATTTCCATAAAATAGAAATTCCTATCCTTATCCACCAAAAACTCAACGGTGCCTGCTCCCTCGTATTTCACCGCCTTGGCGCCTTTTATAGCTGCGTCGCCCATCTTTTTTCGCAGTTTTTCTGTCATAAATGGCGAAGGCGATTCTTCAACCAGTTTCTGATGACGACGCTGGATGGAGCAATCGCGTTCAGAAAGGTGGCAAACTTTGCCGTATTGGTCGCCAACAACCTGTATCTCGATGTGGCGCGGGTCAACTACATATTTTTCAAGATATAATCCGTCATTCCCAAAAGCTGCTGCTGACTCGGCGCGTGCCGAATCCCAGGCTGGTTCAAACTCACTATCTTTCCAAACCTGGCGCATACCACGGCCACCACCACCTGCGGTAGCTTTTAATATAACCGGGTAACCTATTTTATTTGCTAACGCGATGCCTTCTTTAACATCATTCAACAAACCTTCTGAACCCGGAATAGTAGGTACACCAGCTTTTTTCATGGTTGCTTTGGCTGATGCTTTATCGCCCATGGCATTGATCTGGTCAGAAGTCGCACCAATAAATTTGATGCCGTAATCGGCACATATTGCTGAAAACTTAGCATTTTCAGACAAAAAACCATACCCGGGATGGATAGCATCCGCATTTGTCAGTTCGGCCGCCGAAATAATATTATGAATACTTAAATAAGAGTCGCGGCTAGGAGGAGGGCCTATGCAAACCGCCTCATCAGCAAACCGTACATGCAGGCTGTCCCTGTCGGCAGTAGAATATACAGCTACCGTTTTAATACCCATCTCCTTACACGTACGTATAATACGGAGGGCAATTTCACCACGATTAGCAATTAATATCTTTTTAAACATCTTTTTTCCTTTTGGGAGTACACCGAGTTCCATTTTTGATTACAACGATTAATTCAATAAATAAAATTGCTTAATTCACACGATTAGAAATCGGTGTAATCACCTTACAAATCGGTGTAATCATTTATATAGGTTCAACCAAAAACAAAGGCTGGTCGTACTCAACCGGCGAAGCATTTTCAACCAGTATTTTAACGATACGGCCGGATATTTCCGATTCTATCTCGTTAAACAACTTCATCGCCTCAATAATACAAAGCACCTTGCCTTCTTGTATCTCGTCGCCTACGTTAACAAACAATGGTTTTTCCGGAGATGCCGAGCGATAAAAAGTACCTATCATCGGCGATTTGATGGTGATATATTTTGAGGTATCAGCCACAGGTGCCGCAGCAGGTTCGGCAGAAGCGGCTGGTGCCGGAGCGGCCGCAACAGGTGCATGCTCATATACTGGCGCTGCCGCCGGTATGCTTGCGTTAACATAAGTTGGCGCCTGGTTGGTTTTTATCGTTATCTTAAAATCTTGCTGCTCAATTGAAACTTCATTTACCCCCGATTTTGCAACGAAGCGAATTAGGTCCTGAATCTGTTTAATATCCATGAGATTGGAGTTGGTTTTGGATGAAGAATTATTCTAAGTTATACGTTAATGTGCTTATGTGCAAATATGCACACAGGCAAATGTTTTAATTAGTTCAGTTTGTTATTAGTGGTTAGCAAATTAACAAAACATATTTAATAAAGTTCAAAAAAACCCTTTGAACTTAGTATGCCCATTTCAAATAAATTGAACCCCAGGTAAAGCCCCCGCCAAACGCAGCAAGGATGAGGTTATCTCCCTTTTTAAATTTACTTTCCCACTCCCACAAACACAGCGGTATGGTGCCGTTAGTGGTATTGCCGTAACGTTCAATATTAATAATAACCTTATCAGCGCTTACGCCGGTACGGTTAGCGGTCGCATCAATAATACGTTTATTCGCCTGGTGCGGAACAAGCCACGCAATATCTTCCGAACCCAGCCCGTTGCGTTCCATCACTTCCGCAGCAACATCAGCCATATTGGTAACCGCGAATTTGAAAACCGCCTGGCCTTCCTGGTAAGCAAAGTGCTCCATGGCATCAACTGTTTCATGTGTCGCAGGCTTTAACGAACCACCGGCTTTCTGGTGCAAATATGCACGGCCCGAGCCGTCACTTTTCAGTATGGAATCGATCACACCATAACCTTCGGTATTCGGCTCTAATAAAACAGCACCACAACCGTCACCAAAAATGATGCAGGTAGCACGGTCCTTATAATTTACGATGGCCGACATTTTATCGCCGCCAACAACTAATACTTTTTTATGTTTTCCGCTTTCAATAAACTGAGCGCCGGTAGCCAGCCCGAAAACAAATCCCGAACAAGCCGCCTGCAAATCGTAGCCCCAGGCATTTTTGGCGCCTATTTTATCAGCCAGTATATTTGCCGTTGCCGGGAAAGGCATGTCGGCAGTGGTAGTACAAAATATAATGAGTTCGATCTCTTCGGCGGATATGCCTCTTTTCTTCAGCAAGCCTTCAACAGCAGGCACGGCCAGGTCCGATGTAGCCAGGCCCTCGCCTTTTAATATGCGCCGTTCTTTTATACCCGTCCTGCTGGTTATCCACTCATCATTCGTCTCTACCATAGTTTCCAACTCATGGTTTGTCAGCACGTAGTCGGGGACATATCCATTTACAGCGGTAATAGCAGCATGAATTTTATTCATCTATTGGGGTAATAGTAATTATTGAAATGCGTTTTTTATTTTGTCGACAAGGCCGCTTTCCGCCATGTCTCTTGATAATAGCACCATATTTTTGATAGCCTCGGGGCTTGATATGCCATGCCCTACTACTACCGGCGCATTAATGCCAAGAATTGGGCTGCCACCGTATTGTTCGTAGTTAAAGCGGGCAAAAAATTCGTCTTTTATTTGCTTTTTGAGCGATATTACGTAAAATGACTCCGCCATTTTTAAGGCAACGTTCCCTGTAAAGCCGTCGGTCACGTACACGTCAGCAATATCGCTGAACAGGTCGCGGCCTTCCATGTTGCCTACAAAATTGATCTGTTTGGTTTCTTTAAGCAAAGGGTAAACGGCCTGGCAAAGTGCATTGCCTTTTTCCTCTTCCTCGCCGATATTTAGCAGTGCGACACGCGGATTGGGCATGTGATAAACACACTCTGCAAATAAACTGCCCAGTATGCCAAATTGTGGAAGATATTCGGGTTTGCAATCGGCATTAGCGCCAACATCCACCAGTAAGCCGAAACCACCGTCCAGCTTAGGTACGTTGGTCGACATGGCCGGGCGTAACACGCCTTCCACGGTTTTGACACTGAGCACCGAACCCACCAGCATAGCGCCGGTATTGCCTGCGGACGAAAAGGCATCAATTTTACCCTCTTTGAGTAATTGAAACCCTACGCTAATGCTCGAATCTGCTTTTTTGATAACAGCCTTGGCGGGATGTTCGCCCATGCCTATCACTTCGGTTGTGTGTACAAACTCGAAATGATCGGGGCTAAAGTTATTTTCGTGAAGAATGGATAAAGCAATCTCTTTATCGCCGATAAGGACCACTTTTTGGCCATCGGGCAAAGCCTTACAAGCTGCAATCGCCCCTAAAACCGTAGCCTTTGGAGCATAATCACCGCCCATAATATCTAAGCCAATCTTCATTTCAGAAAATTAAAAACTTAGGCTGCTGGTGCGCTTTCTATCAGAACTTTTCCGTTGTAGTATAAATTGCCGTCAACCAGGTACGCCCTGTGTGGCAAGTGAACAGCACCGGTTGTTTTACAAGTGGTCAAAGTTGGAGCTTCAGCTTTATAGTGCGTTCTGCGCTTTGCTGTTCTCGATTTTGAAAATTTCCGTTTTGGATGTGGCATAATTCCTTAAATTATATCATTTAATCTTTTTCAAAGCATCCCACCTTGGGTCCGCTTTTTCGTCCTGATCGGTTCCTGCCGAAAGGGCATTCAAACGATCAATCATCTCCTTATCACAATACGAGGTGTTACCCTCATTGCTGCAAACCGCTATTAACGGCGCTGCAACATTCACATATTCATAAATCAGCCCTGCAACATTGATCTCGTGATCATTTTTGGTCAGGGTGACGATCTCTTCATCTTCGTCTATTCCTTCTTCGCTAAATTTGGCTATCTGCTGTTCGCGAATATCCACTTGTTGCGGGTACTCGGCGAGGCATTTGTCGCAGGTCATTCCGAGGGTGCCTTTGATATGAAAATTGAGGATAAGCATAGTTTCCTGTTTTTCCATTTCAATATGGCATTCCATATCGGCTTTCTTTACCAGCGAATATTCAAATTCGTCAAAAAAGGCATTGTTGATCACAAAATCAAATTCATGTTTCCCCAGTTTAAGGCCGGTGAACGGAATCGAATATGTTTTAAGCGATTTCAATGAGCGATAATTAGCCCGCAAATGTAGGGAAAAATCCTAAATGTGGAAAAAAAATTTGAAGATAGCCTACAGAGCCCCTTTTTAGCCAAAAGTGAACTCGACGCATCGCATTATTAATCCCTATCCCGGCTCAACTTAGCTATCACCAGCGGGTTCTCCGCTAACTCGGCGCTTTCACGGCGGTTTTTCACAATATGGATGGCGGTAAACAGCGCCTCGCGGAATGATTCGGAGGAAGCCAAGTTTTTACCTGCGATATCATAAGCCGTACCATGATCTGGGGAGGTACGTACAAAGCTTAAACCAGCGGTAAAGTTAACACCGGACTCAAAGGCAACCTGTTTGAAGGGTATCAGGCCCTGATCGTGGTACATGGCCAGTACCGCATCAAATTTGGTGTAGGAGCCGTTGGCGAAAAATCCATCGGCCGGGTATGGCCCGAAGGCAAGTATGTCGGCAGCCTTTGCTTCGGCGATGGCTGGCATAATAATATCCTGTTCTTCGGTACCGATCAAACCATTGTCGCCTGCATGCGGGTTAAGGCCCAATACGGCAATCTTTGGCCTGCGTATCCAAAAATCCTTGCGAAGACTGGCGTCCATCAATTTGAGTTTCCCCAATATCATTTCTGAAGTGATAGTTCCGGCAACCTTGTTCAACGGGATATGGCCTGTTACTACGCCTACGCGAAGTGTATCACTCACCAAAAACATCAACACATCACCGGCGCCTGCTTGCTCCTGCAAATATTCGGTATGGCCGGGAAATTTAAATTCGTCGCTTTGGATATTATCCTTATTGATAGGCGCTGTAACTAACGCATCAATCGCTCCGCTTACCAGGTCGGCTGTGGCGCGTTGCAGGGATAACAGTGCGTATTTGCCGCCAATCTCATTGATAACTCCCAGGTCAATCTTGACATCTTCTTCCCAGCAATTGATCATATTTGCCTTGCGCGACTGTGCCTCGTTGGGGTGATTGATCACGGTAAAGTTAAGTTCGTTACCCTCAATGGTGCGACGATGAAAGGATGCTATTTTGGTTTGGCCGTATACTATTGGGGTACAATAGTCCAGTATTTTGGTATCGGCAAGGGTTTTGATGATCACCTCCAGTCCTATCCCGTTCACATCGCCTACACTTATACCTATTTTTAATTTCTCACTCATATTATTATGATTACACCGATTATATCAGGATTACACCGATTGGGGTGTGATTGCACTGATTATTCGGTAATGGTATTCCATACTCCCACCACGCGCCTTGCGCCATCCGCTACCCACAAAGATGCAAATAAAAGAATTAGGCTTATAAATTCCTGATTACAGCACAAATATGACGTAATTTGCGCAAATAATTCAATCTAATATGTCGTTGGTAAGGGCCAAAAAGCACCTGGGGCAGCACTTTTTGACGGATAAAAACATTGCTGCCAAAATAGTAGCGAGCCTGCGCCCTGCTGAAAATCAATATACGCAGGTGCTGGAAGTCGGGCCGGGGATGGGTATTTTATCTGATTTTTTGCTCCAAAACTCCGAGTTGCAAACCTACCTGATAGACATTGACACCGAATCGTACGAGTTCCTGCAAAAGAAATACCCGGCTTTAGGCGAAAAATTGATCAATGATGATTTTTTGGCGATGGATTTTTCCAAGGTATTCGCCGGGCGTTTCGGGATCATCGGCAATTTTCCTTACAATATTTCATCACAGATATTATTTAAAGTATTGGACAGCCGCCAGCAGGTAGTTGAAGTGGTGGGAATGTTCCAAAAGGAAGTCGCTGAACGCTGTGCTTCGAAACCCGGCAGCAAGGAATATGGCATACTGAGTGTTTTTTTGCAGGCTTATTATAAGGTGGAATATTTGTTTACGGTAAAGGCCGGGGTGTTTAATCCGCCGCCAAAGGTATTATCGGCTGTAATACGGTTAACCCGGAATGAAACGGCTGAACTGGATTGCGACGAAAAACTCTTTTGGCAGGTAGTAAAGGCTGGGTTTAATCAACGCAGGAAAACGCTGCGGAATGCGGTATCATCCCTTATCAATAAGGAAAAAATGACGGATGAGCCATTGCTGGATTTGCGTGCGGAACGGTTAAATGTTGGAGATTTTGTTAATTTGACTAATAAGATTGTTGCAAATAGATAGCCCCAAACTTACTTAGCTGTATTTGGCGCATATTTATCCAGCTCATTATTATTCCCTAATTGATACCACTCTTCCTTTATAAAATAGTAGGTCTCTTTGCCTAAAATTATAACCGGGAAATTGCCCTTAATTTTTCGTTTATGCATCATTTTACCTGTCGTGGGATTATACACATTAATTAAATCATCAAATAGATCCTCCTTAATACTATAAAATACATGTCTAAGTGTATCAAAATTCAGTATGCTTTGATTGCTATAATTATAGTTTTGCTCTGGATTGGATCTTGACTGATAGTAGTCATGAATATCGACAATTAACTTAAAGTCTTTTTTGCTATTTCCTTCCATCGATGCAACATGAATATTATAACTTTCCTTTACTCCACCGTCTTCATCGCTAAATAGTCCTTCCGCATACATGGCTTCGCATAACTTGCCACCACTTACGCATAAAAGCATTAAATTGACTGCGTCCATGCCGACACCGGCTCTAACGCTGTATTTAATTTCAATAAATTCCTTATTTAAAATGCGCGCTTCAACCGGAACTCCCCAAAAATCATAATCTGCTATCGTATCCTTTAAACAGCTTATTCTCAATCTATGATGAAAATAGTCTGGCACTATATGAATCGTTTGATTTTTGCCGTCCAATGATTCGATAATAAATGTTTTTTCATCTTTTTTACTTTCCTTGTCTTCGGCTGTTTTTGCCGTATTTTGCGCGAATGCGAGATTTCTAAGTAACAGGAAAAAGCAGCAGGCGATCAAGGTTACAGATTTATTCATCGGTTCAGATTTATACTATAAATTTAATTGTATTTATAGTTTGATTGCATTAGTAAGATGAAATATTTCTTACATATCAATATGTTTGCAACGGAATGAACAAGAACATCCTCATCGTCGACGATATCCACCCCATCTTTATAGAACAAGCTGAAGCTATGGGCTTTCATTGCGACTATCGTCCCACTATAAAACCTGACGAGGCCTATAAAATCATAGGTGATTTTGAAGGCCTGGTTATACGTTCCAAGTTTTTGGTTACCAAAACGGTATTCGACTTAAGCAAGAAGCTTCGCTTTATTTGCCGGGCCGGGGCGGGTATGGATAATATTGATGAGGCTTATGCAAATGAAAAAGGTGTTATCCTGATCAACGCCCCCGAAGGAAATATGGACGCAGTAGGCGAACATGCGATAGGTTTATTGCTGAACCTGATGAATAAGATAAACCTCGCTGACGCTGAAGTGCGCAACGGCGTCTGGAAACGTGAAGCCAACCGCGGGCATGAATTGAAAGGTAAAACCGTAGGCATTATCGGCTATGGCTTTATGGGAAAAAGCTTCGCCAAAAAGCTATCCGGATTCGGGGTGAACGTGATTGCCTATGATAAATACAAAACCGGGTTTAGCGACCAATACGCCCGCGAGGTAAGCATGGAGGAAATTGTAAAACACTCGGATGTAATTAGCTTTCATGTTCCCCTTACATCGGAAACAAATGGATTAGTGAATGATGAATATTTGTTCCATTTCAAAAAGCCCATTTTTTTGCTTAACACTTCGCGTGGGAAAGTGGTAAAAACGCAGGCTTTATTAAATGCAATTAAGCAGGGTAAAATTTTAGGCGCGGGGCTGGATGTACTTGAGGTAGAGAAGTTCCCGGCGCTGGGCGAACAGCCATGGTTTGATGAATTACGGCAATCCGATAAGGTGATATTGACGCCGCATGTTGCCGGCTGGACCTTCGATTCATACCGCAGAATAAGCGAGGTAATGGTCGAAAAACTGGGTCAAATCAAACTTTAAACCGGTTGGTTTCCTGAAATTAAATCGTTCAAAAAATTTTGATATTAAAACTTAAATCGTTTATCTTCGTTTTACTGAAAAGCAAGACTATGTAGGTGATAGCCCATATGGTCTTGTTTGTTTTTAATACACACACGTCCTTCTTAAAACAGGGGGACTGTTTTTTTTGGTATCCATTTATAAACTAAAGAATTAATAATATCGGTTATGGCAGAGGTAGCATATTATACCAAGGAAGGTTTAGAAAAATTAAAAGAAGAATTACAACAATTAAAAACGACCGGCAGGGCCAACATTGCCAAAGCCATTGCAGAAGCACGCGATAAAGGCGACCTTTCGGAAAACGCCGAATACGATGCCGCTAAAGAAGCGCAGGGTCATCATGAGTCGAAAATAGCCAAAATGGGAGAATTACTTTCGACTGCCCGTTTGCTTGATGAAAGCAAGCTTGATTCGTCTAAAGTACTTGCCCTATGTACAGTGAAAATAAAAAACATCAAAAACGGTGCTACCATGAGCTACCAGTTAGTATCGGAAAGCGAAGCCGACCTTAAATCGGGTAAAATATCAGTGTCCTCACCTATCGCTAAAGGTTTATTAGGCAAAAAAGTAGGTGAAACCACCGAGATCACCGTACCTGCGGGTAAGGTGGAGTTTGAGATACTGGAGATAAGCAGATAGAGATCAGAGACTGGTGATTAGAGGTTAGTTCCTTGTCGCCGTCTATTCTCCAGAAGGACAACTAATCACTAATTAACTAATCTCCAATCACTAAAATATGGGAACCATATTTTCCAAAATAGTAGCCGGCGAAATACCTGCCTATAAAGTTGCTGAAACAATAGAGTTTTTGGCTTTTCTGGATATTAGTCCGCTTGCTGAAGGGCATGTGCTGGTTATACCCAAAAAAGAAGTGGATTACTTGTTCGACCTGGATGATGAAACTTATACCGGGCTGCAAATTTTTGCCAAAATAGTTGCCACGGGTTTGCGAAAGGCTATTCCGTGCAAAAGGATCGGGGTGGCAGTTATTGGTTTAGAAGTGCCACATGCGCATATTCATTTGATTCCCATGAACACCGTAAGTGATTTGAATTTCGCACGCCCTAAATTGAGTTTTACGCCCGAGCAATTGCAGGCGACTGCTGATAAGATCAGGGAAGCCCTGAGGACTGAATAAGAATTAAAAATGAGTCCGATAACAATTGGTGATTATTCGGTTGATCTTTTTAAATATCCCTTTTCAAACTATTCAGAAATTGACAGCTCGGACAAATATGACCTTGTTTATTTTGATAGCACGGAGCACGTGTTCCCAACTATTATCGGAATAAAAGTCAATAACGAAGATGGCCTATTAAAAAGCGCTTTGTTAGGAGCATTAGGTGGGGGAACTACTGTCCACAAAACCTCGTTTATACCGGAACAGGATAGAATAGTAATTTGTTGTTCAGACACTATCTTTTGTTTATCGATACCAGATTTATCCCTGATTTGGAAAACTAAAGCTGATGAAGCAACTTGCTTCGAGATTTTCGAATATCAAGAGGATTACATTGTTCACGGAGAACTGGAAATAAGTCGGTTGGGCCATACTGGAAATATCCTATGGCAACAAGGCGGCGCCGATATTTTCGTTAGTCTGAACGGAGCGAATGATGATTTCGCCGTAACAAAAGAATATATTTTAGCTACCGACTGGGACGGCAATAAATACAAGTTCGATTTCGACGGGAATATTATTGTCTAAAGACGCAATGCATTGCATCTCTACTTTTTAACAACCCTGCTCGTATTATCCTTCACAAACGTTTCCCAGCCTGAATAGGATTTTTTACTCCCACTTTTTCCAGCTTTCGTACTGATTTTTTGGAAGGAATGGCAAACAGCTACGGCGAGCCCATCGGTGGCGTCTAAAAAATCGGGCGTTTCGGTAAATTTTAAGAGGTTTTGCAGCATAGCGGCTACCTGCTCCTTAGTAGCGTTGCCGTTGCCCGTGATAGATTGTTTTATTTTACGCGGGGAGTATTCGGTAACTTCTACTTTCCGCGAAAGCGCTGCTGCCATGGCTACTCCCTGTGCGCGGCCCAGTTTGAGCATAACCTGTATGTTTTTACCATAAAAAGGCGCTTCAATGGCCAGGCAATCGGGGTGGTAATTATCTATCAGGTTTACGGTTTTTTCAAAAATGCGCTGCAGCTTCAGCATATGATCATCAATGGCTCCCATTTTGACCACGCCGAGGCTTATCAACTCAATTTTTGAGCCTATTTCCTTTACTAAGCCGTAGCCCATCACTGCCGTGCCCGGGTCGATTCCTAAAATAATGCGTTCTTTCTGTTCCACAACCTGCATAAACAAAACTAATCTTTAAGCCCCGTATTTTGCAGTACCGACATATATTCTTTTCTGCCGATCAGTCTTGCCCCCATAGATTCGAGGTGCCCGGTATGTACCTGGCAATCTATCAATCTATATTTTTCGGTCTGACATAAGTTTATAAGGGCAGTTTTTGAAGCGTTGCTCACGTTGCTGAACATACTCTCACCACAAAAAACACCGCCCACTTCCACGCCGTAGAGTCCGCCAACCAAGGCATCATTTTCCCAAACCTCAACGGAGTGCGCATGCCCTGCCCAGCGCAAACGGGTATAAGCTGCATTCATATCTTCAGTTATCCAGGTACCATCCTGTCCTTTGCGTTTAGACGTGGAACAAGCATCTATTACGCGTTCAAAGCACTGGTTATAAGTGACTTTAAACCGGCCAGAGCGCAACACCTGTTGCATGCTTTTTGAGATTTTGAGTTCGCAGGGGAATAGTACAAATCGCTCGTGCGGAGAATACCACAAGATGGGCGTATCATCATTATACCATGGGAATATGCCGTTTTGATAAGCAAGCAGCAGGCGTTCAACAGAAAGATCCCCGCCTACGGCCAACAGCCCATCCTCATCGGCAAGGGATGGGTCCGGAAACAGGATACGTTCGTCTAGCCTGAATATCATCAGGCAAATTTATGCCTTCTTGCGCAACACCAGCTTTTTATTCTGTGCTTTTGCAACGGCATCCATATATACCTGCATCTCGGTGTATTTGGCGGCGGGTATTGCCGGGTCGCTCAATATAAATTTGGCTGTACTGATAACCTGGTTTTTATCTTTATTATAAACGTAACTAATGTCATAATTGCCATAAGTAAATTTAAGGCTGGTATTGGCAGGGATAGATTCAACTTCATAACCTGCAGGCAGGTCAATAGTAGTTACACACGACTTAATCCTGGGCCACTCCCAGTAAAAATCTGTTTTTCTCTTGTCAACTATAGGAACGGTATTAGCCCATAATTTGAAAACCGCCGGGCGGTAAAATTGCTTATCGCCGGTCATTACGTCGCAAAATTTATCAAATTCCATATTGAGTGCGATCTGCTGGGTATAGTTTGTATCCTTCCCCAATTCCAAATTAAACAATGACGGCTGTTTAATCTGCAATTGCTCTAACCAAAATTGTTTTTGCTCATCTAACTTCATCGCGGTTGATCCAATATAGTCGAGGCGGTATTCGCCGGTGCTTACTATTTTGATCTGTGCTTTTGCGCTGCCGTCAGGATTTAAGGTTATGTGCACCTCGCTATTAAATTGATTATCTCTTGCTAAGCTTTTAGGCGTGCTCACCAACTTACCACCATCCTCAGTAATTAATAATGCATTCCTGTTTTCAGTGAAAGCACCTAATTTGCCAAATTCTGTTTTATTGCTCGTGCATTCGAGCCAGGTAGTATCATTTTTGAACGGGATGCATAAAATTTCGTGGTTAAAATCGTTGTGCGGGAAGGAAAAATCAGCCGCTTCCTGGTTTTCACCCGCACGTATTATAGCACAGTATGATGGGATATCTACTGCCTTTAACAAAGCGTGCATATAATTTGATAAGGCTTTGCAGTCACCGTATTTTTTATCATCCACAAAGGTTGCCGCAAAGGGCCTGTAGCCGCCAATGCCTAATTGAATACTTACATATCGCATGTTCTGCTGCATGTATTTGTACAGGAATATTGCTTTTGCCCTGCTTGTTTTAATGGTATCGGTCATCTTCTTTATTTCAGCAATTCTTGCCGGCGTCAAAGTACCAATATCACCGCTTAACCCCTGGAGCCATTTGCCAAAATTTTGCCAGCTGCTAATATCGCCCGGATACCCATAGCAATCAAATTGATTAATTGCAAACTCTACCCGCGGTATTACTCTTGTCGGCATGTTGCTTTCTTCTTTTTTTACAGCCTTCAAATTCTTCACCTTCCACGAGTAGGTTTCATATGGTCCATCGACTGACTTCTCAGGCGATAGCGCTATGTTCTTATATTTAAACCTGAAGCCATTTGTGGGTAGCGTCCAAACTTTAAATTGCGAGTTTTGGACAGATTGTTCAATCCTTTCCTGGATATGCCAGCTATCCAGCGTTATAAAACTGCTTATATCCTCTTCGTACTCTTCCTCAATTGTTTCCGGGTGTTTAGCTATGCTATGTTTTAATCCTAAAAAACGTTCATCGCCAACCAGTGTTTCATCATCAAATGCAGCCCCGTCATACATGTCCGTCTTATGGTATTTTTTTATCACTTTGCCCGCCTCATCATAAACATGGATGTCGATAGCGCTGTAGGTATCAAATTTTTTATTGTAAAAGTACTGTATGATAGCCGCCCGATCACCCTTTTCGTTTAGAATGGTAACCAGGCTATGATGCTTTATAGTAGCTTTTCCCGGGCCCTTTATCCTCAGTTCATCAGATGAGTATCTTATGATCGAATTTGCGTCTTCTTTCAGCGAATCCGGTATGCCTGCGGCAGTATACAATTCTTTAGGAATGTCCTGACTGTGCGCTTTCGAGGTCAGCGCAAAGCAAACCACCACTACATAAAACAATTCCTTTATACATTTTCTGTAATTCATATCATTATATCTTTTTTACGACAACCTGTTCGGCTAACAATTCATACATTTTTTTATAAAATTCATGAACGTCCGGGTAGTTCTCAAGAAAATAAATCGTTTTTTTATGACTTAATACATATTTGACCACCAGGGTACCATTGTCCTCTGCAACCGTCCGTTTAAAAATGATACTCTGATCGGGCATTACAAGGGTAACGCTTTTGGGTAAAACGTCAGTTTTATATCCCTCGGGTAATTTATAAACACCATAAAGCGAATAATTATCAAGGTATCCAAAATCAATATCAGAAAAACGTTCCTCGCTGTAAAAGGGGTTCTTTCGCACCTGGTTGAACAAATTGGAATTAAAGTAGATATACTTATCGTCCGACCCGGTTAAGTCCATCGTGAAATCAACCTTCTGTACTAATGGCAAGGAATCCACCGCCACATTTTCGCGCTTAAATGATTTTATCTTTAAATTATTATCATGATCCCGTAAAGTGTCAAGATACTTTTCCTCGGTGTTGATCTCATAAAGTCGTAAAGCTTTCGCTTTATTATAAGTGTAGCTAGTTATTTCGGCATTCCCTTCCATTTTTCCATCGGGTTTGATCTCTGCATTCAAATAGACTGAATGCATGGCGGGCTCCTCATTTGCGATAAATATTATACTAAAAGCCTTCGGCTTATCCGCATAGTTTATACTTAATGCATAATGAACGTCGATACTCAATCCAAATGTGTTCAATATATTTTCGGGTATGGTATTGTAAAGGTTATATTTTTGCGTTGCATCGAGCACATAGCTTTTTGCACTATCAATAGGCACATATACCACCATATTATTAAACTTACTAAGGCCCGGGTTTACGGGATTGACCTTGCCATTTTCCTTCGTGGAAACCAACACGGGATTAGCTTTTATACCTGCTTTTTTTAGCAAATGAAACACCATCATATTAATTTCTGCGGAATTGCCCGTTGAATTATCCCAGGCTTTTACTGTCCCATCTATTGTATAAAACTCTAATCCCAAATTCCACTTCATTCTGTTTTTAACCGTATCAAAAATGAAAGCTATTCTTTCGTCATCAGATTTTAAACTTTTTGCTTTTGCCAATATGTCTGATTCGCCTTTAAGATTTCTATCCAGGTCATAACCAAAATCGTTGTACAGCATTAACCGTTCGCCGATTTTTGACCACGTGCTTACATTGGTATTAATGGGTACATATTCTATCTTTTGCAAATTCCCCTCCCGCGAGCCCATATAAGGTTCATTAGGCATGGAATGTACATTTGTCATAACTCTCACCTGGTAAGCATCGGCCCCATCTCCAACGCTTTTTGTATAGGGTTGACGGGTATAAGGCACGCTTTTGAAATTATAATATGATGGTATGTTTACCTGTATTTCGCTGTATCGAGTGGGAATGTAATCCTGGAAATACCAGACTGGAATCCCAGGACTTGTTATCGTATATTTTAGTTCAATAATCGAGCCTGCCTGTATATCAGGGAAAGCGAACACGAGGGCAGAAAACCGTTTATTAATCGCTTCGGTATAAATTTGTTTTTTATCAAGCGGAGTAATTTGTGTTTTGCCATTATTAACGGTGATCGTTTCGGCGTGAAGATCATTTATAACTACGTTCTCCATATAACTATAATATATTATACGGACATTTCCAATGCCCTTGGCAAAATCATTAAATATCTTGATCCTTTTATGCCGCGCAAAGGCAATCATCGGGGTGTTCATCATTCTTCCATTTATAAGCTTTTCGTCATTAACAAGATTGATCTCTGCCTTATCAAAAAGCACCTCCGCATTAGCGTCCTTTTCAAAGTCGCACTGTTTCATATCCAGGTCAGCCTGATCAACCTTTCCGTAGGGCTTAACACCAGGCACTGCCTGTGTAGCAGGGGTTGTTTGCGCCCGTGCCACGCCCGCAAGCGAGCAGATTAGCAAGAAAGTAAGGATTTTTTTCATACCATTTAAATTAAGGCTGGTGACTTTAATTTATTAATATTCAATTATTTTAATAAAATATATTCCGACTTTTTCTTAGGATTTTTTCAGGACTATCTGTTCGCTTAGTAACTCGTACATCTTCTTAAAGAATTCGTGAAAGGCAGGATAGTCGTCTTTGGAGTACTCTGCCTTATTATAATTAATAGTATAATGCACTTCGACGGATCCATCCTGCTCGGCAACAAGGCGCTTAAAACTAATGCTTTTATCAGGCATAACCAGGCTGGTGTTCTTTGGTATTGCATCCACTTTATAGCCTGCAGGTATTTTGTAAACACCGTTTATAGAATGGTTTTGAGGATACTCAAAATCGATATCCGTCAAACGGGTATCGCTTAAAAACGGGTTCTTTTTAAACGCACTGAACAAATTTGGTGACAGATAGATATAAGTCCCGTCAGAGCCTGTCGTTTCAAGGTTAAAGGCTATGTTTTGTACTAACGGCAGTGTATCAACATCCATATTCTCCATTTTCAGGGAGGTGATTTTAAGCGTATTATCGCCGCCTGTTAAATAATCAATATACTTTTTCTCACCGTTTACTTTATAGTCTTTTAGA
>JAYUEE010000086.1:0-9252 GCA_043739405.1 Mucilaginibacter sp. | reverse complement strand
GTCTCCAGCTTTTCCGTCTTACGACTTCCTACCAAAGACTCAGGACTTAGAACAGCCCCGCTGCGCTTTATTGATTATTCCAATGTTTTAAAGAACTTCACTCCTTGCCTCGCGGTTCGGATTATATAGTTATCGTATTAAACGATTACTTTTTCTTGTTTATCATACCGGAAATCGCTTCCTGTATTTCTGACCCTAAGTGGGCCTGTTTGTTTTGGGACTGCAAAGGTAAGAACCTTTTTCGCTTCTGCAAAAGTTATTTAATTTAAATATTTTTTGCTTTTAAACTCCTCTCAGAACAATCCGCTACCTCATTTGCGGGCTGCAAAGGTAAGCAGATTTTTGACCCGGACAAACACTTCCCATAAAAAAACCGTGGTGTATCTCTAACACTTTGCAAATCAGCCTGAAAAAATTGCCCTGGATTCAGATGTCTTCGTCCAGGTCGTTCATAACCTGCTTTAGCGCGTCGATATATTTGCCATAGGTTAAGCGCACAGTGAGGCCAATGAGGAAATAGGTTATAATATAGGATACCAGTATTGTGGAGCATATCCACAGCATAGTAGTTGCAGACATGTTGCTGCCGGGCGCAAAAACGTTATGCATATGAATAAAATTTAGTTTACTGGCTATAAATGCGCCCGCGGTAAGCATAGAAAAGGGCATTGCCGAAAAACTATAGGTTTTATATATCTCGGCATTAAGTTCCAGTTCGTAAACTATCTTGCGAACGCTGCTTTTCATATTAAGATCATAACGGCCTATGGCTTTATAGAAAACATAAAACCGGAAATAGTAAAAGCCATTCAATAATAATATGCTGAAAAGTAAGATCTTGATCATATCAATAAAGAAAGACGACTGATCGCCGCTAAATAAAAAGCCGATTATTGCTGCATAACATACCAGCAGGGCTATAAATTCGGCCCGCATCTTTTTCCGTATAGCTCTCACCACAGAATTGGTTTTACCCAGCATTTCGGTACTTATAGGCAAACTCATGCCTTTTGGCTCATCCTGGCCCCAGGCATCTTTTAAATCATCAATATTCATAATTCATTTTTTTAATAATCTCTTTCAATTTATTTTTTACCCTGTTCAGTCTTACCCTCACATTTATTTCGGTTATTCCAAGGTGCGATGCTATTTCTCCGTAAGGCTGGTCTTCCATATAGAGGTATATCAGCGCTTTTTCCACTTTTCCCAACTGCTGAACGGCTTTATAAAATATCGCCAGTTGTTCCTCTTTCTCACCTGCTGGGGATAATTCCTCCGGCGGGTCAAAATCGTGATGCAGTGGCTGATCATCCGGACGCCGTTTTTGTTTCTTGAAAAATACAATGGCCGAATTAAGCGCGACCCTGTACATCCAGGTACTGAATTTGCTTTCGCCCCTGAACGAATCAAAAGCCAGCCATAACTGCAATGTCATTTCCTGCAAAAGGTCGTTACGATCGTCGGCGTCTTCCTGGTATATCTTGCATATCTTAAACAGGATGCCTTTGTTCTCTCCTATTAATTGCAGAAATTGGGTTTGCTTCGTATCCACTTTTAAAAACTCAGGTTCATTAACACCTAATATGTATCCGTTTTGAATAGTTGTTACAAAGAATTAAATATCATACTAAAAACCGTTAAAAGATGTTAAATAAGCGCAGTGAATTCGTGCCATATAATTAAAGGCATCTATATTCGCCATTGAAGAAATAATTGACTGATTTATAATATTACCGTATCTTTGCAAAATGTTTAAAAAACAACGTCCTATACTTTCCGTGCTTTTGATTGTGCTGGTTTTATTAGCCGGCAGCTGCAAAAGCAAGTTCGAAAAGTTGAAAGCCAGTAACGATAACGCCAAAAAATACCAGGCGGCCATCGCTTACTATAATAAAAAGGACTATAATAAAGCGTTAGAGTTATTTGAAACCCTGGTACAGCGTTATCGTGGGCAGGCCCAGGCCGAAGACTTGTATTATTACTATGCTTATACCAATTACAGGCTGAAAGATTATACCTCTGCAAGCTATCACTTTAAGCAATTTGCCGATACTTACCCGGGCAGCACACGTGCCGAGGAATGTAATTTCATGAGTGCTTATTGCTATTACCTGGATTCGCCAATCTATTCGCTTGACCAGGAAAACACCACCAAAGCAATTGATAAACTGCAACTGTTTATTAACCTTTATCCAAAAAGCGAACGTGTTGCAGAAGCATCAAAACTGATACAAAACCTGCGCGATAAGCTGGAGCGCAAAGCATATGAGAATGCCAAGCTATATTTAACCATAAGCGATTTCCAGGCAGCGGTTATTGACTTTGGTAATGTACTGCGTGATTACCCGGATACCAAGTATGCAGAAGAGATGGAGTTTTTAACCATTAAGGCACAGTATCAATACGCCCAGCATAGCAGTGTTTATAAGCAGGAGGAACGGTTTACCGCTGCTGTTAATTTTGAACAACAGTTTGCCGAAAAATATCCTGCGAGCAAATACATGCCTGCTGCTGTTTCGCTTAAAAAGGACAGCGAGACTGGCATAGTCAAAGCTAAAAACACTTTGACTGAATATGCAAATGATATTAAATACTTACGCCGTTTTGAGAAAGACACCACCAAACAGGCAGAAAAAACTAAAGATAAAATACAAAAATAAGTAACGATATGAACAATCCTGCAAATAAACCAGCTGTTGCTAACAGCACCATTACACGTGATTTGCGCGACCTTGACATTAAGACAGACAACATTTATGAGTCTATCGTAATTATGTCAAAAAGGGCCAACCAGATATCAAACAACGTGAAGGAAGAATTGCACCAAAAGCTTTCTGAATTTGCATCGTCAAATGATAACCTGGAAGAAGTGTTTGAAAACCGCGAACAGATAGAAATTTCTAAATATTACGAGAAATTGCCTAAACCTTCGCTGGTTGCTGTACAGGAATTTTTGGAAGACAAAATTTACTACCGTAACCCGGCTAAAGAAGTTTAAGCCAAGGCTTGATTCAATATTTGAAAGTCAAAATTCAAAAATCGGGACAACTGATTTCTGGATTTTGACTTTTGACGTTTAGTTTAAAATCAAAGTCTACTTTTTTGCTACTTTTACTGAATGCTTGAGGGCAAAAAAATAATTTTAGGTATTTGCGGCAGCATTGCCGCTTATAAATCGGCTTCACTGGTGCGCCTGTTAATCAAAGCAGGTGCGGATGTAAAGGTTGTTATGACCCCGGATGCTACCGGCTTTATAACGCCGCTCACACTTTCCACCCTTTCCAAAAACCCGGTATTGGTTGAATACACCTCCGATGAAACCGGGGCATGGAACAACCATGTAGAGCTGGGCCTTTGGGCCGACCTTTTTATTATAGCACCCGCAAGCGCCAATACTATGGCCAAAATGGCAAACGGATTGAGCGACAACCTGCTTACCGCGGTGTACCTTTCGGCAAAATGCCCGGTTTATTTTGCGCCCGCGATGGACCTGGATATGTGGAAGCATGAAGCCACACAACATAATATCCAAAAGCTGCAATCGTACAACAATATATTGATACCACCCGGCAGCGGCGAACTGGCAAGCGGGCTTTATGGCGAGGGGCGCATGGCCGAGCCTGAAGAGATCGTTGAATTCCTCGTTGCCGATATTAAAAAGAAATTGCCTTTAGCCAGTCAAAAAATACTGGTTACGGCAGGGCCAACTTATGAGGCTATCGACCCGATACGCTTTATCGGCAATCATTCGTCCGGCAAGATGGGTTTTGCCATAGCCGACCAACTAACCCTGTTGGGTGCTGATGTTACCCTTATTGCCGGGCCAACTGCACAAAAAAGCAAACATGGCAGCATTAAACGTGTCGATGTTACTTCGGCTGCTGAGATGCTGGATGCCTGTTTACGATACTATCATGATTCAAAAGCATGCATTATGTGTGCTGCAGTTGCTGATTATACCCCGGTAACTGTATCTGCACAAAAGATAAAAAAACAGGAAAAAGGGCTTAGCGTCGAACTCAAAAAAACAACCGATATATTAAAAACGCTGGGGCAGCAAAAATTAGCCGGGCAAATACTGGTAGGCTTTGCCTTAGAAACTAACGATGAGGAAAAAAATGCGATAGAAAAGCTGCAAAAGAAAAACCTCGACTTTATTGTGTTAAATTCGCTCAATGACAAAGGCGCCGGGTTTAAAAGCGACACCAATAAGATCACTATTATAGACCATAATCTGCAAAAAACTACGTTTAAGTTGAAAGACAAAGATGCAGTTGCCGCAGATATTTGCAATAAAGTTGTTCAACTGATACATGAGACCTCCATACGCAGCCTCTAAAAACCAAAAACAAATTGCGTATGGAAGCGTCATCACAGTTAAAAAACAAATTATCTCGATGAAAACGGTTAGCTTATATATAATTCTGTTTTGCCTGAGTTATTCGGTTTCCGCGCAGGACCTGAACGCTAATGTAAAAGTGATATCAGGTAAGATACAGACCAGTAACCGGCATATTTTTCAATCGCTGGAAACAGCCATGAAGGATTTTTTGAACGGCCGCAAATGGTGCGCCGATCAAATATCACCCGCAGAACGGTTTGAATGTACTTTTGTACTAAGCCTCACCAGCTGGGATGGCAACAGTAATTTTAGCGGCGAACTGCAGGTGCAATCATCAAGGCCGGTTTACAATGCAAGCTATACCTCGCCATTATTGAATATTAATGACAAGGATTTTGACTTCACTTATACTGAGGGCCAGACCATTGATTATAGCGACCAAACTTTCACCAGCAACCTAAGCTCGGTGATGGCGTTTTATGCCTATATTATTATAGGTATGGATTATGACAGCTTTTCGCGGTTGGGGGGCGCTAATTACTACCAATTTGCCCAGTCGATTGTAACCAACGCGCAATCCAGCGGCGCCTACAAGGGCTGGAAGGCTTTTGACGGTAACATCAACCGTTATTGGCTATCTGAAAACCTGAACAGCAAAGTATATATCCCCTTGCGTAATTTTATTTACGATTATCACCGCAACGGCCTTGATGAAATGGCTGATAATGCCGCCAAAGGACGAAAGGCAATAGCCACGGTGCTGCCTGTGCTCTCACAAATCGATCGGACACGTTTAGGCGCCATGCTGCCGCTGATCTTCTTCACTGCAAAAAGTGATGAGTTTGTTTCTATCTTCAGCAAAGGCGACAGCCGCGAGAAATCGGATGCTATGAATATCTTGTCGCAGGCTGACCCCTCCAACGGGCATAAATATTTGTCGATCTATAAGAATTGACAGGGGAAATTCTAAATCCTCGGCTCTAAATTCTAAAAGTTAATTTTTTTTTAATCCCACTGTAACACATTTAATTTCCCTGCGTCTTTTATCTACGAAAAGAATCGTAACAAGAATATTTCAAAAAAATATTTGCAAATACGAAAAGTATCGTACATATTTGTACGATACTTTTCGTAATAGAGAAATGAACATGGAAATTAAACCGACAGAAAGCGAATTAGAGATATTGCAGGTACTGTGGAAGATGGGCGAAGCTACCGTTCGTGATGTGCACGAGGAACTGGCTAAAACAAAGGGCGCAGGTTACACTACTACCCTGAAGTTGATGCAGATAATGGATGAGAAGGGTTTGGTGGAGCGCGATACGACTTCTAAAACGCATATCTATAAAGCACGCTTTACGCAGGAAAAAGCACAAAGCAATGCCCTGGATAAAATATTATCTACGGTGTTTGAAGGCTCGACATCGGACCTGGTAATACAGGCGCTGGGCCATCACCGCGCATCGAAAGATGAGATTGAGGCTATCAAGAAATATTTGGATCAGTTTGGAGGTAAATAATTAGTTAACCTGTGACTGGTTAACCGGTTAACCAGTCAACAAATCACGAAAAAATGGAAACCATACTCTATAACATCAGCCAGGTAATTGGCGTCGCTATTATCCACTCGATGTGGCAGGGGCTTTTTATTTGCCTGTTTTTGCGTCTTGTGTTATTATCGTTCTCTGCCCTATCGGCAAAATCGAAACACAATATTGCCATGCTATCCATGCTGGGTGTTACCAGTTGGTTCATCTATACATTGGTGGGCGAAGTGAGGGTTTACCAATGGGTTGAGCTGAATACACATAATACTTCCGGCTTTATTCCTGCTATCTTAAGCATGCCTTTACATCTACGGCATTCTACCAGCTTTAGCAGCAGGTATTATTATACGATCGAGAGCTTTTTGCCTTACGTTACCTTAATATATGTAGCGGGCCTATTGTTTAACGCCTCGAAACTGGTTTTGACCCGCAAGAAGCTGCACGAGATCAAACAAACTGTGAGTATCGACATCGCTATGCTGCGTAAGCTGGCTGAATTTTTGGAGATGCTTGATATTGAAAGAAGAGTAAGTTTTGGCCTGAGTACGCTGGTTGATGTGCCCTGCGTATTCGGTTATGTTAAACCATTTATCCTTTTACCGGCATCTATCGCTACCAGCCTCTCGACCGAGGAGATAGAAGCCATTTTATTACACGAGCTGGCACACATAAAACGCAACGATTACCTGGTAAACCTCATCCAGCAGGCTATGCAGGTATTGTTATTCTTTAATCCATTTGCACAATTGATCGGCCGTATCATTAACCGCGAACGCGAAAATGCCTGCGACGATATTGTAATAGAGTCGACCAAAAAACCAATAGTGTATGCGCATGCACTGTTGAAGTTAGAGCAGTCACGTACCCAGCAATGGCAAATAGCCCTGGCAGCTACGGGTAAGACGAAGTACCATTTATTAAACAGAATTGAAAGAATCATGAAAACAAAGAAACCAATTGGCAATGTACGCCATATATTACTTGCTATTGTAGTGCTCACCGCGAGCATTACCGGCCTGGCATGGTTAAACCCGACCATCGCGCACGGCAAATTATCCTTTAACAAAATACAACCGGCAACGCTGGCGGAACTTTTCAGCGATACCACGCACAAAAAAGCAGTTACCAAAACAACCCACAAGCCTTACACTGCAAAAAAGGGTGTAAAATCAACTAAACATAGTGACGACTATTTCAATGGCGAGGACCCAACGCTTGAAAAGTATTCGGAGCAAATGAATAAGTACGGCGAGGCGATGGATAAGTACTACAACAGTCCCGAATTTAAAAAATACCAGGAGCAGATGGAAGCCGACGGTAAGAAGATAGAGGATTACTACAATAGTCCCGCGTGGAAGAAAACCGAGGCGGATATGGAGCAGCAAAGCAAGAAAATAGAGGATTACTACAATAGTCCGCAATGGAAGGAGCTGACTGAAAAACAGGAGAAACTCGGCGAAAATTTCGAGAGGAATTGGGGCGAAACTACTGAAACCAAAGCCTGGAGCCAAAAGATGGAAAAAATGGGCAAGGATATGGACCACTATTTCAATAGCGCGGAATTTATAGCCCTGAACGAACGCCTGGAGAAAAAATATGGCATTCCGCACAATCGCAGATATAGCAGTGATGGCGATATGAAAAACGAGAATTACCGTAAATACCAGGCTAAACTGGAAGCCAATATGCCTGCTAACATCAGACAGGAAACCTCGGAAATGAAAACGTTGGGCGAAAAGATGCGTGCTCACTGGGATTCGCCAGATATGCGCAGGCAGCAGGAAGAATTAAGAAACATGGGTGATACTATACGGAGGATGTCGCAAAATGGCTCGATCAAAGCAATGCAGGACCAAATGAGGGACATGGGCGCAAAAATGCGCGAATACCAAAACAACCCCGAAATGAAGAAGCTACAGGAAGAGATGCGCAACATTGGGGCAAAGATGCGTGCTTTCCAGAACAATCCTGAAATGAAAAAAATGCAGCAACAGATGCGCGAAATTGGGGCAAAGATGCGTGCTTATACCAATTCGCCGGAGTTCAGGAAACAAATTGAGCGGATGAAGCAGGATGCCAGGAACTTTAACTATAATTTCAACTACAACAACGACGAAAAGCCGGAGAAACCAGAAGCGCCAGAAAAACCTGAGGCTCCGGAAAAGCCAGAGAAGCCGGATACAACGGGGAATCAATAGTTGATTAGGTTAAGTGGTTGATTAAGTTATAATCCCATCGAACTCATTCAACTTAATCCAACCGAATCAACTAAAAACCATAATTTAGCATCCACAAAAGGATGCTAAATTAATTATGCTTCAGAAGCTTGTTATCAATAATTATGCGTTAATAGATGACCTTGAGATCAGCTTTGATAAAGGGTTAAATATACTCACCGGCGAAACCGGTGCGGGTAAATCCATCATACTGGGGGCGCTTTCGCTGATATTGGGGCAGCGTGCCGAGAGCCGCTATTTTTTTAACCAGCAAAAGAAATGCGTGATCGAGGGAACATTCAAAATAAATGGCTTTCAATTAAAAGCATTTTTTGAAGAAAACGACCTGGATTACGAAACAGAAACCTTGTTAAGGCGCGAAATATCCGCTGATGGCAAATCAAGGGCCTTTGTAAATGATACGCCGGTTAACCTGAATGTATTGAAGCAATTGGGCGAGAAACTGATCGATATCCATTCGCAGCATGCCACTTTAGAGATAAACGACCCGGAATTTCAACTGCTTGTAGTGGATTCGGTTGCGGGGCATGGCGACCTATTGAATGATTATCGCACCAAATTCAAAACCTACAAAAAGAATACAGCCAAACTGCAGCAATTGATCAGCGAAAGCGATAAGGCCAAAGCCGACCTGGACTATTACCAGTTCCAGTTTGATGAACTGGAGAAAGCGAAACTGGATGCTGACGAACAGGAAAAACTGGAGCAGGAACTTTATACACTGAGCAATGCCGAGGAAATAAAACGCAGCCTGGTGGCAGCCTGCTACCTGATGCAGGGAGGCGAGACAGCAGCCGTTATACAATTGCGGGAGGCGACGCACCATTTGTCATTGCTGGAAAGATTTAATCCGGCTATAGCCGAACTCCATGAGCGGTTAAAAAGTGTCGTTATAGAATTAAAAGATATTGCTTCGGAAATTGAAAACATAGAACAGCTAACCCATACTAATGAAGCCAAAGCGGTTGAAATAAATGACCGCCTGAGCATTATCTATAACCTGCAGAAAAAGCATCGTGTGAACACGATTGCAGAATTATTGAGATTGCAGGATGACCTCTCTAAAAAAATAGAGCAGGCTGTACATGGTGATGAAGCGATAGAAAAACTGCAAAAGCAGATCGCA
>JAYUEE010000085.1:0-78863 GCA_043739405.1 Mucilaginibacter sp. | reverse complement strand
ATTCCTCCTTCAATACAGCCATCCTCGATAGTAATCACCTTGCTGAATTTCTTAAAAACTTCATGCAGCAGGTGTTCGTCGAGTGGTTTTACAAAGCGCAGATCGTAATGAGCAGGGTAAAAGCCTTCGCTATTAAGTTCCGAGGTTGCTTTTACTACCTCGTTTCCAATAGTGCCAATTGATAATATAGCAACGTCTTCGCCATCGCTTATTTTGCGGCCCTTACCAACATGTATAGCCTTTAACGGGCGCTGCCAGTCGACCATCACCCCGGTCCCGCGCGGGTAGCGTATTACAAACGGGCCCATATCATCCTGCTGGGCAGTATACATCAGGTTGCGCAGTTCTTCCTCGTTCATCGGCGCGGATACCGTCATATTCGGTATGCAGCGCATATACGCCAGGTCATAAGCGCCATGATGCGTTGGCCCGTCGGCGCCGGCAATACCGGCCCTGTCAAGACAAAAAACAACGTTTAATTTCTGTATAGCAACATCGTGGATCACCTGGTCATACGCCCTTTGCATAAAACTGGAGTAGATATTACAGAAAGGTATAAGCCCCTGTGTAGCTAACCCGGCCGAAAACGTAACGGCGTGTTGTTCGGCTATGCCTACGTCAAAAGCGCGGTCAGGCATGACTTTCATCATCATGTTTAGTGAGCAACCCGATGGCATCGCTGGGGTAATGCCCATGATCTTTGGATTTTGCTCGGCCAACTCAATAATAGTATGGCCAAATACATCCTGGTATTTTGGTGGCTGAGGTTTTTCGGATTTTGTTTTTTTGATCTCGCCGGTTATTTTATCAAATAAGCCGGGGGCGTGCCATTTGGTCTGGTCCTTTTCGGCTAGAGCATAACCTTTGCCTTTAACAGTTACACAGTGCAGCAATTTTGGACCGGGTATATCGCGCAGATCGCGCAATACCTTCACCATGTGTTTTACGTCGTGCCCGTCAATCGGACCGAAGTAACGGAACTGGAGTGACTCAAATAAGTTACTCTTCTTTAATAAGGTGCCTTTTATGCTTTTTTCGATCTTTTTAGCCATCTTAAAAGCATCCGGCCCGCCGATAGACGATATCTTGGTCAGTACATGTGCGATGTCATCCCTGAAACGGTTGTACGGTTTTGAGGTGGTAATATCCGTCAGGTAGGCTTTTAAGGCGCCCACATTCGGGTCAATCGACATATTATTGTCGTTCAGTATCACCAGCAGGTTCGAATTTTCGATACCGGCGTGGTTAAGTGCTTCAAACGCAACACCGGCGGTCATAGCGCCATCGCCAATTACGGCTACGTGCTGGCGGTCGGTCTCCCCTTTGTATTGGGAGGCAACAGCCATACCCAAAGCAGCCGAAATAGACGTAGATGAGTGGCCCACGCCAAAAGTATCGTATTCGCTTTCGGAACGTTTTGGGAAACCGCTTATGCCATTGTAGATACGGTTGGTATGAAATACATCGCGGCGGCCCGTTAAAATCTTATGCCCGTAAGCCTGATGGCCCACATCCCAAACCAGTTGGTCGTAGGGAGTATTCAAAATATAATGCAGGGCCACGGTAAGTTCGACCACACCCAAACTTGCAGCAAAATGCCCACCGTTAACGGATACAACATCGATGATGTATTGCCGGAGTTCCTGGCAAACCTGTTCAAGTTGATCTTCGGTAAGTTGCTTTAAGTCAGAAGGGTAGTCGATTTTTTGTAGTAAATCTCCAGCTGTTACCTGCATTAATATTCCTTAATAATTCAATTTACAAAAATAAGTTATTTAATTATAAAAATCATCCCAAAAGGGTAATAATTAATGCTTTTAACGTTAATTAACTATCGAAATTAATCTTAATAGCTATATATATACTTGTTGACGCTTCAAAAAGTTTTCCACTTTCTTTCCCGATTCTTAATAACTTTTATAGTCGTCGCGCGTGCTTTAAGACTACTTTTGAAATGTGATGACCGAAGAGAGTTTCGAAATAAAATTAGCCCAGTTTGAGGGCCCTTTTGATTTACTGCTTTTTTTTATTGAACGGGACGAACTGGATATCCACGATATCCCTATTGCCCGCATCACCGACGATTTTCTGAACTACATCCACCAGATGAACAGCCTTAACATGGAACTTGCCAGCGAATTTATATTTGTGGCAGCTACCCTGATGCGTATTAAGGCCAAAATGCTCCTGCCTCGGTACGAAGCTGAAGAAGGCTCTGAACATGACCCGAAAGCGGAACTGATAAGAAAACTGATCGAATACAAGAAATTCAAGCAGATTTGTGAAGAACTGCGCCCGTTTGAAGAGGAACGTTTGAAACAGGAACGGCGCGGCAATATTGCGTACGACCTGCAACAAGTGGATAAAGTGACCGTGCCGGGCGAGGAACTTTCCGAAGTGACGCTTTACAAGCTCATGATGATCTATGAAAAAGTGACCAAACGTTTCGCAACACGAACCGAAGAGGTTACCCATACCGTTGTGCAGTATCCATATACCATTGAAAGCCAGAAAAAAGTAATTAACGACCTGTTGCGCATCAATAGCAGGCTCGATTTTAAATCGATAGCCGGCAAATCGGAAAATAAGGTGCATTTTGTATACAACTTCCTGGCATTACTCGAAATGCTGCAGCAGGAGCTTATTAAAATCCAGATAGGGCTGGGATTTAATAATTTCTATATAACCGCGAGTTAGAGTGTAGTGACTAGTTAACCAGTGACTTGTGACTCGTGTTGTTCCTCGAAGAGCTCACTAACTAACGAATCACGGGTTAACCAATCACCAATCACAAGTTAACTAATCTCTAATTTACTAATCTCAAATTTACTAACTTAGCGCCGTTTTTAAACCGTACATGAAAAGAGATAAAATCATATTTAAGCTGCTTGATGAAGAACAACAGCGCCAGGAAGAAGGAATTGAACTAATAGCTTCGGAAAACTTTGTAAGCCGCCAGGTTATGGAAGCCGCAGGCTCTGTAGCTACCAATAAATATGCTGAAGGCTTACCCGGTAAACGCTATTATGGCGGCTGCCAGGTGGTTGATGAGATAGAAACCATCGCCATTGAAAGGGCCAAGCAATTGTTCAATGCTGAATGGGTGAACGTCCAGCCGCACTCAGGTGCGCAGGCAAACGCCGCCGTTATGCTGGCATGTTTACAGCCCGGCGATAAAATATTAGGATTTGATCTTTCTCATGGCGGGCACTTAACACATGGGTCGCCGGTAAACTTTTCAGGTAAGCTGTATGAGCCTCATTTTTATGGGGTAGTTAAAGAAACCGGGCTTGTTGATTATGACATGCTTAAAAAAGTAGCGCTTAAAGAAAAACCAAAGATGATCATCTGCGGCGCTTCGGCTTATTCACGTGACTGGGATTATGAATTTATCCGCAAGGTAGCTGATGAAGTGGGCGCATTGGTGCTGGCTGATATTTCGCACCCTGCAGGCTTAATAGCCAGGGGATTGCTGAATGATCCGCTTCCGCACTGCCATATTGTAAGTACCACTACACACAAAACATTGCGTGGCCCTCGTGGCGGCATCATTATGATGGGTAAAGATTTCCCGAACCCGTTCGGACAAAAAACGCCAAAAGGCGAAGTGAAAATGATGTCGGCAGTGCTGGATATGGGTGTGTTCCCCGGCACGCAGGGTGGTCCGTTGGAGCACATCATCGCCGCTAAGGCAGTTGCTTTTGCTGAAGCGTTGAGCGAAGATTACATGAAATACATTATCCAGGTTAAAAAGAATGCGGCCGCTATGGCGAAGGCATTTGTTGAACGTGGATACGAATTGATATCAGGAGGAACCGATAACCATCTGATGCTTATCGACCTTCGCAATAAAAATATTACCGGTAAAGCTGCCGAAAATGCTTTGGTTGCCGCCGATATTACCGTGAATAAAAACATGGTTCCGTTTGACGATAAGTCGCCGTTCACTACTTCAGGCATCCGTGTGGGCACTGCAGCCATCACCACACGCGGCTTAAAAGAGAAGCAAATGGACCTGATAGTTGAACTTATAGATGCTGTAATAATTGATCCCGAAAATGAACCTTCCCTGCGGAAAATCCGTAAAAAGGTGCATAGGTTAATGGATGCGTATCCATTATACCGCCATAAAGGCACGGATTAATTAGAAAGTGAATAAACAGCAACCCGATCTATTAGAGGACAAACGCTTAACAGCCCTTAGTGCCTATGCTATCTTAGACACTACGCCCCAAAAGGAATTGGACGCTATAACGCGTTTGGCTTCTTTTGTGTGCAAGACGCCTATTGCATTAATTACATTTATTGATGTGGACAGGCAGTGGGTAAAGTCGAGCGTTGGTATTGATCTGAAACAGGTTCCGCGAGCCGATGCTTTCTGCAACCACGCCATTACAAGTAATAATATACTGGAAATTGAAGATGTGCTGGAGCATGATGCTTTCAGGCACAATCCATTTGTTGTAAACGACCCGCAGATACGGTTTTACGCAGGCGCTCCGCTTATTGACCCTAATGGGTTCAAGTTGGGTGCGCTATGTGTAATGGATATGGAGCGCCGTAAGCTAACAACCCAGCAACTGAATTCGCTGCGTACTTTAGCTAATGATGTGGTATCGCACCTGGTGCTGCTTAAGCAAAGCCGGGAGTTAAAGGATACTCAAGCCAGGGATAAAGATCTTTCAAACTTATTTAATACCTCTCCCGGCATCCAATGCGTAATGGATAAGGATTACCGCATCGAAATGATCAATAAAGGGGTAACCGATATTTTAGGGCATAACCAGGGAAAGGCTATTGGCAAAGTTTTCTGGAACTTGTTTTCAGAAGGCGTAAGGTCATCTTCTGTCCGGCAGATAGACGAGGGACTGCGTAAAGGCAAGCGATCTTTTGAGGTAAAAACCCCGCTTATAACGGGTGCGGGCGATGTTAAATGGCTCAACTGGTCGCTGGTATTTAAGGAAAATAAATGGTATGCAACCGGTCGCGATGTCACTTACCTGAAAAAAGCGGAAACGGATTTAGATATACTTTCTTTTGCTGCCAATAAATCGCCGGTTGGTATGGTGATAAGGGACAATGAAGGGCATATCATATGGTTTAACGAGGCACTTGAAAAATTGCTCGGCTATGCACTCGAAGACGTAAAGGGACAAACTGTGGGTACGCTTGTTGTTGGTGAAGAGACGGATAAGGCTGTGTTTAACAGCGCAGTAACCGCTTTTAAAGAGAACAAGCCTTACGAAGTTGAGTTAAAAGTTTATAAAAAAGACGGAATGCCAATCTGGGTGTTTATTTCGAACAGCCCATTATTCAATGAAAACGGCACTGTTGAGCGTCATATCAGCATGATGGTGGACATCAGCGAGCGTAAAAAGGCTGAAGAGGAACGCACTTTATTATCATTAGTTGCAAGCAGTACTACAAGCGGTGTTATCATCAATGATAAAAATGGTAAAGTTGAGTGGGTGAACAAGGCATTTGAAAAAATAACCGGTTATACACTTGATGATGCCATAAATAAACCTTTGGGCGATGTGCTGAAAGGTGAGCTGACCGATGTTTCTGTTATTCAGAAATCGCGTGAGCTTTCAAAAAATAAACAATCGTTTGAGGTCGATTTACTGGTTTACCGTAAAGACGGGCAGCCATTGTGGATATCGGTTATTAACTCGGTTATCCTGGACAGTGCAGGCGAGATTGAAAAATACATAGAGGTAATTATTGATATTACCGCCAAAAAGAAAACCGAAATTGAGCTGATCGCAGCAAAAGAAGAGGCGTTACAACTAAGTCGCGCCAAGGATATGTTTATTTCGGTGATGAGCCATGAGATACGCACACCGTTAAACGCGGTAATTGGTATGTCGCACCTGTTGCTGGATGATAACACGGTAGAAATACAAAAAGAAAACTTAGGTATCCTGAAATTCTCTGCGGAGAATTTGATGACGCTGATCAATAACGTGCTCGATTTTACCAAGATAGAGACGGGTAACATTGAACTGGAGAAAACAAGTGTCGACCTGCGCGAATTGGTTCAAAGTATATCAGGATCGATGCAGTTTAACGCAAACGAGAAAAAGATATATCTCAAATTTGCGGTTGATGAAGCTATTCCAAAATATGTTATTGGCGATAGCACGCGCTTGTGCCAGGTTTTACTTAACCTGGTGGGCAATGCACTTAAATTTACAGAAACGGGCGGAGTGAGCATTGATTTGCAGGTAGTTGAGCGGACTAATAAGGACGTAAAAATCCGTTTCGCGGTTTCTGATACCGGGATAGGCATTGCAAATGACAAAATAAACACCATCTTTGAGTCATTCAAACAGGCCGAATCGGATACTTCACGTAAATATGGCGGAACAGGTTTGGGTCTTGCTATAACAAAAAAGCTAATTGAACTACACGATGCCACGATCCATGTGGATAGTGTGCCCGAAAAGGGATCGACTTTCTGGTTTACAATAAAATTTGAAACAGAGGATATCCATACAATAAATAATAATACTAATAAAGTGGAAACAGGATTGCAATTAAAGGTATTGGTTGTTGATGACAACCAGATCAACAGGTTATTAATTAATAAGGTACTTAGCAAATGGGGCGCTGATACCGAATATGCCGAGAACGGAGAGGAAGCTGTCAACAGGATTGAAGGGGAGCAGAACCTGGACGTGGTATTAATGGATATACATATGCCGGTAATGGGTGGTCTTGAAGCAACCCAGATCATCCGCTCAAAAAGTGAAGCTTATTATCAACAGCTGCCTATTATAGCCTTGACCGCGTCGATGCTGACCAGCGAGATCAATGAAATATCGCAAAGCGGTATGAACGATTATATCCTGAAACCGTTTGACCCTAAAGGTTTGTACGACAAGCTGGCAAGGTACCAGAAAGTTAGTTGAGGTTAGAGATTAGTTAACCAGAGACTAGTGATTGGTCCGAAAGTCGGTAAAGTCCGCAAGTCCAAAAGAAAGGGTTGACTATCCAATTTTTGCGGAAGCATCCTGAAAATCCTTTAATCCTATAATTAAGGTTCGTTTACTCTGCATAAGCGATAGTTGCTATACTCAGTTTTAATCCTTCAATTTTTAGTAATTCAGTGCCGCAGGCCTCCAAAGTTGAGCCGGTGGTAACCACATCGTCAACCAGCAAAACATGCTGGTTTTTTAATGCCTCGGGATTTTTAATTTGGAAAACCTCCTGCATATTCTCAAACCGGGAGAAGCGCGAACGGTGTGTTTGGGTTTCGGTGGCCCGCTCGCGTACCAGGTTATTTTCAATTACCGGGACATTTAATTTATCAGCAATGCCCTCAGCAAAACACGCAGCTTGATTGTATCCGCGTTTGCGCAGCCTGCTTTTATGCAGCGGAACGGGTAAAATCGCATCAACATTTTTGAAAACAGGGCTTTGCGCCAGCTGACTCCCTGCGATATTCCCTAAAAGGTTGCCAATTTTTTTAACTCCACGGTATTTAAACTGGTGCATCAGGTGCTGCATTTTGCCGCCTTTGGAAAAATAGCACATGGCGTAACCAGCTTCGATGTGGATTTTGCCCCAAAACTGCTGGGCCACTAAATTATCCGGCTTTAAGTGGAAATTGGTAAAAGGCAGGTTATAACGGCAATCGGTACAAATCAAATCTTCGCCAGCGACTAGATTGGCACTACAGGCCTGGCAAAGCTCGGGGAATAATAAGGATATGAAATCAGCTATATAGCCGGATTGCAACTTCATAAAATGAAATTAGCAGAAATCCGGCGATTAAGAAACTTTTTCCTTGTCTTTAATGGCCAATTGCCCGCAGGCCGCGTCAATATCCTTACCACGACTGCGGCGAATATTAGTAATAACACCCTGGTTGCGCAAGTATTCGGCGAACGCTTCAATTTTATCTTCCCCGGCATTCGTATAGTCGGCAAATGAGATCGGATTATATTCAATGATATTAACCTTGCAGGGAATATGTTTGCAGAAGCGAGCCAGTTCGGCAGCGTCCTGTAACTCATCGTTAAAGTCGTTAAAAACGATATACTCGTAGGTAACCGGGTTTTTTGTTTTTGCGAAATAGTACCTGAGTGCCTCCGCCAATGCCTTTAACGAATTTTGCTCGTTGATGGGCATAATGGTATTGCGCTTTTCGTCGTTAGCCGCGTGCAGGGATAGTGCCAGATTGAACTTTACCTGGTCATCGCCCAGTTTCTTGATCATTTTAGCGATACCGGCGGTGGATACCGTTATCCGCTTTGGCGACATGTTTAAACCATCTTCAGCAGTTATCCGCTCAACAGATTTAAGCACGTTTGCATAGTTGAGCAAAGGCTCGCCCATGCCCATGTAAACGATATTAGTGAGTGGTTGGCCGTAGTTTTCTTTGGCTTGTTTATCGATAAGTACTACCTGGTCGTAAATTTCGTCAGGATTAAGATTGCGCTTGCGCTCCATGTAGCCGGTTGCACAAAATTTACAAGTCAAACTACAGCCCACCTGCGACGAAACACAGGCGGTCATCCTTTCGGGGGCCGGAATTAAAACCCCTTCGATGAGGTGAGCATCGTGTAAAATAAAGGAATTTTTTATAGTTTTATCAGCGCTAAACTGGGAGTTGTTAATTTTTACGTTATTGATAATAAATTTTTCAACTAGTTTAGTACGCAGTTCTTTTGAAATATTACTCATTTCGTCAAAAGAAATGCATGATTTTTCCCATAACCACTCATAAACTTGCTTTGCCCTGTAACCTTTTTCGCCAAAAAGGGTAAAATGGTCTGTCAGCGCATCAAGGCTTAGTCTACGGATATCGATTTTGTGTTTTGTGCTTGTCACGTTGCAAAGTTACTTAATTTAAAATCAATGCTTTCCGGGCAGTACGTTTTATTGCCAGGAAACAGAACAATAACTGTCAAACATTTGTCTTATTTATCTGGGAAAGTGTTTTCGATTTTTGTTTTGAAATGAGTAGTTAAACATAGCTGAATGAAAATTTTTAGAGCCGATTACGTTTTTCCTGTTAGTGCCGAGCCAATAAAAAATGGGATTGTCGCCGTTGATGATAACGGTAAGGTCATCTCCGTTTCCAATAATTATTCTCCCGACATTGACGCCAGTCAAATAGAGCATGTTAAAGGTGCCATTTGCCCCGGCTTTATCAATACCCACTGTCACCTTGAACTTTCCCACTTAAAAGACAAAATCGCTCCAAAGGGCGGCCTTATCAATTTTATAAAAGAAATACAAGCTGTAAGGAACGGCGATGCAGCAGAAATAACCGCTGCGGCCGCCAGGGCAGATAAGGAAATGTATGAAAACGGCATTGTTGCCGTTGGTGATATCTGCAACAGCAATGTTAGCATCCCCGTTAAAGAAAAAAGCAAAATATATTATCACTCGTTTGTAGAGGCTTTTGGATTTACCCCCGAACGCGCGCAGGATATATTTGATAAATCAATTGCCTTGCTGGCTGAGTTTAAACCGGGCTCGTGTTCTATTACTCCGCATGCGCCTTATTCGGTATCCAAGGAATTATTTAAACTGATAAAAAAATACTGCGAAACAGGTACTAACCTCATCAGCCTGCATAACCAGGAAAACGATGATGAGAACAAATTTTACCGTTACCGCCTTGGAGGTTTTCTTGACCTTTACGAGCACTTTGGGACCGATATCACCCATTTCAAATCACAGGCACGTAATTCGCTGCAGTCGATTTTACCGTTACTGACTAATAAACAGGAGATATTGCTGGTACATAATACCTGTACCAACCTTAAGGATATCTACTTTGTAAAGCGGTTTGATAAGAAAGTACATTTCTGCTTTTGCCCGGGGGCGAATATGTATATCGAAAACAGGCTGCCAAAAGTTGAGCTTTTTGTCGACCAGGGCCTTAATTTGACTTTGGGGACTGACAGCCTCGCATCAAATACCAAACTGTGTATACTGAATGAGATGTATATTTTACAAGAAAAGTTTCCGTCACTCACTACGGAAAGACTAATGCAATGGGCCACCATCAATGGCGCCCGATACCTGGGTATCGCTGAAGAAAAAGGAACCATTGAACCGGGCAAAACACCGGGCCTTAACCTGCTTACCGGTTTGGATGGATTAAAGATAACTTCAGCTACAAAAGTTAGAAGATTGGTTTAAGTAGTTGATTAAGTTAGATTAGGTTGATTAAATTGAATTATTTTTATTTTTGACCCTTAACTTAATTAACTCATTCAACTCAATCCAACCCAATCAACCATTGAACAAACATCTCGATATTACCGTTTCCGGCCATGTGCAGGGCGTTTTTTTCCGCGCTTCAACCAAAGCGGTAGCCGACCAGTTGGGTGTTAAAGGCTTTGCGCTGAATGAACCCGACGGTAGTGTTTTTATTGAAGCTGAGGGTGATGCTATTGCCCTGGAGATGTTTTTGGATTGGTGCCATGAAGGGCCGGAACATGCCAAAGTAATTTCTGTACAAAGCCATGAAGGTGAATTGAAAAACTATCGTAATTTTGAAGTTTTAAGAAAAAGCCCGTCGAAATAACGGCATTAAAATCTTTGATCATCATTGTCGACCGCTAAAAAATTTGCAGGGCAAACCGCCGTTTACGGTATAAGTACAATAGCCGGCAGGGTGCTGACTTTTTTCCTGACGCCGGTTTATACGAGAGCGTATGCTGCGGGTACTTATGGCATCTTAACAACCATGTTCAGTTATGTTTCCATCCTAAATGCCGTGATGGCATTTGGGATGGAAACCACTTTTTTCAGGTACCTCAACAAATATGAAAACAACAAGCAGCGGGTATACAATAACGCATTTGCCTCTGTCGTCTCCATTACACTGATTTTTCTATTGTTTGTACTGCCATTTATAGGCCCGATAGCCAATTTTATCAATGTTAGCAGTTCGGCGAAAATAGCGCATGCCCATACGGCAGTAGTAGGCACCAGTCATGCCGATTTTGTAACCTATATAGATTATTTCCTGGCTATTTTGGTGATAGACGCCTGGTGCGTCATCCCGTTTGCTAAAATACGGGCCGATGGCAAACCCGGTAGATACGGCCTTATAAAAACAATCAACATCGCTATTTTTATTTGCCTCAATCTTATTTTTATATGGGTACTCCCCTTTTGGATTAGGCACCAGTTATTTGGTTTTGGTTGGATAAGTGAATGGTATGTAAAAGGCTGGGTGGGTTATGTATTCCTTTCGAACCTGGTTGCAAGCGTGGTTACTTTACTGCTGCTTTTACCCGAGTTGCTAAAAATAAGGTTTGATTTCGACCGAAAAATGCTACTCGAAATGTACGCTTATGGTTGGCCGGTATTAATAGCCAATCTATCCTACCTGATCAATGAAAATGCCGATAAGCTGATGTTAGGGTGGTTATTGCCTTCAAATATCAGCCTGCGTGAGGTCGGTATCTATGGGGCATGCGCAAAAATATCCTTGTTTCTAAGCATATTCATTAATGCTTTTAGATTAGGTGCCGAGCCTTTCTTTTTCAGTCACGCTAAAAATAAGAACTCGGCTCAAACTTATGCCCGCATCATGAATTATTTTGTTATCGTGGTATGTATGATATTCGTAGCACTTATAGCGAATATTGAAATTCTAAAATATTTTATAAAAGGGCATGATGCAAAACAAACAGCCCTTTACTGGACAGGATTGGATGTAATACCACCTCTCGTATTTGGCTATGTAAGCCTGGGTATTTATATGAATTTATCGGTTTGGTATAAACTGTCCGATCAAACCAAGTACGGATTGTACATTTCGGGGATCGGGGCCATCGCAACGATTGTACTGAATGTATTGTTCATACCAAAGTATAGCTATATGGCCTCGGCATGGACATCGCTCATAGCCTATACCATAATGATGGTGCTTTCCTATATATGGGGACAAAAGAATTACCCCATCCCTTACAATTTAAAAAAGAGCCTTGCTTATATAATTTCCTCTATTTTAATCGTTTTTGTATCGTTCTATGTACTCAAGCGTAATATATTTGCAGGAGACGCCTTATTAATATTATACGCCCTTGCGGCATTTTATTTTGAGCGAAACGACATAAAAGCAATACTCAGCAAGCGATGATCATAAGGATAATCAACAGGTCAAAAAATAATTTACCCGCTTACGAAACGGCGCATGCCGCAGGTATGGACCTGCGCGCCGACCTGGATGGTACGGTAACCTTAAATCCTTTGGAACGTAAACTGATACCAACGGGTTTGTATATCGAACTGCCTGAAGGTTTTGAAGCACAGATACGACCGCGCAGCGGACTGGCATTTAAGTACGGGATAGGAATTGTTAATTCGCCGGGTACGATAGATGCGGATTATCGGGGAGAGATAAAGGTTTTATTGGTGAATTTGTCGAACGAGCCTTTTGAAATCAATATCGGCGACAGGATTGCGCAAATGATTGTGGCCCGACACGAGAAAGTGAACTGGGAAGAGGTAGATATATTGAACGAAACATCGCGCGGTGCGGGTGGTCATGGTCATACAGGGGTAGGATAATGAAGCAGCAACGGTTTGTATTTTTATTGTTTTTAGTGATGCCTTTGGCTGTTTTCGCACAAAATGCAAAACAGAACAGCGGTAATAAGATTGTTGTGGTTGCCGGAAAGCCGATGACATCAGAAGATAGCCTGATGGTAAAGCAGCTTTATTTTTCGGCGCTGCGCGAAAAAACAATAGAGAACATGACCCTTGCCACGGAGATGTTTAACCAGGTCTTGGCAGCCGACCCGCAGAATGATGCCTCGATGTACGAGTTGGCTACCCTTAAAAAAGTACAAAACGACTATCCTGCCGCGCAGGACCTGCTGGAAAAAGCCGTTACAGTAAAACCTGATAATGAGTGGTACTGGGTGGGTTTGGCCGACTGCTACGAAAAAAACAATGACCTCACCAAGCTGGAGAATGTTTTTAATGAATTGTTAAGAATAGACCCGGATAAAACAGATTATTATTTTGATAAAGCAAACGTTTATTTCCTGGAGAAAAGGTATGATGATGCCCTGGGTGTATATGACAAACTGGAGCAGGTTACCGGCCTTACTGATGAGATAGTAGGCAAGCGTGAAAAGATATACCTGAAACAGGGCAAGGTAGATAAAGCGGTGGCCGATGTACAGAAACTGATGGCCGCAAATCCTTCGGAGATACGTTATTACCTGTTACTGGCCGAAATTTATAATTCCAACGGCTTGCCTGATAAAGCGCTCAAAATACTGCAAACTGCAGAAAAAACAGATGCGAACAATGGACAGGTGCACCTGGCGCTTGCAGATATTTATCGCGATAAAAAAGATTATGAAGCCAGTTTTAATGAATTGACTTTGGCTTTTGGGCTGCCGGGCATGGACGTTGACCAGGCTATTAAAATAGTTTTGGGCTACCTTCCTAAATTTCCTGACCCTAACGCCAAAGCTAGCGCCCTGGAACTGAGCCGACTGCTCACGGTTTCGCATCCGGATGACTCGAGAGGATATGCGCTTTATGGCGATATGCTTATTCAGAATGGAAAATATGCTGATGCCAAGGCAAGCTACAAAAAGTCGATAACCCTGAACGCACAGGTTTATGAGGTGCACGAACAACTGATACGGCTTGAACTCGGCGATAACGAACTGGATGCAGCGGTAAAAGATGGAGAAGATGCTTTGTCGCTTTTTCCGAACCAATCGTGGCTTAATTATTTGGTTGGCGTTGCCTGGGAACAGAAAAAGGATTTCAAAAAGGCGGTGAGTTATATCAAAAATTCAACATCGCTCGAGAGCCAGGACAAAGATATGCTTTCGCAGAGCTACTCATCGTTGGGCGATTGCTATCATTCCTTAGGCGATATGCAGCAATCAGACGCATCGTACGAGAAAGCGCTCAGCTATAATCCCGACAACGCATACACTTTGAACAATTATGCCTATTATCTGTCGGTACGAGGAACTTCGTTGGATAAGGCAGCCGCGATGTCGAAGCACTCAAACGAGATACAGCCTAATACCGCGTCATTTGAAGATACTTACGCCTGGATATTATTCAAGCAGAAAAAATATGCGGACGCCCGTACCTGGATGGAAAAGGCAATAGCCCACGATAAGGACCACAGCGCCGTACAGGCCGAACATTACGGCGACATTATGTTTTACCTGGGCGACACCGATGCGGCAGTAGCAAACTGGGAAAAAGCAAAACAATACGGCGGCGACTCACCCGTGTTACAACGAAAAATAAATGAGAGGAAATATATTGAATAAGCTGCTCATCGTTTTCGGGGTATTGGCAATTGTCGGCTGCAAGCCAAAGAAAACTTTAGTTGTTGAGAAAAAAGCGGATACTCCAGCCGCAAATGTCGTCGTGGAAAATAAACTGAACAGCATAAAAGCTGCCCAGCTCAGTTTCAATACCTTTTCGGGTAAAGCTAAGACGCTACTGACTATTAATAACAGCAGCAATAACGTTACGATGAATATCCGGATAGCGAAGGGGCAAAAGATCTGGGTATCCATCACAGCCATTGCAGGTATTGAAGTAGCGCGGGCGCTAATAACGCCCGATAGTATTTTGGTTATTAATAAACTGCAGGGCCTGTACTTAAAAAAGCCGTTCAGCTATATTAATGCTTATGTAGGCGACCAGCTGGACTATAGTTCGGTTGAGGCACTGTTTGTTGGTAATGCCATACCGCAGTTGTTGACAGAAAACGCGCACATGGAGCCGGATAGCGGAAATGTTGCCCTTACCGGGAGTATGGGCGATATGATCTATAAAATGGTTGTGGGGCCTGATTTGAAGGTAAAAGCGAGCACGCTTACAAACCAGGCTGCGGGGCAGTCGGCACAGGTAAATAACGGAGTGTTTATTCCCTCGGGTAACCGGATTTTGCCATCGCAGATAGATATAAGCTCGGCTGCGAATAACAAGAAAGTGAAAATGAGCATGCATTATACGAAAGTGGATTTTGACCTACCGCTCGAATACCCATTCAGTATACCCGAAAGTTACGACGAAGGCCGTTAAAATTTATATTTTTGATTGATGAAATTTCTAAAAATTGTTTTCCTGGTGTTTGCAGTATTTTTTGCAGTTCGGGTGCATGCACAAAGCAGCGACGAACTAAAAAAGCGCCGGGACAGGTATAACCAGGAGCTAGAGGAGTTGAACCGGGAATACGAAGAAACCGCCAATAACAAAAAAAGCTCCCTAAAGCAGCTGAGCCTGCTGAAGGCGCAGATAAACATTCGCGAGGATAAAATTAATTCGATCAATTCGGAAGTAAGGCTGCTGGACAATCAAATCTCGGAAAGTACCAGCACGGTGCATAACCTGCAAAGCCAGCTCGATCAGTTGAAAAAACAATATGCAGCGATGATATTGTTTGCATACCATAACCGCAATTCGTACAATAAATTGATGTTTATTTTTGCTTCGAAAGATTTTAACCAATCGTACAAACGGCTAAAGTACCTGCAGGAATTTGCCGGCTACCGCGAGCAGCAGGCGCATTATATTGAAGGGACCGAGAAGGACCTGCACGTAAAAATAAATGAGCTTGACAATACCAAAAAGGTAAAGAGTAATATTCTTGTCGACCAGATAAAAGAGAAGATAACACTTGGTAAGCAAAAGAAAGACGAAGCAAAAGTTGTTGCGGACCTTTCGAAACAGCAGGGGCAGTTAAAAGAGCAGCAGCGCGATGTACAACGTAAAATTGCGAAAACGAACCAGGAAATAAGAGACGCCATACGTCGGGAAATTGCAGATGCCAGACGCAAAGCCGAAGAAGCAGCTAGGGTAGCAAATGCAGCAAATGCAGCGGGTACTAAAACGAACGCGACAACTCGTGAGCGGTCGATCACCAGTAAATCCACTAATAGCGAAGTGCTCAATGCGACACCGGAAGCAGCAAAATTGTCAAGTGACTTCCTGGGAAATCGGGGGCAGCTACCATGGCCGGTTGCAAATGGGATTATAATACGCGGGATGGGGGTTTATACTATTGAAGGCATTAGGTCGGAGAGTGACGGAGTTGAAATAAAAACCAACGAAGGAGCCCCTGTCAGATCGGTATTTGACGGGAAAGTTCAAGCTATAGAAAATGTTTATGGTGCTTACATCGTTATAGTTAATCATGGAGAGTATTATACAGCATATGCAAATTTGAAATCGGTGAGCGTATCCAAAGGTCAAAAACTAAACACTAAACAAATGGTGGGTGTTGCAGCTACCGATTCGAATTCGGGCGAAACATCTGTCCAGTTTTCTATTTACAAAGGGACCAATCCCGTCAATCCAAAAATTTGGCTGGCCTCTCAATAGATTTTTTTGAACTTTTGTGAGACATAAATACTTATATTTGTAAATTATTTCAGGGATATGTATAGCACGGTGTTATTATTTTTGAGTGGGTCTGATCTAATGGTGATCATGTTTATCGCGTTATTGCTTTTTGGTGGCGAAAAACTTCCGGAACTTGCACGCGGTTTGGGTAAGGGGATACGCGATTTTAAGGATGCTTCAGAAGGGGTAAAACGCGAAATTAACAACCAGATAAACAGTTACGAAGAGAAGAAAGCTGAAGAAACTGCTGTAAATTCTACCCAGGTAACCCAGGCAGCACTGCCACCGGCCGAAGAGCATACTGCTACAACCCCGGCAATTGCAGAAGAAATTCAAAACCACGATAACCCCAACCCAATTGAAGCAACTTATGGCGGGGTAGCTAATACAATGCCATTTGCAGAAAATAGCGAGATTGCACCGGGCAGCCATGTACACGAAAACCCGCTTGGTCCTTTCGGACCGGCAAAGGAAGCAGATACCGAACCAGTTAAAACAACACACGAATAAATTAATATATCATTAAACAAATAAATCATGGGACTCTTAGAACCTTGGCATATTATTATAATTGTAGCAGTGCTTTTACTCTTTTTTGGAGGTAAAAAAATTCCTGAACTAATGAAGGGTTTAGGCAAAGGCATGAAAGAATTTAAGGATGCTCAGAACGGTGAAAGCAGCAGTAGCGGCAGCAATCCGACCAACACAAGTTCAACAACAGAAGAAAAACCTAAAAACTAACCTGTAGGGTTGATTTTCGAGGCAGCTTTTCTGCTTACAGCTTTTTACTAAAACTTATCTGCTGAAATTCCGATTTCAACGGATAAGTTTTTTATTTTAGCCCCCATGACTAAATTCTATTCCTCTTTGAATGAAATAAAGAGGGAATTGCAAAGCGGCAGCATCACTGTTGAGGGATTGGTGAAGAATTACCTGGCACAAACCAGGCTCTATAAACACTTAAATGCTTTCAATGAAGTTTTTGAGCAGGAAGCTTTATCCCGGTCAAAAGAAGTTGATGCGCGCATTAAAGCCAAAACGGCGGGCAGGCTTGCTGGTATGGTTATCGCAATAAAGGATAATATTTGCTACAAGGGGCATAAAGTAACCGCATCATCAAAAATACTGGATGGTTTTACTTCGATCTACTCATCAACTATTGTAGAACGCCTGCTGGCAGAAGATGCTATCATCATAGGCCGTTGTAATTGCGATGAATTTGCGATGGGGGCATCCAACGAAAATTCATACTACGGACCGGTAAGAAATTACGCCGATGATACCCGTGTTCCCGGTGGTTCGTCTGGCGGTTCGGCAGTAGCGGTACAGGCTAATATGTGTCATGCGGCCATCGGCACAGATACAGGTGGTTCGGTAAGACAACCAGCGTCCTTTTGCGGTTTGGTTGGCTTAAAGCCGACGTATGGCCGTATATCGCGTCACGGCATTATTGCTTATGCCTCGTCGTTTGACCAGGTGGGACCCGTTACGCGCTCGATAGAAGATGCGGCACTTTTAATGGAAGTGATGTCGGGCGCTGATGAATACGATAGTACCGTAAGCAGGTTGGCAGTGCCTGAGTATTGCGCTCAGCTTTCGCCATCAACAGGGAAGAAGAAGATAGCTTATTTACAGGAAGCCTTGTCGAGCCCAGGCGTTGATGATGAAGTAAAAGGCACCCTCGTCAACTACATCGATAAATTACGGGCTGATGGGCATACCGTAAAGCCCATTTCATTTGAATATCTCGACTATATTGTTCCCGCCTATTATATACTGGCGATGGCCGAAGCTTCGTCCAACCTGGCCCGGTATGACGGCGTCCATTACGGCTACCGCAGCCGGGCTGCAAAAGACCTTGTGACTACCTATAAGCGCTCACGCTCCGAAGGGTTTGGTAAGGAAGTTAAACGCCGTATCATGCTGGGTACTTTTGTTTTAAGTGCAGGGTATTACGACGCTTATTATGCCAAGGCACAAAAAGTTCGCAGGCTGATCAAAGAAAAAACTGATAGTTTATTAGAAGAATACGACTTTATTTTAACCCCTACAGCACCAGAACCGGCATTTACTTTAGGTAGAACCGAGAAAGACCCTGTGGTGATGTATCTTTATGACATTTTTACCGTACAAGCATCATTAGCCGGAGTACCGGCTATTTCCTTACCGGCAGGCACTACAAACAAAGGTTTACCCCTGGGTTTGCAGTTACTAACCAAACGTTTTGCCGAGCAGGAATTATTAGATTTTTCTAAATATTTCTTAGAACTATAAAAAATTTAGTAAATTGGTAACAAAGTGGGCTGGGTACCCGGTGATTAAACAGGTAGAAATGAAGAGATCGTTGGTTTTTATTCTTCCCCTTTTAGTGGTTCAAATGGCGAAAGCCGATGGCCATCACCCCCGTCAGCAAGGCGAGTCGGGTGTTATGATGCGTGGCAGCCGTGATACGGCCACTTCGTTTCTTCCGAAACCAGTGTCAACCGGCCTTTATCGCAACAACATTTATAAAAAGCGCCTTGATTCAATTCAGCAGGACGTTCCTCTTGATTTTAATGAAGATGTTCAAGGCTATATAGACGGCTACCTTACGCAGCGTGAAGAAATAAGCCGCGAGCTTGGCCTGGCTAAATATTACTTCCCGATATACGAGAAAGCTTTCCGCGACGCGGGCATACCCGACGAAATTAAATACCTGTCGATCGTTGAATCGCAACTTAATCCAAACGCGGTTTCGCGGGTTGGTGCAACGGGCCCATGGCAATTTATGGGCACTACGGCCAAAATGTATGGACTCAACATGGATAATTATGTTGATGAGCGCCGCGACCCTGTGTTATCAAGCAATGCAGCTGCGGCTTATTTGAAAGATGCTTACCAACAATTCGGCGACTGGCTGGTAGCCATCGCATCGTACAATTGCGGTAAAAGTAACGTAATGGATGCAATAGAAAAAGCCGGTGGTGCGACTGATTACTGGTCGATACGCCAGTATTTGCCCGTGGAAACCAGGGGTTATGTACCTGCTTATATTGCCATTACTTATGTAATGCATTATCATAAAAAATATAACATCACAGCGCAGGAATGTAACCTGGCTATGAAAACTGATACAGTATCGGTAGATAAATTTATTTCGTTGAACAGCGTTTCGCGCGTTCTGGGAATTAGTTTAACGCAGTTGTCGATCCTTAACCCGTCGTACACACAAGCTATTATAAACGGGTCGGTGTCCGCGCCAAAAATGCTGGTGATACCGGTGGCTTTTAGAGAAAAATATAAAATGTTATATGGCAATCTGAACAGTGAACTCGGCGCCGCCGATATACCGGAAACGGGTTTGTATGACCAGGTTCAGCCGGTAGAAAAGCGTATCCCGGTGCATCACAAGCCGAGAAAATATGAGTCGCTTGCATCAGTGGGAAAAATCCGCTCAAAATCAGGGGCATCATTGTAGATTGATACCAACTGTAAACATAAAAGGCCCGGTTCTTAAATTAATAAGAGCCGGGCTTTTTTTATATCAGCCCGAAAAGAATTGTAATTTTGGTACAGAATTTTCAAACCATGAATAAACCCAACCGTAAGCAGGACGCGCTTGATTACCACGCAAACGGCCGTCCCGGTAAAATACAGGTAGTCCCAACAAAATCAACCAATACCCAACGCGACCTTACACTGGCCTATTCGCCTGGCGTAGCTGAACCCTGTTTGCGTATTGCCGATAATGTGGAGGATGTATATAAATATACGGCAAAAGGCAACCTGGTGGCAGTAATTACCAATGGTACAGCAGTTTTAGGTTTGGGTAATATAGGGCCCGAGGCCAGCAAGCCGGTGATGGAAGGTAAGGGGCTGCTGTTTAAGATCTATGCGGACATTGATGTATTTGACCTTGAAGTAAATGCCAAAACACCAGATGAGTTTGTAGCTATTGTAAAAGCGCTTGAACCGACTTTTGGCGGTATTAATTTGGAGGATATTTCGGCGCCGAGCTGCTTCGAAATTGAGCGCCGGTTAAAAGCCGAAATGAAGATACCTGTAATGCACGACGACCAGCATGGCACGGCTATTATTTCGGGTGCAGCACTGCTAAACGCCTGCGAGATACAAGGAAAAAAACTTGACAAGATCAAGATGGTGGTTAACGGCGCTGGCGCCGCTGCGGTTTCCTGCTCCAGGATATATCTTTCACTTGGCGTGAAAAGGGAAAACCTGGTGATGTTTGACATCAACGGTTTGATAACCCCAGACCGCACTGACCTCGACGAAATAAGACTGCATTTTGCTACGGAGCGTACTGATATTAAGACCCTCTCGGATGCAATGAACGGTGCCGATGTTTTTATAGGACTTTCAGCAGGACATGTGGTGACCCCGGATATGCTGAAGAAAATGGCTAAAAACCCAATCGTTTTCGCCATGGCCAACCCGGTTCCCGAAATTGATTACGACGTAGCTACTAAGGCCCGTAAGGACATCCTGATGGCAACCGGTCGCGCCGATTTCCCAAACCAGGTGAATAACGTATTGGGCTTCCCCTACATTTTCAGGGGAGCGCTTGACGTTAGGGCAACCGCCATCAACGAAGAAATGAAGCTGGCCGCGGTTAATGCTATAGCCGGATTAGCCAAGAAACCCGTTCCGGAAGAAGTGAATCTGGCTTATAATACCCGCAACCTCAAATTCGGAAGGGACTATATCATACCCAAACCCATGGACCAGCGGCTGATATGTGAAGTGTCGTCCGCTGTTGCAAAAGCAGCCATAGATTCAGGGGTGGCCCGAAAAACCATTACAGATTGGGATGCTTATATTGAAAACCTGAGACTGAGGGTAGGCGCTGATGACCGCCTGTTACGCAACATTGCTAACAAAGCCAAACAGAACCCTAAACGTGTAGTTTTTGCCGAAGCGGATAATTATAAAATACTGAAAGCCGCACAGATAGTGCGCGAGGAATGTATCGCAACGCCAATATTACTGGGTAACGCGTCGAGGATAAAGCAAATTATTAAGCATAGCGACCTGGAGCTGGATGATGTGGAAATTATTGACCCGCGCGATGAACCCGGCCGTTTCCATGAATATGCCGAATATCTATACAATAAGCGGCAGCGCCGGGGTGTTACACTTACGGAAGCCCGTAAGATGCTCACCCAGCGAAACCATTTTGGCGCCTGCATGGTGCAGTTTGGCGAAGCGGATGCGTTAATATCAGGCTTAACCAAAGATTACGTGACAACCGTGAAACCTGCCTTGCAAATTATTGGTACTGCCGACGGCGTTAACCGGGTGGCCGGCATGTATATGATGCTGACCAAAAAAGGGCCGGTATTTTTAGGCGATGCTACCATAAATGTTAACCCAACGGTACAGGAATTGGTGGACATTACTGTATTGATCGACCAATCAGTAAAGCAGTTTAACATTAAGCCGCGTATCGCTATTCTTTCTTATTCAAATTTCGGCTCCAACGAAGGCGATATACCAGTAAAAACCAGGGAAACCGTTCGCCTGTTACATGAGAAGTACCCTGATATGGTAGTGGATGGAGATATGCAGGCGAACTTTGCCTTAAATCCTACGCTGCTTGCAGACAACTTTCCATTCTCCACTTTGAATGGTGCACCGGCAAATACTTTGGTTTTTCCTAACCTTGAATCAGCCAACATAGCCTATAAATTATTACAGGAAATAGGCGAGGCGGAAGCCGTTGGACCGATACTGTTGGGGCTGAAAAAATCCGTCCATGTGTTGCAATTGGGCAGTTCGGTACGGGAAATTGTAAATATGGTAACAATTGCTGTTGTAGATGCCCAGGAAAAGGCCGAAAACGAAACCTCAGAGGCTATTTCACGTACACGTAACTAATAATCGCGAATTAAAATATGTACGCATATATTGATGGTAAACTGGCTTTCAAAAGCCCGTCGTATGTGGTGATTGAAGCAGGTGGCATAGGCTACCACATCAATATATCGCTAAACACTTATTCTAGGTTAGGCAATGCCGAAAGGTGTAAATTATTTACCTGGCTGCATGTTAAGGAAGACGGTCATACGTTGTATGGATTTATTGACGAAGGCGAGCGCCGCTTGTTTTTGCATTTGATTTCTGTTTCGGGAATTGGCCCGAATACCGGCCGCATGATATTGTCGTCTATTACACCAGACGAAATACAGGCAGCTATTGTAAAAGGGGATGTTCCGCTGATACAAAGGATAAAAGGCATTGGCCCAAAATCGGCACAGCGCCTTATCCTTGAATTGCAGGATAAGCTCAAAAAAGAGGGCCCTGATACACTGACGATGGTTCCGGTAAGCAAAACCGTTAAAGACGAAGCGCTTTCGGCCCTTGTGATGTTGGGATTCGCACGAAATACTGTTGAGAAGGTGCTGGAGCAGGAGTTAAACAAAAATGGCAGTGATTTAACTGTAGAACAACTAATTAAATTTGCACTAAAAAGTTTATAATTACGTATATTTTTTCTTAAACGCTTGATCCGGACTTTTACCTCTAAAGTTGTACTATTTGTAGTCATAATTTCTGCGTTTTGCGGGTTCAGAAATGTTTTTGCACAACAGCCGGGTAAAACAGATTCCCTGACCATCAAGGCGCCTATCAAAACTACCGAATCGAGAAATAATCAACTAAAACAGGGCTTTTTATTGCCCGATCCGCCTAACCTGGTTAAAACCATTGAATACGACCCAGCTACCAATCAATATATTTTGTACGAAAGGGTAGGTAACTACCTGTACCGCCCGCCGCAGTACCTTACTTTTACCGAGTACCTGGGGCTTAAACAGCGCGAAGACATCCGCGTCAATTTTAAGAAAATGGCGGATGATTATGCCTATCAGTCGCAGCAGGAAGGGTTTATTCCCCCGATAAAGATCAGGAGCCAAACCTTCGCACAGATATTCGGCAGTTCGGATATTACCATCAGGCCGCAAGGCTCGGCGGAAATGATACTGGCCGGGCAGATCAACAGCAACCAGAATCCGTTATTTAATACCAGCCAGCGCAGCCAGTTCAATTTTAATTTTAACCAGCGCATCCAGATGAATGTGACGGGTTCGATTGGCGATAAACTGAAAATATCAACCAACTATAACACCGATGCGCAATACCAGTTTGATAACCAGATAAAGCTTGATTATACCGGTAGGCCGGATGAGATAATCCAGAAGATCGAGGTGGGAACAGTAAGTTTTCCACTTAATACCACGCTGATTACGGGTACCCAGGCACTGTTTGGTATCAAAACAAAACTGAAATTTGGCAAACTGAATGTGACCAGTATTTTCTCGCAGCAGCGTTCGCAATCAAAAAGCATAACGATTACAAATGGCGCGCAGCAGGGCAATTTTAGTTTGACGCCGGCTGATTACGAAGCCAATAGGCACTACTTTTTATCGCAATATTTCAGGGATAACTACAATAAAGCGCTGGCCAATATTCCGATCATCAGTTCGAATGTAAATGTTATGAGAATTGAAGTTTGGGTTACCAATCGTACCAACAATACCACGGGCTCCAGGGATATCTTAGCGTTTATGGACCTTGGTGAGAATAAGCCTTTTAATAAAACCTTAATACAAGGCGGACCGGGCTTTAGCGGATTGCCTGCGGCGTTTTCGGGCCCCGGATTTACCGAACAATCAAACTCGTTGTTAAAGAATATCCCGGCGGCTGCAAGGCAGACTAACTCCAACGCGATCACCAATTATTTCCAGGGAACGGGCGGTAGTGACAACTACGCCAAATTAACTTATGCCCGCAAGCTGACAGATAAGGAATTCGTTTTGCATCCGCAGCTGGGTTATGTATCTCTCAATTATCCTTTGAATAATGACGAGGTACTGGCCGTTGCTTACCAGTACACGGTAAACGGGCAGATTTTCCAGGTGGGTGAATTTTCTACGGATATGCCGGTTGACCCGGTTACCCCGAAAGTATTGTATGTGAAGTTGCTGAAGAACTCATTACTGAAAACCAGCCTGCCGACCTGGAAGCTGATGATGAAAAACATCTATTCGTTAGGCGCTTTCCAGATAAGTCCGACGAATTTCAGGATGACGATATCAAGGCTTGATGAAAAATCAGGTATTGCAAAATCCATTATGGAAGAGGGTATCCATACCAAAAGCAAATTGTGGGTACAGCTGACCGACCTGGATAACCTGGACGCGCAAAATAATAAACAGCCGGACGGCTATTTCGATTACCTGGAAGGGATTACCATTGATTCGCAAAATGGGCGCATTATGTTCCCGGTACTGGAACCATTTGGCGCGGATCTGGCGAAGCAATTTGACCCCGGCGAACAGGACCTGATCAACCGCTATGTTTACCAGCCGATATATGATTCGACGAAGGCCGTCGCGCAGCAGTTTTTCCCGCAGCTAAACCGCTATGTCATCAAGGGCAACTATACTTCGCAGGGGGGTTCGGAATACCAATTGAACGCTACAAATATCCCGCAAGGCTCGGTGATTGCAACCTCCGGCTCGGTGAAGCTTGTTGAAGGGAACGACTACACCGTTGATTACAGTGCCGGCAGGATCAGGATCATTAACCAGGCCTTGCTTTCATCAGGACAACCGATCACGGTCAACCTGGAGAATAACGAATTATTCGGCGTTCAGCAAAAATCCTTGTTCGGTACACGCTTCGACTACCAGGTTAACGATAAACTGGCTTTAGGGGCTACCATGATGCATTTGACTGAACAACCAATTACCCAAAATGAGGTTGCAGGGCAGGAATCTATATCCAATACCATGTACGGATTTGATGTGAATTATAATTCGACGTCAAGGTTTCTTACACGGTTAGTAGACAAAATACCACTGATCACCACTAAAGTACCCTCGTCAGTAAGTTTCAGCGGCGAGTTTGCACAGCTTTTACCCGGCAGCCCGGCAGCTTTAAACTTTGCCGGTTCAAAAAATGGCACTTCTTATCTCGACGATTTTGAAAGCAGTCAATCCATAATCGACCTCAAAAGCGCCTCGACATGGCAGATATCGGGCACGCCGCAACTGTTTGGCGACGCCAAGTTATTTGATAATCTGGCCTATGGCTACCACAGAGCACGGCTTGCGTTTTACAACATTGACCCGATATTTTACAGCGGGGGGACCATCCCGGTTACGAGGACAGAGCTTTCCAAACCTTATGTAAGAGAAGTTTTGGAAACGGAAGTTTTCCCATTTAAACAATCGGTAACCGGGCAGCCGTTGACGTTGCCAACCTTCGATTTGGCTTTTTATCCAACCGTTCGTGGGCCCTATAACTATACAACCACCGCCCTTAATCCGGATGGAACCTTATCCAATCCGACAAAGAACTGGGGCGGTATTTTCCGTGGCATATCTACCAATGATTTCCAGGCGCTGAATGTTCAGTATATCGAATTTTGGGTGATGGACCCCTTCATCGGCAAGCCGAATTCGAAGGGTGGTCTGCTGTATTTTGACCTTGGTGACATCTCCGAAGATATATTGCTCGACGGACGCAAAAGTTTGGAGAATGGCATCCCTGTTAACGGCGACCTGAGCCAGGTGGATACGACAGTATGGGGCAGGGTAGCACGTAGACAGCCGGTGGTTAATGCATTTGACAGCAACCCTGCAGCGCGTACCATACAGGACATTGGCCTCGACGGATTGGATGATGCTGATGAACGTTCAAAATTTGCACCTGTTGTAACAACGATCAAGACCAAGGTAAATGCCCAGGCTGCTGCCGCATTTGCCAATGACCCTTCATCTGACGATTACCAGTATTACCAGGGCCCATTGCTCGATCAGCAGCAGGCTGGTATCTTACAGCGTTACAGCATGTATAACGGGACGGAAAGCAACTCCAAAACGTCCGCACAATCGCAGGCAGCGCTCGGCACCCCGATCTCTGCTTCGACATCATTGCCGGACGCGGAGGACGTGGACCGCGACAATAACATGAACACCAACGATCAGTACTTTGAATACCAGGTGCCGATAACACCGCAAGGTATGGTGGTTGGGCAAAACTATATCAATGATAAGGTTACCGCACAGGTAAAGCTCCCCGATGGAACCAAGCAAAGTGTAACCTGGTACCAGTTTAGGATACCTATTAGCAGCGAGAAAAAAATTGCAGTTGGGGGGATACAGGATTTTAAATCGATACGATTTATCCGGATGTTCATGACCGGGTTTGCAGACACTGCTATTATGCGCTTCGCTACTTTGCAATTAGTACGGGGCGACTGGCGGGCATTTAATACCGAAAACAACCCCGCCAATGTTATCGCAGACGCGGCGATCACTAATCCGCCTTTGGATAATTCGGCGCTGAATGTTGAAACGGTAAATATCGAAGAAAACGGTAATCGTACACCAATACCTTACGTTGTGCCACCGGGGATCGTTCGTCAGCGTAACTATAACAACTTGCAAACCAACACGCAGCTGAATGAACAGTCGCTATCATTAAACTTTAGCAACCTGCGCGATGGTTATTCGCGGGCGGCATTTAAAGATTTTAACAACGATTTGCGGAAGTATAAGCGCATGCAGATGTTCATACATGCCGAGGGGTCAACGCTGAGGAATAACGATGTGAGCGCGTTTGTCCGCCTGGGTGTTGATTATACGGACAACTATTACGAGTACGAAATCCCGATGACATTGACGCAGCCCGGCACTGCCGACCCGAACGCCATCTGGCCTGCGGCAAATGAGCTTGACCTGCAACTTTCACTGCTTGTGAATGCGAAATTGGCGCGGGATGCGGCCAAACTAAATGGGCAGCCCTGGCCATTAACCGTCCCTTTTACTTTGAGTGACGGGCATAATAAGATCACCATAAAGGGGCAACCCGATTTGAGCCGTGTTGAAACCGTGATGGTTGGTGTACGGAACCCTTTAAAAGGAAACTCGACAACAGGTACGGATGACGGGCTCGATAAATCGGGTATTTTGTGGTTTGATGAGTTACGCCTGACCGATTTTGATAACCAGGGCGGCTGGGCCGCTACCGGAAGACTGGATGCAAAACTCGCCGATTTCGCAACAATGACCGTATCGGGCACCAGGAGTACCGTTGGGTTTGGCGCGCTTGATTCGCGGTTGGCCGACCGCAGCCTCAATGATATGAAGGCTTATAACGTATCCGGAAATGTAGAGTTAGGTAAATTTTTCCCGGATAAGAGCGGCGTCCATATACCACTTTATGTCAATGTTTCGCACCAGGTGAGCACCCCGCAGTATGACCCGTCGCAGCCTGACGTCACCTTAAAGCAGGCACTTCAGAACTCCACAAGTACTAAACAAAAGGATTCGATACAAAATGCGGCCGAAGACTATACGCTGCGTAAGAGTTTCAACCTAACCAATGTACACAAAGCCAGGACAAATACTTCGGCGCCAAGCCATTTATGGGATTTAGAAAATTTTGCGGCTTCATATTCTTACGTAGAATATGACCATCATGACTTTACAACGCTGAACGATTTTGAGAAGACCTATCATGCTTCACTTGCCTATACTTTTACGATCACGCCAAAATATTATAGCCCGTTTGATAAGATCATCAAAACCAACACATTGGCACTGATACGGGATATTAACATCGACCTGTTGCCGTCGCGGTTGAATTACAGCATCAATTTTGATCGTTTTTACTCGGAAAATACGTTGCGGAATAACGACCCGACCAATATTATAGATATACCGACCACTTTTAATAAGACGTTCAATATTACCACAGTATATGGTTTGGGCTGGAACCTTACCAAATCGCTGATGATGAGCATAGATGCTACCAACATGGCTACAGTGGATGAGCCTGCGGGCAGGGTAAACGGGCTTAAACGGGATACTCTATGGGATAATATTTTAAGGCTGGGCCGTACCACTAATTATAACCACACGCTGCGGTTTGACTATACGGTACCAATAGCTAAAATACCTTATATGGACTGGACGAGCCTGGTAGCCAGCTACAGCACCCACTTTACCTGGCAGGCACAGCCGCTTTTTGCTATCAACGACCCGGCGTACAACGTAGGTAACAGCATACAAAACCAACGTACCATACAGTTGAGCCCGAAGTTAAACATGGTATCTTTATATAATAAATTCCCTTTTATCAAACGGGCGACATCTACAGCAAAGCCGAAGGACGGCGAAAATCAACCATCTGGTATCGGGAAGTTTTTTATCGGCTTGCTGACCAGCGTGAAAGACCTGAGCGCGGCTTATAGCCATACGGACGGTACATTTTTGCCGGGGTACCTGCCCAATACCAATTATTTTGGCGAGGATTTTAATTACAATGCACCTGGTATTGGATTTTTGCTGGGCAGCCAGGCCGATATCAGGCAAAAGGCGGTCACGCATGGTTGGCTCACAACCGATACCTTGCAAAACCAATTGTATGTGCATACGTTGAGTGAGGAACTTCACCTTAAAGGAACATTGGAGCCCTTTAAGGATTTCAGGATCGAGCTTATCGCCCAGAAGACGCAGGATCATACCTACCAGACTAATTTTAAGTTTTTGCCGGGAAACAATAGCTTCGAGAACCTTACGCCTACCACGACGGGCGATTACAGCATATCGTACTTTTCGCTCGCGACGGCATTCTCGAAAGTAAGCGGCATCGATAATACCTCGCCGACATTTAATAAATTCGAGAGCAACCGGGCTATTATTTCGCAAAGGCTCGGAAAATCCAACCCGAATTCGGCCTCGCAAGCAGGAGGATATGCAGATGGTTACGGGCCAAATTCGCAAAATGTAGTTGTGCCGGCTTTCCTTGCAGCCTATACCGGCCGAAGTGCAGCTTCAATCGGTTTGAGCGGCTTCCCAAGTATACCGATACCCAATTGGCAGATAACCTATAACGGATTGAGCCATATCCCATTCTTTGCCGATCTATTTGAGTCGGTTGATGTACGCGACGGTTACCGGTCGACCTATACGGTGAGTAATTATACCTCGCTTTTGCAATATCAAACAGCAGGCGGGGGCGTGAGCTCCAGGGATGAGAATAATGACTTTTTACCGCTGTACCAATTCTCATCCGTAGCCATATTTGAGCAGTTTGTGCCGTTGCTGGGAATTGATGTGCGGTTTAAAAATAATATAACCGCCAATATTGAATACCGGCAAACCAGGACGCTGAACCTGAGCCTCTCGAACAGCCAACTGGCGCAGCAAAATGAAAACGACATCGTTTTTGGTTTTGGTTATAAGACCCGGAATTTTGTGTTCCCGTTTGGCCTGTTCAATGGCAGGAAACTAAATAACGACCTGACGTTTAAAGTCGATTTTTCGTTGCGCAATAACAAAACATTGGTGTACCAGGCCGATGTGCCGGGCGCACAGGTATCATCCGGTGCTCAGAACATTACCTACCGCCCGCAAATTGATTATGTCATCAGCCAGCGGTTTAACCTGAGCCTGTTTTATGATTCAAACATCACCAGGCCGTTTACCTCGCAGACCTTTAATACGGCGTTCTCTAATTTTGGGATCAACCTGAAATTATTGCTGCAATAAAAAAACCGCCTTTGATGGGCGGTTTCCTTTTTTTTATTTGTCTTAATCCTCTTTTGTGACCCTACCTGAACCGGTAGTATGACTGGTAACATTTGCGTTGCCGGAATAAATAATACTTCCCGAGCCGGTAATGCTTCCTCTAATACTTTTTTCGGCCTCGATATAGATATTGCCTGAACCTGTGATGACTCCTACAACCGATTGTGCTTTTAGGTGCTTCCCATCAATTTCCCCCGAACCGGTAACTACCAAATGGGCGTCGTCATCGGTGCTGCCCGAAAGATTAATGGAACCTGAGCCACTGATTACGGCGTTCAGGTGTTCTGATTTAACAACAGCGCTTATATTGCCAGAGCCGCTCAATATAGTTTTGAAATTGTCTGTCGAGATTGTCCCGTCAACTTTGATGCTGCCCGAGCCGGCATTGAGTAGAGAATTGAGTGATTTGGCCTCTACGTATACCTCTGCCTTGTGGATATTATGGTGACGATATTCGCGGTCCTTAAACTTGATTTTTAGTACGTTGTCCTCAACAACAGTTTCAATATCATTGATAATATCCGCGTCGGCATCAACTTTTACGCTTTCGTTGCCATCAATTTTGATATGCACATTAAATGGTCCGGCAGATGCTACTGAATTAAAGCCGGAAACCTGGCGGGTCTCCTGCGCCCGGGCACTTATAGTTGCCGCTGAGACCATCGCTACTGCAAATAAAATAAATACTAATCTTTTCATAATGAAATACTTTTAGCTAAATGACGTACCGAATATAAGAACGTTGCATGAATGCTGAAAGAAAGCCCATTGCAAAAACTTTTACGCGCCAACTGCCGGCTTTTGGTCCTCCGCCTTTAGCTCTTTTTTCAATGCACGTTTTTGCTGACGCTCGGCGCGCCGTTGTTTGCGAAGTGCTTTTTTGGCAAGCCGCTCCTGCTTTTGCTGTTTCATGCCGGCTAATTCGGCTTTGATGGTATTTTGCTTTTTCTCGTCCAGCCCGGCGCAAGGCTTAATGCCTGCAAGTAAGGTTTGCCACAAACTGCCAAAAAAAGCAACAGTATCAGGCCGCAAATACCTTACATGGGCCGTCCTGGGCTCCTCGGCATCGTTATCGGGGTTGTCGTGCTTTAATACCAGCAGGTTTGCAAAAAGCGACGCAATAGTCATGTGCTTTAGCCTGTCGTGCGCAGTATCAGGTTTTAGCACGGTTACTTTAAGGTCGTTATAGAGTACGGTCACTTTCCCCTTTGCGGTTTTATTGCTGGCGCTGATATCAAAATTCATTTGCTTTAGCGTTCCTGTATTAAGTTTGATAAGTCCAAGCGGCATGCTGGCTTGATTTACAAGCTGCAGGTTCATCGGGCCCAGGGTGCCTTTGTAATTAAAGGATGCATTTTTGTCCGTAAGGTTGAATGCAAAAAGCACGTCCAGCTTGCCGCTGTTCATAAAATAGCTGGTAATATGTGCCGTACAGATATTGTTCTTTTGAAGCGAATCTTTATTCGTAGTTACATTTACGATGTGCCCGTTAGTATTTTTAAAGGTGACTGTCCCGGTTTTATTTGTTTTTTTATTGAATTCAGTATAGGAGATATTAATGTGATGCGCATCTATAGAATCAATATTCATATTAGTAGTCATCTGTTGCAAAGCAAAGTGCGGGAAGCTTTTTATCCTGTCTGTTTGTACCGGTGACTGCCGGGGATTGCCGTATATCCCAACGTCACCGGTGCCTATTATTAATGAGGAAGCATCCAGAATGCGGTATTTATGATAGCTCAGGTAGTCAAAATGATTTAATTGCAGCGAATCGAGGTGAATTTTAAAGCGGTCGTGGTAGGTTTTGTCGAAAAACACCTCCGGTTTAACCGGGCTTACGTCGAGCCCCTCGATATTAAGTCGGGAAGTTTGCGTGGATAGCCGCAAAGACGTTACCTTGTAATTGTACAAGCCGTTGGCCGAACGCCCCGAATAATTATTAAGCTCGGCTTCTATGTCCCTGCAATAAAGTAATCTGGATCTGTCGGTTTGGGTATTTGAATCGATCAGCAGGTCGGTGGCGCTTAGGTTCATTTCCTTTAATTCGGAGATGGCCAGTTTATTGCCCGAATAGTCTTCGTATTTCAATTTTACATCGCCAAGGGAAATTTGCCCGATATGAATAGAGCGCAGCGTTTTTGACATTTTTTGCCAGGTGGTGCGGTTATCTTTTATGGTGGTGTCCCTGGTGTGGTTAAGCTGGTAGCTGACCATTATTTCGGGCTCATCAAATATTACCTGGCCGATATCCAGCTTATTATGAAAATACAGGCTAAAAGGGTGGATATGGTACAACATAAGCCGTTTTACATGAAGCTCAATAAGGTTATTGGGTGCGAGGTGCAATTTCTTGCGACGATTGTAAACGGCTGTGTCGGGCTTAAAAGTTATATTGTAAATGTCAATTTCACCCTTCAGGAAGTGCAGCTTGGCGTCGGAAAAGCTAATGGTATACAGGCTGTCGCTACCTTTTAATACTGCTTTTTTGACTTCGCGGGCAAGGATGGGCGACCAGTATAAGTTCACAAACAGGGCAAGCAGAAGAATCATAGCGACCAGGATGCCGATTGCAAGTCCGAGTCTTTTGTGTGATTTGCGTAATCTTGCCTTCATAGTGTACTCGCGTAGGTGCAGGTCTAATACAACAGTTGCTGCAATTTGTTATTTTTTACGGTATAAAGTATCATAATAGCGTCTGGATTTTGTAAAACGTGACAAAGTGTCACGTTAAATCTAAAATTTATGTATTTTTGCAATCCAATTTTAGTATAGATGATGGATTTTGGTGTAACCGATAAGACGCATGATGAGAACAGGCAGGGCGAGGCTTTATTGCTTGACCCTGTAGTGGGTAAGAATAATGGCCGCAAGCTTTATATCGAAAGCTATGGCTGCGCCATGAACTTTTCGGACAGTGAAATTGTAGCTTCTATTTTGGCTGATGACGGATTTGAAACTACAGCCGACTATAATACTGCTGATGTAATTTTCATCAATACCTGTTCAATACGCGAAAATGCCGAACAGCGCGTGCGCAACCGGCTAAGGGAATTTGCGGTAACCAAAGTTAAAAACCCTGGTTTGGTAGTTGGCGTGCTGGGCTGCATGGCTGAAAGGCTAAAATCAAAATTTCTGGAAGAAGAAAAACTGGTGGATGTAGTTGTGGGCCCTGATGCTTACCGCGACCTGCCCAACCTGATAGGCAGAGTAGATGACGGACAAAAAGCTGTTAACGTGTTATTATCCCGCGAGGAAACTTACGCGGATATAAATCCGGTACGACTGAACAGCAACGGCATCAATGCTTTTGTATCTATTATGCGGGGTTGCGATAATATGTGTTCGTTTTGCGTGGTTCCGTTTACCCGTGGACGCGAGCGCAGCCGGGAGCCGCAATCTATTGTAAAGGAATGTACCGAACTGTTTAACCAGGGTTATCGCGAGGTTACTTTGCTTGGGCAGAATGTGGATTCTTATAAGTGGAAGTCGGAGGACGGAAGTCAGATTTCTGAAGTCGGAGGTCTGAAGTCTGAAGAGGTTGTAAATTTTGCCAATTTATTGGAAATGGTTGCAGCCATTAACCCCGATTTGCGTGTGCGTTTTTCAACTTCGCATCCAAAAGATATTACCGACGAAGTATTGTATACCATCGCCAAGCACGATAATATTTGCAATTATATCCATCTGCCGGTACAATCTGGTAACAGCCGCGTGCTTGAACTTATGAACCGCACTTATGATCGCGATTGGTACATCAACCGGATTGACGCTATCCGCCGGATAATACCGGGATGCGCCATATCAACCGATGTGATTACAGGCTTTTGCAGCGAAACCGACGAAGAGCACAAGGACACCCTAAGTATGATGGATTATGTGCAGTATGATTTTGCTTACATGTTTATGTATTCGGAAAGACCGGGAACTTTGGCAGCAAAACGTTATGCAGATGATATACCCGATGCGGTAAAAAGCAGTCGTTTAAAAGAAGTGGTAGCCAAACAACAAGCACACTCTTATATACGTTTGCAATCGCAACTCGGAAAAGTGCAAAGAGTTTTAATCGAAGGTTTTTCAAAAAAATCGGATAAAGATTATTCCGGGCGCAGCGACCATAATGCGATGGTAGTGTTCCCGGTTAATGAAAAATATAAACCCGGTATGTATGTAAATGTTTTGGTGGAAAGAACTACTACGGCGACGTTGATCGGGGTTGTTGTTTAGAAGCAAGAATCAAGAGACAAGAGTCAAGAATAGAAATGTTGAAGTTATATGATCAGACATAACTTTAAGAATTTGAAGATTTGGCAAAAGGCAATGGATCTTACAGACTTAACGTATGATTATTGTAAGGGATTACCGTCAGATGAGTGTTTTTGTCTTATAGACCAACTTAACCGGTGTTCTTGTTCAGTCCCTTCTAATATAGCTGAAGGTTCGGGTAAAAGAACTAATATTCACTTTGGTGAATTTCTAACAACAGCACTAACGTCCTCTTATGAGGTCGAAACACAATTATTAATATGCGAACGCAGAACTTATGGTTCTAAGGAAAAATTAAAAGGATGTTTGGAACTTGTAGTTGAGCTTCAAAAAATGATTTTCGCTTTCAGAGAACATATCTTGAATGGCGATAATCCTTCTTGATTCTTGGCTCTTGGCTCCTGATTCTAAACAGTATGGAAGTACAAGAAATTAAACAACGCTTTGGTATCATCGGCAATTCACCGTTGCTGAACCGGGCAATCAATATAGCGAACCAGGTTGCGCCTACCGATATTTCTGTTTTAATAACAGGGGAAAGCGGCAGCGGCAAGGAGGTCTTTTCGCACATCATTCACCAGATGAGTCCGCGCAAGCATGGGCCGTTTATCGCGGTGAACTGTGGTGCCATCCCGGAAGGGACAATTGATTCGGAACTGTTCGGTCACGAAAAGGGCTCGTACACAGGTGCCGTAGGAGAACGTAAAGGATACTTTGAAACCGTAAACGGTGGCACCATATTTTTGGATGAGATAGCCGAAATGCCCCTGGGCACACAGGCGCGCTTGCTTCGTGTTTTGGAATCGGGGCAGTATATCCGCGTGGGTTCGTCTAAAGTTGAGAAGACCAATGTGCGTGTAATAGCGGCCACTAACGTAGATGTTTATGAGGCTGTACGAAATGGTAAGTTCCGCGAGGATTTATATTATCGCTTAAATACGGTTCCATTGCGCATACCACCGCTCCGCGAACGCAAAGAGGATGTTTACCTGCTTTTCAGGAAGTTTACTTCTGACTTTACCGACAAATACCGTACACCACCCATCCTGCTGGATGAGGAGGCGCAACAAATGCTGGTCAATTATTCATGGCCGGGTAATGTGCGTCAATTAAAAAACATAGCGGAGCAGCTGGCCGTTTTGGAACGTGACAGGCTGATAACCGCGGCGATATTATCTAATTATATCCCGCAGGAAGCAACCGGTAGCAACCTGCCGATGCGCATGGGTAATCAAAAAGAGGATATATCTGAACGGGACATATTATACAAGGTGTTGTTTGATATGAAGCGCGACATGGTGGAACTGAAAAAATTGGTTGCCGATATTATTGAGCATGGCGGGGTTACACCGGGTTATGCAGGTACTAATGCACAAACGTTATATCGCGATATTGACATACCGGGTAATAAGCAGGAAGGGCAATTTACCATCCAGCAACCCGTTATAAACAACAACAATATGCCTTTTAATATCACGCACGAAGCTGAAGAAGTTGAGGAATCGCTTTCGCTGATTGAAAAGGAATCGGACCTGATAAGGAAGGCCCTCAAAAAGCACAAAGGAAAGCGTAAGCTTGCTGCCAATGAACTGGGTATATCCGAAAGAACTTTATATCGTAAAATAAAAGAGTTGAACCTGTAAGCTGATGAAGAGAATATTTTTGGTGTTGTTTGCCTTTGGTTTACTGGCTTTGTTTAATTCCTCATGTACAATAAAACTCAATGGGTCGACTGTCCCGCAAACTATCAAAACCATTAATGTTGAGTATTTTGAAAATACTGCGCCGTTGGTTGTCAATTACCTGAGCCAAAATTTTACAGAGGCCCTAAAATCGAGGATTCGTTCGCAAACAAGCCTGTCTCTCGTGCAGGGGGAGGGTGATGTGCATATGTCGGGCAGTATAACTGGTTACAGCATTGAGCCGGTTTCGGTACAGGCAACTAATAATAATGTGGCCCCGATAGCCGGCGCAGAGCGGCTGGCCATCACGGTTAACGTGATTTTTAAAGCCAACACCAATGCCATAGACAAGAAAGCACTCAATTTTACCCAGTCGTTTTCTGAGTACGCGGATTTTACCGGGGATATATCCGCGCAGGAACAGAACCTTATAAATAGTGTAGTTAAGAAGCTAACCGACGATATTTTCAATAGAGCCTTTGCTAATTGGTAAGCAATTCGTAGTTTCACGCCTCGTGGATCAATATCTCAACAACCGGCAAAACGAAATCCTATGGAAAATATTAGCCAACCCGGCTGATAATGGCCATTCGTATGCGTTTAACCTGCAGCAATTAACTAAAGATTTTCCGCAAAGCGGGTTATTGCAGGCATTGCTGGCACGCGCAAACCGGGGCGAGGGTATGCATCATGCGGCAGCTGCATTTAATCCTAAGGTATTGTACGTGATGATGAACGCCTACGATAACCTTGCCGATGTATCAGATAAACAGATCATACAGGAATTGAGCCGTTCGGGTAATTATGGTGGTGGCACTGAGGCAGAGCACGTACCGGTATTGAATGATTTCAGCAACGGGCAGCTTAAAGATCTGATAGGCTTTGAACCCGAAACCGGGGATAAGGTTGTTGTAGGTGAGGACGAGCAGAACGAAGTTGAGAATATTGCTTTTAGTCCGGATGCTGATCGCCAGGATGAAGCACAATTAGACCTGTTAACAGAACTGCGTGACGCGGATACCGAAACAGTACCCGAAACCATCATCCCGGAAACAGAAGAAAGACCTGTAACGCAGATAGAAGAAATTACCAATAGTGCCGAAAGTGAACCGATAGCGGAAATGCCGGCAGAGGACCATAAAGCAGACTTGCACGGGTCGCCTTTTGAAGAGGAAGTTGTTGAACGGCACGCACAGGAAATTGCAGCGCCTGTTTCCGACGTTAATGAAAGTGAGAGTATTGAACCCGGGATTGAAATAGCTGAACAGGACTATTATCCTGAAACGGAAACGCCGGCTTTTAAAGACGAAATCGGCGAATTAACGTGGATGGAAGACGAACCTGTTACAAGTGAAGAACCGGTTGCTGTGAATAAAGTTGCAGGGCCATCGGAAGACATTGATGATGAAATATACGATGAGATAGCCGACATCGATACCTTCAGCTTTATGATGAACAGGAAGCCAGGGGAAGAAATTGTTCCTGAAATCGCCGCAGCGACTGAAGAGCCTGTTGAAGAGAAATCTGCGGAGGTTGAATATGAAGTGACCGCGCAGGATATGGATGAAGAAGCGGATGAACTGATACCCGAGAGCATGGCCGGCACCGATTATTTTGTGTTTGAGAAAGCAGAGTCGGTTCCACCGCGCCCTGAGCCTTTAGAAAATGAAACCTTTGTTCAGGAACATGAAACCCACCATGAGCGGTTTGTAGCACAACCCGCTTTAGAGGCGGATACAAACAACGTATCTAAATACCACGACGAAAAAATGCCTTACAGCTTTATGTGGTGGCTGGATAAAACCCGCAAGGAACATGCAAGTGTTTACCAGCCGTTTAAGCTGGATACCACCCAGGCCATAAAGCATACCGCCGATGGCACCTTGCAGCAGCAGTACTACGAGAATATTTTCCATATCACCACTATATCGGAATTGGATGCTTCAAAACAGACCATACCGTTTGATTTGGAGAATAAGGAAGACGTGCTCATCAAAAAATTTATTATCGAGGAGCCGCATATCAGTACACCGAGCGGTGACAAATTGGATAATGAAAATAAGGCCAAAAAGAGCGCCGAGGACCAGGACGAAATTGTGACCGAAACCCTTGCACGTATTTATGTAGACCAAATGCTTTACCACAAAGCCATAAATACTTACAAAAAATTGGTGTTGAAATTCCCGGAAAAAAGCCGTTACTTTGCCGACCAGATTGAATTGTTAGAAAGAAAAATCAATTAATATATAAAGAAATGTATTTGTTATTAGTAATCCTGGCCATTTTGGTATGTGTATTATTGGGGGCCATTGTATTAATCCAGAATCCTAAAGGCGGTGGTTTAACATCCAATTTTTCAAGCCAGTCGCAATTAATGGGCGTTCAGAAAACCGGTGATTTCCTTGAAAAAGGAACCTGGATTTTGGCTATATCGCTAATGGTATTATCGCTGGCTATCAATATTTCGGTAAAAGGCGTAACTGCATCAAGTGGCGCTACCCCGGATAGGTCAAAAGCAATGGAGAAGGTGAATAAGCCGCAACCGGCCCCTCAGGCGCTGCCAGGAACATCAGCACCGCTTCCCGGAGCTAGTGGAAAAAAATAAAACGGGAATCCCCGCATAATTGTACTGGCTTTGGAATTATTCCAAAGCCTTTTTTGACTAACCCCGCACATGCAGGGCTGACACGATGGCATTGCAATATTAAGCCATCGTTAAAAACAAAAAGCCCTGATAACCTAAGGGTGACATTTGAACAGTTTAACTGTCAATATGTAACAAACCGTTTGCTTGGCACAGTTGATGAGCGATGAGGATGCACAAAATCTAAATTATTTATAAAATTAAATTAGTATAACTATGTCATTAAACATTAAACCTATTGGGGACAGGGTAGTTGTGGAAGCTGCTCCGGCCGAAACCAAAACTGCGTCAGGTATTTACATTCCTGAAACTGCGCAAGAGAAACCACAAAAGGGAACAGTAGTTGCTGTTGGCGAAGGGAAAAAAGACGAACCGTTAACTGTTAAAGCTGGTGACCAGGTTCTGTATGGCAAGTATGCCGGTACCGAAATTACCTACGAAGGTAAAGAGTACTTAATTATGCGTGAATCTGATATTTACGCGGTATTATAAATCAATTACTGAATTATTGAAGGATTGAATTATAGAATCAAGCCTTTATCAATAATTCAATAACTCATTAATTAAAAAATTAAAAACAAACATGGCAAAGCAAGTAAGATATAATGTGGAGGCACGTGATGCTTTAAAGCGCGGTGTTGATATTTTAGCCAATGCGGTTAAAGTAACCCTGGGCCCTAAAGGTCGTCACGTAATTATTGATAAAAAGTTCGGTTCACCTGTTATTACTAAAGACGGTGTAACTGTAGCTAAAGAAATTGAACTGAAGGACCCTATTGAAAATATGGGCGCCCAGATGTTAAAAGAAGTAGCATCAAAAACTGCTGATATTGCAGGTGATGGTACTACCACTGCTACCGTTTTAGCACAGGCTATTGTTACAGCAGGTATTAAAAACGTAGCTGCCGGTGCAAATCCAATGGATTTGAAACGCGGTATAGATAAAGCTGTTAAAGTTGTTGTTGAAAACCTGAAATCGCAGAAACAGGATGTAGGCGATGATTTTGATAAAATCAAACAAGTAGCAGCAATCTCGGCAAACAACGACGAGGTTATTGGCGAAATGATCGCTGACGCGATGAAGAAAGTAGGCACCGGTGGCGTTATTACTGTTGAAGAAGCTAAAGGAACTGAAACTGATGTAAAAACAGTTGAAGGTATGCAGTTTGACCGTGGTTACCTTTCTCCTTACTTCGTAACCAATGCTGATAAAATGGAAGTGGAACTGGATAATCCTTATATCCTTATCTACGACAAGAAAATATCATCCATGAAGGAATTGCTTCCTATCCTGGAAAAACAAGTACAAACAGGCAAACCATTATTGATCATTGCTGAAGACCTTGATGGCGAAGCACTGGCTACTTTGGTGGTTAACAAGATCCGTGGCTCACTGAAAGTGGCTGCTGTTAAAGCCCCTGGCTTCGGCGATCGCCGTAAGGCAATGCTGGAAGATATTGCTATCCTTACCGGTGGTACAGTGATCTCAGAAGAAAGAGGTTATAAATTGGAAAGCGCTGACCTTTCATTCTTAGGCCAGGCTGAAAAGATATCTATCGATAAAGATAACACTACCATTATTGATGGTATGGGTGATGCTACAGCTATCAAAGCAAGAGTTAGCGAGATCAGGTCACAAATTGAAACTACGACTTCAGATTACGACAAAGAAAAACTTCAGGAACGTTTAGCCAAATTATCAGGCGGTGTTGCTGTATTGTATATCGGTGCTGCTTCTGAAGTAGAAATGAAGGAAAAGAAGGACCGTGTGGATGATGCATTGCATGCAACACGCGCAGCTGTTGAAGAAGGTATCGTAGCCGGTGGCGGTGTAGCTTTCATCCGCGCAGTTGCTGCGTTAGCTGATTTGAAAGGTGATAATGATGACGAGAACACTGGTATCCAGATCATCCGTCGCGCTATCGAAGAGCCTTTGCGCCAGATATGCGAAAACGCAGGTATCGAAGGTTCTATCGTAGTTCAAAAAGTAAAAGAAGGCAAAGCCGATTTCGGTTACAATGCCCGCACTGATAAATACGAAAACCTGATCAAAGCAGGTGTTATCGACCCGACTAAAGTGGGCCGCGTAGCGTTGGAAAATGCAGCGTCAATTGCAGCGATGCTGTTAACGACCGAGTGCGTTTTAGCTGACGATCCGGAAGACGAAAAAGGCGGCGGTATGCCTCCTATGGGCGGCGGCGGTATGGGCGGCATGATGTAATAAACCCAACCGGGCTGAACCGGGGTTTAACCCGGCTCAACCGGGATGCAACCCGGCTAAACCGGGGTTCTATCCGGTCAAATTTTATAAGAATCCCTGTATGCAAAAGCATACAGGGATTTCTTTTTTAGTAAACCATCCATTTGTCATCCGGCCGTAAAGGGACTGTCATTTATTAATCAAATGATTGATTAACGTAATAATCCGGTTACCATTAAGCTTATTTTTGTATTGCAAGTCGAATATGAATAATCGGCATAGCATTTGAATAATATCTCATATCTACCGAAATGAAAGCAATACACGATACGGCAAAACACTTAAAAACCCAGTTATGGGACTGGGTTTTCATTAAAGGCCCCGAATTGTTTATTACCATCTACGGTAAATAATTAATCCTTAATTTTGGGTCCTGTTATGAAGCCTGAAGAATTCTACCACCAATTTCACGTTTGGGTTGTCGCGAACGGCCAAAGTTACATCTTCGCATTAGTCTTATTAATCATCGGTTTTTCAGCTATCCGGTTCATAAAAATGCGCCTGCGTGCACGTATGGCAAAGCGCGAGGTTCATTCAGCTCTTCGGCCGTTCTTTCAGAGCCTTGCTATTACTGCTTTATACGTTTTGCTGATCTTATCCGTATTCAAGATCATAGGTTTTGAACTAACGGTATTCAGTACCATCATTGGCGCTTTTGGCGTGGCTGCGGGTTTGGCACTATCGGGTACGTTCCAAAACTTTGCCGGTGGCGTGCTTATACTCATGCTGAAGCCTTTTGAAATCGGGCACGACATTGTGGCCCAGGGCCAGGAAGGCGAAGTAAAGTCCATACAACTATTCTATACTGTGGTGATGACTTATGATAACCGGCAGGTGATCATTCCAAACGGTAAGCTATTCAATGAAGTTATCATCAACATTAATCGCGAGCAAAAACGCCGTGTTGATTTTGAGCTGAAATTGGGGTATATCGTCGACGTAGACCAGGTAAAAAGTATCATCGAGGCTGCTATTAAAACGTTTCCGGATATATTGCACAAACCAATACCCCTGGTAGGCGTTATCGCGCTTGAGCTTGATGGCATCCGCTTTACAGTAAGGGTTTGGGTTAATACTAAAGATTTTCTTCCCACCAAGATCAAACTCCAGGAAAAGATAGTAAAGGATTTGCGTAACGCCGATGTAAAACTGCCCACCCATCATCTGCTGCCCGGGACCTGATCTTAGGGAAATCGCTTTTAAAATTACGTCATCAGAAGGAGGCTCCACTGGAGCCCAGATATCTTTACTTATACATGCTATAAACAGGCGACTCCCATGGAGTCAATCACTTTGTTTGCTTTAGCTCTGTAAGAGCTTCCTGTTTATAGCAAAGTAATGGTGTTTTCAGGCTCCGTAGGCGCCTCCGGTTTAAAAACGATCTCCTGTACCTGATTATATCTTTTGTTTGGCCTTGAGTTCCAAATATCGGTTAACGGTATTTATGGTAAGATTTTGCGGGGTGGTAAGAATAGACAGAATACCGTGTTTGGCAAGCTCCTTTACGATCAGTTTTTTATCGTAAGCAAACTTTTCGGCGATTGTTTTGATATAAATTTCCTCCACATTCGTCGCGGGTGTTTCGCTCAGCTTTTGCAATTCTGTGTTCTCAAAAAACACAACCAGCAACAAGTGAAACCGCGATATTCGCTTTAAAAACGGCAGCTGCCGCTCCAGTGCCGACATGCTTTCATAATTGGTGAAGAATACTACCAGGCTGCGTTGCTTTAATACGTTGCGGATGGTGCTATACAGTAACTCCATGTTGGTTTCGAGGTAGCGTGTTTTCTCCTTATACAGTACCTCCAATATCTTGTTTATCTGAACCGCGCGCCTGTCGGCAGGCACTATAGAACCAACCTTTTCGGCTATAGTGATCAAGCCGGCTTTATCCTCTTTCAGCAGGGCCACGTTTGACAGTACCAGGCTGGCGTTAATGGCATAGTCCAACAGGCTTAACCCCTCAAAAGGCATTTTCATACTCCGCGATTTATCAATCACGCAATACACATGCTGCGATTTTTCATCGGTGTACAGGTTGGTCATCAGGTTGCCGTGTCTTGCCGTAGCTTTCCAGTTGATGGTGCGATAATCATCGCCGGCAACATAATTTTTAACCTGCTCAAATTCAAAGCTATGTCCCAGCCGCCTGATCTTCTTTATACCAAATTCATTAAGCCGGTTCGAGATAGCCATCAGTTCATATTTACGCATTTGCAGAAAGGAGGGGTAAACAGGAAGTACTTCGTCCTGGCTAAAACTGTAGCGCCTGCGGATAAGTCCAAGCGGCGATTTAACATATACCTTCACCGCACCAAATTCATATTCACCGCGTTTGGTAGGGCGCAGTTGGTAATTTATCTGCTTATGTTCCTGGGATTTTAACGACGTTTTAAACCAAATATCCCTTTTTTGAAACTGGAACGGTATCTCGTCAATAATACCTACCCTTATGTTGAAAGGATATAGATTTTCAATATAGATACCCAGCTCGTTCTCGTCGCCATTGCTGAGACGTTCAGGTGCGAGCCGCTTGGCAAAAATGCCCTTTGAAGCCGGGTAAAGCATCACGATATCTGCAAGCAACAGGAGCATCAAAGTCCAGAAAAATAATTCAGGCAGGATACCCAGCCAGGGAAAAAAGAACAGGAACAAAAAGAAAACGACGCTTCCGCATAACACGGCAAAAAACCGGTTAGTCAAAAAGAGATCTTTATAAAATAGCCTGTATAGTTTTTTCACGTTGTTTAGCGTGGTATCTCAATTTTTTGAATAATTTGTTTGATCACATCATCCGGGCTAACGCCTTCCATTTCTTTGTCAGGTGTTAGCATAATACGGTGCCGTAGTACCGATGGCATTACCCAAACAATATCTTCAGGCGTAACAAAATCGCGCCCGTGTATCGCAGCTAAGGCTTTGGCCGCACTAACCACGGCCAATGACGCTCTTGGCGATGCGCCCAGGAAAAGCGACTTGCTGCTACGGGTTTCATGAATAATTTTGGCTACAAACTCCAGTATTTTTGGTTCGACATGCAGTCCTCGTACCAATTGCCGGAGTGAAATGATATCGCCCTTTGACAAGATGGGCCCGATATGGGCAAGCTGTTCATTAGTTACCTGCTGGTGCTGCTGGGTAATGATCACTATTTCCTCTTCGAGCGTTGGGTATTTTACTTCGATCTTGAACAGGAACCTGTCCAGTTGCGCTTCGGGCAGGCGGTAAGTACCTTCCTGCTCCACCGGGTTTTGGGTAGCCAGCACGATAAATGGCTCTTCCATTTTATATTTCTGCCCATCAATGGTAATTTGTCGCTCTTCCATCACCTCGAATAAGGCCGATTGGGTTTTGGCTGGGGCCCGATTTATTTCATCGATCAGGACAATGTTCCCAAAGATGGGTCCCTGTTTAAATTCAAAATCAACAGTTTTCGGATTGAAAACAGAAGTGCCCAGTACGTCTGAAGGCATCAGGTCGGGTGTGAACTGGATACGCGAATACTTAGCGTCAATAGCCTTGGCAATTAACTTCGCGGTAAGGGTTTTGGCAACCCCGGGCACACCTTCGATCAATATATGTCCGTCGGCCAATATGCCAGCTATCAGCAGTTCGATCGTGTCCTGCTGGCCCACGATAATTTTGCCGAGCGTGGCCTTTATTTGTTCAACCGCGGCGTTCAGTTGGCTTAGATCTGTTCTTGGCCTAAATAATTCGTCTTCCATTTTCTCCTGATTTTATATAAAATTGTTCGATAAGTTGGTTCAGTAATATAAGTTCGTGATCGGTAACCTGTATTTGCACTTCGATGTAATTGAGCTGGTTTACGATCTCTCGCGCAAACGAAATTTCGACACCTGACTTTTGAGATAACCTTTCAATAAATTCAGCGTCCAGTACGTTTGTTTTCAGGTAATATTTAGTACGCAGATGCTCCAAAAAGTAGAGAATCTTCTTCTGCGCCATGTTCTTGTTGTCCCGCTGTTCATAGTACACCTGGCCCACTACGTTAACAAAACCGACTGTGGCATTTTTCAGGGGCTCAATTATTGGGATAATACGCTGGCGGCGTTTCTTCTCGTAAAATATAAAGAACACAAGGCCCAATAAAGTAATATAAAATGCCCACTCTAAGCTTTCATGGTTTAAGAAAACCCGAAATATCGAGTCGTCTTCCGTAATATCATGATTTTGAAATTCGTCCCAATAGACATGGTTACCCACTGGAAGATAAGATAATGCTTTTTCAGCATAGTCGGCTCCGCCGTTGCTTAAAAGGCTGAAATTGGTAAACAGCAACGGAGTTGAACAAAGGTATAAGGCGCCTTTGCCATATTTAAAGCGCAAAAGATTGGTGTGCCCCAAACTATTCTTCCCCAAGGATACGGCGTGTGCAGTGTCAAAATTGGTGAAGTACTCGCTGGTAATATCCCGGTCGAACGTATAATCTTTAGGCTGTTTCAAACTGTTGTTGGTGAAATTAAGCCCAACATGAGATTGTTTGGTCTCGTTGTCAGCCTGCAGGTTTAATGTGTCCGCCAGGGGGCCTGCCCAGCCTTCCGCTGCAATAAAAATTGAATTACCTGCCTGCATATAATTAACCATCTCGTGGTAATCATATTTGCTAAAATCTACGTAATTGGCAATGATGAGGTAATTACCATTGGAAATACTTTTATTGTGGACCAGATCGTAGAAATTTTGGTTGGTTTTAGTCACTTGCGATGCCGGGAAAACCTTATCCAGTTGCCGGTAAAATATGTAGGTGCCGTAAGGGATTTTATCGTTATAATACAGGCTCTTATCCCAATTAATAGGCGAGGGTTTATTGAACTGCGTTAACAGGTATATTACCAGCGCGATGGTAGCAAGGCCGAAATATATTTTAAAATCCTTCATGCCACCCGTTTTTTAAAGTCTTTAAAAGAAGAGTCGATGTCGCTGTAAACAGGGGCATCAATAAAAAACTCGCCGTACCATACATATTCAAATTGCAGCGTCAATATTTTAAAGGCTGTACGCTGGTCCTCATTCCTGAGCTCGTTGATATAAGTGTTGTTTGTCTTGTCAATTTTCCAATCTATCAACCCGGCGTCGCTCAACTGTTTAAGGCTTCTTAGGTAGAGCAGCCTTACCGCAAAACGGTAATTCTGTTTAGCTACAGCATTTTCTATTTCCTGCTCAAAGCTAATGGCGTTTATGTCTTCAAAAAATTCTGAGTAAGGTATCGCTCCCGAAGCTGGCTTTCGCCGGAAGATATTTTGTATATCCACCCCTATTAATTTAAAGATCAGGAATACCAGCGCTGCAGCACCCAGCACAATAAAGAGATATTTAAAAAATATAGGCCAGAAGTGGTTGATTTGCCCGGTCTTTTTATCCTTTGTGCTCAAAAGATGGTCGAGCCATTTAATAAAATGGTCCCACTTTTCAGATACCCAATCCCAAAAACGATCCCACCATGAAGGGGCGATCTTATCCTCGTTATACTGAAACTCAGGCTGCTTTTTATAGGTGTGTAATGCGGCGCTGTCAATATGACGAATGGTTACCGACGCCAAACTGTCTGTTTGCAATACTTTAGGTTTGACAACTTTTGTGTCAAGTTGTTTTTGGGAAGCGCCGTACAGGGAGCAAGCCGCCAGGGAAAAAAGTATAATGCAAAGTAAGCGGCGCATATTAATATTCTTCCGGGGTTATATTATCGTCGGTCGGCGCACTGCCAAATTGGTTAATACGCTCCATCAGGCTTAAGCCGTCTTTACTTTCCGACAGGTTGAAATAGCATAAGCCTGTAGCTATTACCACCAATATCTGGAAAATATGGGCGAGCTGCACTAATACGGTGGACAGAATTGTGATTACCAATTGCAATGCACTGTGCCGGGAACCGGGTGTAACCATGCTGGCATAGCTGATAATGGTACTTGGTACCACAACAATAATATTTATGACATAAAGTATAATGCCGATAACAACCAGTGCGCCGAAAGTTACCCACCAGTTGTCCTTAATTAGCCTGAAGCACTGATTAAAAGCATACCCAAAAGAGGCATTTTCGACGATCATGATGGGCGCAACCAGCGTAAAAACAACGCCGAGGTATATACCAGGTAGTATGCATAACACCGTGCCCAACAGGGTCAAAATAAAGAGGATAAAAAAGCTGCCGGTTGTTTTTAGATAATAAAACTTAAAATAACCCCACATTTCGTCGGTAGTAGGGGCAATATTTTGCTTTATCTTATATAAGGTCATATAACACAGCACTGTAACATAAATAGCGCTGTATTCAAGAAACAAAAAGAACATGTTTACAAAATAGCCGAGATTGAAATATGAAAAACGCGAGGCAACGTCCCCTTCGTTAAAACTGGTGGAGTCAAAATTGTCCAGCGCGGTTACCATCTTCAACTTTGTTAAAACGGATATCGCGATTGTTGCAAGCACGAAAAATCCGCAGAAAATAAAAAAGTACTTCATTAGCGGCTTAAAGTTTTGCCTGACAAACAGAAAAGTGTCGTTTATAACTTCCCCAAAATCTCGTGGCTTTGCAAGCTCAATTTTCCTCTGCGCCATTTTTGTTTAATTTTTTATAAAGCTTGTTTGGATAAATAACCACATACCAAATCATAAAACTTAAAGACGATGCCAGTATAGTAACACTTAGCCAGGCAGGCATCCCGGTATGCCGTGTTACGAATCCTTCAAAAAAAGCGGCTATTAAAAAAAGCGGCACGATACCTACGGCCATTTTCATACCGTCTTTGGCGCCCCGTTTAAGCGAATCAATACGCCTGTAGGTTTTTGGGAACAAAATGCTGTTACCCAAAACGAGGCCCGCAGCGCCCGCTATAATGATAGACGAAATCTCAAGCGTACCGTGTATCCATATAACAAGGACAGATTGCATGCCAAGTCCCTTGCTGAAGAAAAAATATTCGAATGAGCCCAGCATTACACCATTTTCCAACAAAAAGAATACGGAACCTATGGAAAATGATATGCCGCTCACAAACGTTTTCAATTCGACATAAATGTTGTTTACTGCTATCTGAAAAAACATCGAAAATTCGCCTTCGTCTTTATAAATTCCGAAAGGGTCGCCCTTGGCAATATTTTCGTTGGTTTTATCAAGATACTCCGGCCCAAAGATCATTCGGATAAAACTTTGATCGTACTTGGCCGATAGAACACCGATCAGGCAGGATACAAAGAAAAACAGGAAGGCATATAACAGCTGTTTTTCATACTTTTTGAATATCAATGGTAATTCAATTTTCCAGAACAGCAGGAACCGGTTACTGCTTTCGGTCTTGTTTTTATAAATAGATTGATGCAGCGTTGAAGCCAGGCCATTGAGGTAAGTTGTGGTTTTTGACTGCGGGTAAAAAGTTTTGGCGTAAGCCAGGTCGTCGGTAATTTTTATAAAACGCTCGGCAACCTCATCCGGGTCTGTTGCGGGTGTTTGCTCAAAGCTCTTCCACTTTTCCGAATTTTGTTTAACAAACAGGGGCTCACGCATCGGTAAGGTTCAGTTTAAATTAATGGGTTAAAATAATTACAATAATTTTATCTTTCAACTAAAAAAGTATATTAGTGGCAAGTTATTTTATTTTGCATGCAAACCATCAATATAACCACCTCGCAAAACATTGATATCGATTACGAAATAGCCGGGCTTGGCGAGCGTATTGTGGCGCGTTTAATTGACTATGCAATTTTTATTTTGATCCTGATATTAGCTTCAATTATTATTGGCGCCAGCGAAGCGGTTCGCGATTCGCCTGTTCGGATGATCGTATTGTATAGCATATTTGGGGCTCTTTACGTGTTTTATGACCTGGTGTGCGAAATATTCATGAACGGCCAAAGCATCGGTAAAAAGGTGATGAAAATAAAAGTGATCAGCCTTGATGGCTCCAGGCCAACTATCAGCCAGTTTTTGCTTCGTTGGCTTTTCAGGATCGTCGATTTTACCATGACCCTCGATATGTGTGCATTGATAACCGCTGCCGTTACCGAAAATAACCAGCGTGTGGGTGATATAGTTGCCGGAACGACCCTAATACGCACCAGCCCGCGCACCAAAATCGGGAGCATTGTTTTTATGCCTTCTCATGATGGTTATCAGCCTGTATTTAAAGAAGCGGGGCAATTAACTGATAAGGATATAGAGCTGATACATGAAGTGATAAACAACTACATCAAAACCGGTAACAATGTCGTAGTTTACAATATGGCTGCGCGTGTAAAAAGTCACCTGGGCGTATTGCCGGCTGAAGGCATGAATGACATGCTTTTTCTACAGACCATTATCAAAGACTACAACCATATCAGCGCTCACGCGGATATGTTATAATGTCCGTACTGGTTATACATTTTTATGATATAACTCACCAATACAATAGTACCCACTATCATAAAAGCGGTTTTTTTTACCATCTCTTTTTCGGTGTCAAGATGAAAAATTCTGTCAGCGATGCCGTAAGCAAAAAATAGCAACAAAGGGATCGTAGCAGGATAAAGCCGGAAACTTTGATGCATATTGCCCTGTACCAGTGCGAGCACAGAGCGCTGAAAACCGCAGCCGGGGCAATCGATACCGGTTACATACTTAAAAGGGCATGGAAGCAAATGCCCCTGCAACCATTGGACAAAAACCAATTGGGTGCAGGGTGCATATATATTGATAAGCTTTAACCACATTAAACTTGCGGAGGAGGTGGTGGCGGGTTACCAAACGGGTCTTTATATCCCGCCGCAGGGTCAATAGGTTTGATACCGCCGGGCATCCCGGCAGGGCCCAGGTATTGATAGTTCCCAAAGCCCAACATCGGATAAAAGACGATACCCAATAGCAACAAGCCAACAGTGAAGCCCTCGCTTTGGCCGAAGCTCTTACTAAGTAAGTTTGTAATCCATACTGCAAATATGATGTTCACACATGGTATCAGTAGTAAAAAAATCCACCACACCGGCTTCCCAATGATCTCAAGCAATACAATAATATTATAAATAGGTATAATGGCCGCCCAGCCAGGTTTCCCTGCCTTTTCATAGATTTTCCAATGCGCGATAACCATAATTACCCAAACTATTATAATGGGAATAATAAATGCGCTGATAATCGCAGCAACCGCGGCAATGCCGCCAGGAGATGAACTGTAATTTTCCATTTTGTAATGAGGTTTGTTTTAAAGGTTTGATTTTTAGTTGGATTGAAGCTACGAAATTTATTTTCAGAATACAAAATGTTTGGATAAACATTCTCCGTTCTATACGTAAGTTTGCATCAATGAAGAGGGAGCAAATTTCAGTTTTCGACATTTTTAAAATTGGTATAGGGCCGTCAAGCTCGCATACGCTTGGACCCTGGCGTGCTGCCCAGCAGTTTGTCCGCCTATTGGACGAAGGACAATTCCTATGGAAGGTAACAGGGATAAAAATTCTGCTCTACGGCTCATTAGCTAAAACCGGCAAGGGCCATGGCACCGATATTGCAATTTTATTGGGCCTGAGTGGAGATGACCCGGTTACTTTTGACGTTAACGCCATTGATGAAAAAATAAGTGGCATCGAAAAATCAAACCTGCTCCAATTGGGTGGCGAAAAAGAGATTGTATTTTCAATCGACGAGGACTTGCTTTTTCTCTATAACGAGCAATTGCCCTTTCACCCCAATGCGGTTACTTTTCAGGCCTTTCTGATCGATGGTAAAGCTATTTCGGCAACCTATTATTCAATAGGAGGAGGTTTTGTCGTGAAGGAAGGCGAAACTGGCCAAAGCAAAAGTGAGGTCGACCTGCCATTTCCAATCGAAAACGCCGGCGACCTGCTCCACTGGTGCATTAAAACCGGCCTCAAAATATCCGAAGTGGTGATGGAAAATGAGCTGGCCTGGCGCAGTGAAACCGAAACTCGTGAAGGCGTGCTCAATATCTTCCGGGTGATGAAAGAATGTATGTACCGGGGCTGCCATACTACCGGCTATTTACCCGGTGGCTTAAATGTAGCGCGGCGTGCGGCTACGCTCAATCGTAAGCTGATCGGCAACTATCCATATCAAAACTATGACGAATGGGTAATGGCCATCCGGGAAACCGGCAATACCTTTAAAAATACCCTGGACTGGGTTAGTTGTTTCGCGCTGGCAGTAAACGAAGAAAACGCCTCGTTTGGCCGCGTAGTTACTGCTCCGACAAACGGCGCAGCCGGAGTAGTGCCTGCGGTGCTGCAATACATGATCGTTTTTTGTGACGGATACAGCGATAATAAGATCATGCAGTTTATATCAACGGCATCAGAAATTGGCAGCATCTTCAAAAAAGGCGCAACGCTTTCCGCTGCTATGGGCGGCTGCCAGGCCGAAATAGGCGTATCATCAGCTATGGCAGCGGCGGCACTAACCGAATGCCTGGGTGGTTCACAACGCCAGGTATTGATGGCTGCCGAGATTGCCATGGAGCATCATTTAGGGATGACCTGCGACCCTATTGGGGGATTGGTCCAGGTGCCTTGTATTGAACGCAATACCATGGGTGCCATTAAAGCCATTACAGCCTCGCAACTTGCCTTGCAAACTAACCCTGATAACGCCAAAGTAAGTCTCGACGCTGTGGTTAAAACCATGTGGCAAACGGCTTTGGATATGAACTCAAAATATAAAGAAACATCTGACGGAGGATTGGCTATCAATATCCCTATCAGTTTGCCGGAGTGTTAATCGAGGTGAAAGGCGAATGGCAAAAGGTTGTGACGGGTAAAGGGATAGGGCAAATAAGGCCTAGCTTATGGTTTACACATTTTATATAATTTTTTGCACAAAATGTTGATAATCAATATATTAACCGCAAAAATATCCGAAAATATGTTAACCATGTAAACCATGGTTAACACCCGGGTGCCAGGTACTTTACCTTATTCCCAATTGACTATTGTCCATTCACCAACAATTTCCCTAACTTTAACATATAATGTCAAACGATCGCCGTGTTTTTCTGAAGCAGGCCGCCACCCTTGCCGGTGCGTTTTCTGCTGCCAGTCTTTTTAACCAGGTTCATGCCGAAGAATGGAAAAGAGCTTCCAAAAGAATGGACCACCTAGATGCAGCGCAGGTTGCGCAGGACGAGGATTACTGGAGCATCATACAAAATGCCTACACGGTAAATCCCAGCATCATCAATCTCAATAATGGCGGCGTATCGCCATCGCCATTGGTGGTGCAGCAGGCTGTGGCGCGATTTAACGATTTGGCAAATGAGGGGCCGTCTTATTTCATGTGGCGCATTATGGACCAGGGCCGCGAACCCTTACGCGAAAAACTGGCCGACCTGGCGGGCGTTTCGCCGGAGGAGGTGGCTATAAACCGTAACTCGACCGAAGCGTTGAATACTATCATTTACGGTCTGCCCCTGCAAAGCGGCGATGAGGTGATAGGCACCAAGCAGGATTACCCGCATATGATACAAGCTTATCATAAAAGGGCCCTGCGCGAAGGTATTGTATATAAACAGATCAGTTTTGATTTCCCGATAGAGAACGATGAGCAGATCGTAAAAGGTTTTGAAGACGCTATTACCTCCAAGACCAAACTGATACACGTTACGCATATGATCAATTGGGTTGGGCAGATACTGCCCGTGCGTAAAATATGCGATATGGCGCACGCAAAAGGCATCGAGGTATTGGTTGACGGGGCGCATTCGTTCGGTCTGCTTGATTTTAAGATACCCGATCTTCACTGCGATTATTTCGGCACGAGCCTGCATAAATTTCTATCTGCTCCGATAGGCAGCGGCATGCTTTGGATAAAAAAGGAAAAAATTGAAAAAGTGTGGCCAATGGTATGTGGCGATAAACCCAACGACCCCGACATCCGCAAATTCGAGGACTTGGGTACGCGAAGTTTCCCGATAGAGGAGGGTATAGGCGAGGCCATCAATTTTCACGAAGGCATAGGCAGTAAACGTAAAGAGGAACGGATACGATATCTTAAAGACTACTGGGCATTAAAGGTGAAGGATATACCGAAAGTGAAACTTCACACATCCTTAAAACCGGAATATTCCTGCGCGATATGTGGCGTGAGTATTGATGGTATGACACCGGGCGAACTTGATAATGCATTATTTAACCAATATAAAATCCATACGGTTGGTATTGTTTGGGAAAATATCAGTTGCGTTAGGGTGACACCGCATGTTTACACCAGGATTGCCGACGTGGATAAATTAGCAAAAGCCATAGGGGAAATTGCCTCCAAAGTTAAAGTGCAGGGTTCGAAGTAATTTTACTTTATATTTTTCATAAACAGCGGTACCAATTGCTGCACCCAAAGCATATACATCTTGCCGGAGGGGTGTAGGCCATCCTGCGCAATAAGAGTTGAGTCAGTAGCCGCTTCCCGCGAAATTCCTGTTATATCTAAATAGTTTACCCCTGCCGCATGGCTTATCGAGTCATTGATCGCATTAAACTGATCGATCAAAGGACCTATCCGGGCATCATCCCCATGTGCAAAAGGTGTAACCCCATAATCTGGTATCGATAAAACAAATACATGGGTTTTGTTGCCGCCTGCAAATTGTATTGCAGTATTTAATACCTGCTGGAACTTTATCTTGTAATTATCCTGGCTCAATCCCTGGTATTGGTCGTTCACACCTATCAGCAACGTAACCATATCATAGGTTTTCCCATGGACACCGGTATTTTGTGCAATAGCATTGATCAAATTGTCGGTGGTCCAGCCGGTAGTAGCAATTATTGTCGGACTGGCCAATTTATAGTTCTGCTGTTTGAGCGCCTGCCACAGTTGGTAAGGATAGGAGAAATTGTAAGGCACAGCTTCACCTATGGTATAGGAGTCGCCAAGCGCCAGGTAGTGCATTAATGAATCATCAACAACCGTAGCGATGGTGTCTTTTTTGGTCATAGTTACAGGCGCGGTGTCAGCTTGTTTTTTGGCACATCCGGTTAAGGCTGAAATGGTAAACAGTATTGAATAAAGTAACTTCATAACATCTCCATACCAAAAAGTACGGAAATATGCTTTTTTAAGTTTTCTTTAACGTCTTCAATATCAACTTTTCTACCGAGTTCTCGTTCCATGGAGGTCACATCCTTATCGTCAATGCCACAGGGTACAATATTTTTAAAATAATCCAGGTCGGGATTAATGTTAAAGGCCATGCCATGCATAGTTACCCAGCGGCTGCATCGAACGCCCAGGGCACAAATTTTACGTGCCTTATCATTGTCAGCATCAAACCAAACGCCCGTGTAACCGGGGTATCTCCCTGCATTTAAACCATGGTCGGCCAGTGTTAATATAACGGCTTCTTCCAGCGTGCGCAGGTACAGGTGTATATCGCTAAAAAAATTATCAAGATCCAGTATCGGGTAACCCACTATCTGCCCCGGTCCGTGATATGTAATATCACCACCACGGTTAATGGCGTAGTACGACGCTTTTTTGTCCTTCAGGCCCTTTTCGTCAAGTAGCAGGTGTTCGGGCTTGCCGCTTTTGCCTAAGGTATATACGTGCGGATGTTCGCAAAAAACAAGGTAATTAGGGGTAGGCGTGTACTCGGGGTATTCATCACCTTCGCTGGTAATTAGGCGGTTCCGTATTAGAGTTTTTAAGGCTACGGTCTCGCTAAATAAAACCTCCTGTTTGTCCCAGGCCTCCTTATAATCTATAAGGCCCCAGTCCTGGAAAATTACTTTTTTGTTCTTCATGTCCCTATCCCTTTACGTACCCTATCATGTAATCTTCATATTGCAGGTAATCAACCTCATAATGCAAGTCGATGGCTCCTTTTTTCAAGTGAGCGCTTACCTTTCCCTCTTTTACAAAATTAAACGGTTCTAACGAGATATTATCAGCAAAAGACACTTCTTTTTGCCCAAAACACTTATAAACGGCCTCTTTTGAACACCAGCAGGCATACAACTGGTCTATTTTGTTCGCATCACCAATAAATGCAAGTTCTTCAGGTCGCATAAATTTAAATGCAATGCGTTCCACCTTTTCTTTTATTCGTTCGATATCAATACCAACCGGCGCCGTTCGGCTGATCATAACAGCAGCATAATCAAAGGAATGGCTGAGTGATATATGGTAGGGAAGGCTAACTAAATAAGGCTTGCCATGGGCATCCACCTTGCAGTCAATATATTCGCGGGTCTCCAGCATTTTCCTTAGCAGTACTCTTGTTCCCAGCCAGTGCAGGTTCCGTTTTCCATGGCTCAGTTTTTCAACATATGCCTTCTCCTGCTCGTCAAGCTGTAATTGGTTGTATAATTCTTCAGCCTGCTCCTCAATCCGCCAAAGAGCAAATTCGGTATCGCTATCGACCTGCTTTCTGTATGCTATCGCCATAAAAGTAAAATTGCAAAAAGGATGGCAAACTTATGTCAATTAATTCTAATTTAGGCGGATTATCGCACCGGAATATGATTTTATCTGACAAAAGAATTCTTGAAGAAATTGACAAGGGACACATCATTATCGAACCGTTCAAAAGAGAGTGTTTAGGCACCAATTCGTACGACGTTCATTTGGGAAAACATCTGGCAACTTACCGCAGCCGCGTGCTGGATGCCAAGGTACATAATGAAATTGACGGCTTTGAGATTCCGAAAGAAGGCTTTGTGTTACAACCCAATACTTTATACCTGGGTGTGACGATGGAATATACCGAAACACATGCGCATGTGCCTTTCCTGGAGGGGAAATCGAGCACCGGCCGACTCGGTATTGATATCCACGCTACCGCTGGCAAAGGAGACGTAGGTTTTTGCAATACCTGGACGCTGGAAATATCCTGCGCTCAACCGGTACGTATATATGCAGGCATGCCTATAGGGCAGTTGATCTATTTTGTGGTAGAAGGTGAGATTGAAACCATGTACAACACCAAGGCCAACGCCAAGTATAACAATCCCACCACGCGGCCGGTTGAAAGCATGATGTGGAAGAATAAATTCTGATCGCTTATGAAAATACTGACTTAATAGTCAGTCCGGACACTTGGAATTGTGGGTCAGTGTTTAGTAAATTGCTTTACTAAATCTTAACTATGAAATACAGGTACCCCTGCCTCATAACCCTGTTTGCTTTAGCGTATCGTTATATGGTTGAATAATATCATTTGGAGTATTAACTAAAGTTTTAGTAATTTAGCTTTACTCAACCTTTATTATGAAAACCTACCTGTACCTGGTTATTCTATTTCTTGTTATTATCGACTTTTCAGCATCCGCTCAAACTGATAGTACAAGCCATAATACGCAGCCCCAATCTGTACGATTTACCATATCGGGCGTTGTGTTAAACCACGCGGATAATAAGCCAGTGGCCTATGCCAGCGTGTTTTTGAGTAATACCACCACAGGAGCTAAAACCGCTGATGACGGCACGTTTACTTTAAGCAATGTAAAGCCGGGTAAATATGAATTGATCGTATCTATCATCGGATTCGAAACTTACAGGCAGAAAATAGTGGTGAATGGCAATGCCGTTTTAGCAAGTATCGTTATATCGACCAAAACCAACATGTTAAAAGAGGTTGTAATAAAAGTTGACCCGAAAAGGAAAATTTATTTGGATTGGTTTTACGAACGGTTTAAAACCGAGTTTTTGGGAACGTCTGAACTGGCAAAGGATTGTAAAATACTAAACCCTCAAGTGCTGGACATAGATTTTGATGAACCTCATAATACAATCACGGCAACTTCATCAGATTATTTGGAAATTGAAAATGATGCACTCGGGTATCGGATAAAATACCTTTTGACCGATTTTACTTATATCAACATTAGTAAAAACGAAAAGCAAGTACACTACGAGGGGCCTGTTTTATTTACGGCGATGAAAGGTACCAACCAGCAGCAGCGCCGTTGGGACAAAATGCGGCAGGAGGTTTATGAAGGTTCGGCCATGCATTTTTTTCGCTCGGTGCTCGTTGGAAAGATCGAAGAAAATGGGTTCAGGGCACTCCAATATTCTGCATACCCCAACCCGGATCGTCCGGTCGATAGTTTAATAAATACAAAGATTAATTTGTTTACACGGCTTAAGGGCCGGGATAAAAAGTACAGCGACTCCCTTTCTGTCTGGAACAAAAAAGCAGAACTGCCGAAAATATTGCGAAAACTGCTCAACACACCTTTAAATAGGGAAGATATTGTTGGCCCGGGACGCCAGGCCGGACTATTTGCACTTCGCAGCGATAAAGGTGGTCTGTATGTTACCTATAATAAAAAAAAGGAGTTTCTTTCACATCATTCACTTGATAATTTGGATAACCCCTACAATACCGAAAATACATTGGTAAGTTTTAATTCACCCGATGCTTCTTTTGACGCCAACGGGGTAATTGTTAACCCATCCAGTGTCTTATACAGAGGCGTATGGGGCAGGGGTCGTGTAGCCTGGCTTTTACCGTTAGACTATGAACCGCCGCTAAAATCGATTGTTTACAGCGATAGTACTTTAACAAAAATGGCCTCAAAGCTAGATAATTATACTACCGCCCATGCTATAGAAAAGGTTTATTTGCACCTCGATAAGTCATCATACGGTTTCGGCGATACGATATGGTACAAAGCCTATACAGTAATAGGGCCGCATCACCAACTATCGGCATTAAGCGGCGTTTTATATGTAGAACTCATTAGCCCGAAAGATTCTTTGATTACAAGGCAGGTGTTGCCGCTAACATCTGGCATCGGATGGAGCGATATACCACTTGCACATTCTCTGAAACAAGGCACTTACCTAATCAGGGCCTATACGCGTTGGATGCAGAATGAAGGTGCGGACTATTTTTATGATCAATGCATTCGGATAGGAGGAATTCCGCCCCAAATCGTAAGGAGAAAAACGGCAGAGCATCCTGATGTACAGTTCTTCCCGGAAGGGGGTGAACTGGTAAATGGGGTACGCTCAAGGGTGGCTATCAAAGCTATTGGTACCAATGGTCTTGGAGAGGCTGTTAAAGGTACTATCGAAGATAATGCTGGCAACGTAGTAGCCGATTTTACAACCCGGCATTTGGGAATGGGGGTATTTGCGTTAATTCCCGAAACTGGTAAAAGCTATAAAGCAAGGATCAACATCAATGGAGAAGAATCATTTACTGTCAACCTGCGCAAAGCAAAGGAAACTGGTTATACAATGGCTTTGAACAATAACGCCCCTGACAGTATCTATATCAAAATAGCGACGAACGAACAAACCTTAAACCAGGATAGAGATAAAACATTTTATATCATCGGACAGAATAATGGTAAGGTGTATTATACCTCGCAAGGTAAATTGAAGAACTTGGTTTACATGGCCGGCGTTGAGAAAAGCAAGTTCCAGACGGGGATAACACGGTTCACGCTATTTTCGCAAGTTGGCGAATCGGTTGCCGAACGGATAGTTTTTGTAGATAACGACGATGATCTCAAACTGAATATCGCTACAGGCAATACTACTTACAGCAAACGGCAGAAAGTGAAAATAGATTTGACTGCCAAAGATGGCAGCGGAGCAACAAGCGGGAACTTTTCAGTAGCGGTAATAAATGAGAGCAAAGTAGAACCGGAGGAAAATACAGAAAGTACAATAGAAAATAATTTACTGCTGACATCGGAAATTAAAGGTTATATCGAGCAGCCCAATTATTACTTCACCAATAAAAGCGACAGCGTTAAAGCTGATTTAGATATACTGCTGTTAACGCAAGGTTACCGCAGGTACGACTGGAAGCAGGTGTTAAGTGGCAAACGGCAGATTAATGCGTATAATACCGAGAAGACACTCGAACTAAACGGCACATTGACCGCTCCCAATGGCAAACTGCTATCCAACGGCAATGTAACCTTGGTAGCAACGTCACAAAACATGATCAAGGATACAACTACCGATGCGGAAGGAAGGTTCAGTTTCAATAATCTTTATCTTACGGATACATCGACCATAGTACTGCGGGCCCGGAACGCTAACAAGGGTAGCAACGTTAGGATAAAGGTATCAGTACCAGATTATCCTAAGATAACAACGACTGGACACATATATGAAACAGCATTATTATCTGATACGGCGCAATACGCCACACCCAAACAACAATATACTTATTACCAAAAGCAACAAAGGGCAGATTCGCTGAAGAATGGGAAAACACTCAAAACTATAACCATCACAGGTAACAAACGGCCAAAACAGCCGGAGTTAACCAATTCAGCAAACCTTAACGGCCCGGGCCATGCTAATAAGGTGATTATGGGCGACCAGTTGGGCTCCTGCATTAACCTTATAGATTGCCTCGCCGGTAGATTGCCTGGGATTATCCTCCAGGCCCATAAGTTTTACCGTGTCCGTAACCTGGCGAGATCGAAAATGATCTCAGTGAAGGGAACAGGGGCAACTTCGGATAATCCAATGGCTGTTATAGTTGACGGCATGAAGTTTGACCAAAGGGGTTACGACCCTTTGTCAGAGCTCAATATCGATGATATCTATAGTGTTGAGGTTTTAACAAGCGGGGCATACCTCGCAATTTATGGCTCCAATGCTTCGGGGGGTGCACTTATAATTACGACAAAACGCGGTGGGGAAGCGGGCAACGCTCATTACACGCTGGCACAGCCTTCGGGTATAATTACGTTTCCTTTCACGGGATTTTATAAAGCACAGGCGTTTTATACGCCGAAGTACGAACATGCAGCTGACAAACAAACGCCTGATAACCGATCTACCATTTACTGGAACCCGAATATCATCACGGATAAAGATGGAAAAGCCTCCTTTGAATATTATAATGCGGATACCAAAGGTACTTATCGTGTTGTGGTTGAAGGTATAGACGAGGATGGTAAATTGGGCCGGGCGGTGTATCGGTACACGGTCAATTAGTTAGTGGTGAATCGTGAATAGTCAATCGAAGTAATAAGTTGTTAGCTGCAACGAATTCACTAATCACTATTGACCATTCACCAGCTCATTTCGCTAAATAGATAACCTGGGAATACCGTTAATCTACTCTTTTGGATATTTTATTGCTCCGATTGCGTAAATTTGCAGTTACACATGTCAACAGAAACACAGGAAGAGACTTTAACATTAGAAGAGATACTGGCGAGCCTCAAGGAAATGCATCGACTGATCTTATGGAACGATGATATCAATACTTTCGACCACGTGATTTTTTGCATGATGAAGTATCTCGATTATTCGGAAGCCCAGTCCGAAAAAATCGCCTGGAAAGTACACAATGAAGGTAAATGCGCCGTACTCGAAGGCTCATTTAATGAGATGGAAATCTACCGCAAAATATTGCAGCAGGAAGGCCTGACGGTTAGCGTTGAGTAAGTGATTCCTCAAAATGGCGGTTTAGATTAATGTTAAATAATTGTTCTGTACATTAAATGAACATCTCCTGTATGTTAGGTTTTTCTTAACAAAAAGGCTTAAGATTAACTTACAATAACCATTCGGTTAAGTAATATTCCGTACCATAAAAATTCAGAATTTCTCCAAGATTGAGGCGGTTTCTTTGCGGAAAACCCCCTGTTGATGAAACGAATTTCTACCTTTTTCATACTTCTTTTTTTAGCGTCTTCGTCGTTTGCTTCAACAATTTCGGGATACATTTTTGATAAAAATGTTAACGAACAACTTGTGGGCGCGTCCGTCACCTTACAGCCGGGGAACTTCAAAGCATCATCGATGTTGAATGGCAAGTACCAGGTAAATAATGTGAATCCAGGGAGCTACCGGTTAAGGGTTTCGTACATAGGTTATAAGACAATCGATACAACGATAGAGGTTAAAGACGGCGATGTAAAACTTAACCTTTACCTGGTTTCAGCAAATTCAAGTCTAGATGAGGTTGTTGTGTCGGCAAAAGGCAGCAGGGAATCAGATTCATATGCTAAACGGGCCGAACAACGGGCGGACAATGTTGTAAATATTGTTTCAGCTAATTCTATTGCCATCTCACCCGATATTACCGTAGCAAGTGTGATGGCCCGCGTTTCGGGCGTTTCTGTACAAAAGGGAAATACCGGTGACGGGCAGTATGTAATTATCAGGGGCATGGACCCAAGATACAGCACTACCTTAATTAATGGCGTTAAAGTACCGAGCCCCGATAACAAGGAGCGGTATGTTCCGCTTGACATATTCCCCGCAGATCTTGTTGAAAGAATAGAGGTTTACAAATCATTAACACCTGAAATGGAAGGCGATGCTTCGGGTGGGGTTGTAAATATGGTAATGAAAACCGCTCCGGATGGCTTTCGGTTAGAGGGCAATGCAGGTGCAGGTTACAGTCAATTGTTTTCTATGCGGCCATTTGAAAGTTACAGCAGGGCCACCGTGAATTCCAGATCACCTGCTGAAATTATAGGCTTAGGCGTACCTGCCGCCATTTCCGATTTTCCGTATCAAAATTTGTTGACCTCAAATGTTAAGACCCCTATTAACAGTAATTTCAGCTTAACCATTGGAGACAGGTTTTTAAATAATAAGTTAGGGGTTATCTTCTCGGGTACATATCAAAATACATATGCCGGCAATAACACTTCACGCCTGGTGGAGAATTCTACTTTAACTCCTGCTGCCGGGCCCAACGCTCAAATGTTACAGGTATTTCCCGACTTTCTTAGTCGTCAATATTCGTCATTAACCAACAGGCTTGGTCTTATCTCCACCATTGATTATAAGTTTAATGCCGACCATTCTATCAATCTGTTTGGGGCCTATTTACAATTGAACGAAGACAGGGAGAGATATACTAATGATTTGCTTTTAGGTGATTATTCTTATCATGGCTACATAGGTGGTTTTCAGCAAAATTTTGAAACCCAAACCCGCACAGATCTTTCAAGTATTTATACCGCTATATTGAGCGGTAGGGATAAAATATTAAAGTCTTTTACTGCTGACTGGACACTGGCTTATTCGGCAGCCAGGCAGCAATTACCGGATATGGCTGCCTTTAATACGCTGCAGTCAATAAATCCAAATACCTCTGGAACTGCAACATCCCTTTCATACGGCCCCTTACAGGTGCGGCCTGAGGACAGGCAGTGGGAACATAATAGCGACAAGGATCTTTCGGCTTACCTGAACTTTCATTACAATGCGACGGTTGCAGGAAATAAAACACTATTCAGCTTTGGTGGAATGGCGAGGCATAAGAGCAGGGATAACTTTGACAATATTTATCGTTTAAACTATATACCTGATCAGGGCTCAACCTATGAAACCTACACTTCGATCCCTGCTGCCCAGTTTCAATTTCAACCTGCATCTGATGCATTAGGTAATGCTGCAAGCAATGGCGGAGTTTATACTTTTACCGAAAATGTTCAAGCAGGATATGGCCAGGCAAAATATTTTGTTGGTGAGCATTTTGATGTTTTGTTTGGTTTAAGGGTTGAAAACACCAGCCAGGTATATCACTCTTCGCTGCCGGTAACTATTGCAGGAAAATCTGCAAGTATTAGTTATTTGGATTTTTTGCCCAGCATAAATGCTAAGTACGCGCTAACGAAGAATGCGAACCTGCGTGCGTCCTATTTCAAATCAATATTACGCCCGGCCTTTTCAGATCTTGTGCCTTACCTAGACAATACCGGGTTTGGACAGGATAACTTCCCAACCCAGGGGAACCCGAATTTGCAGCATTCAAAAATTGATAATTATGATTTCAGGTACGAAATATTTCCAAATGGGCTGGATCAGTATATGATAGGGGCGTTTTACAAAACTATAGTTGATCCGATCGAATACGGCGTGGGGACCACTGGCTTTGCTGCAGGTTATACTCTGAGCCCTTTTAATTTTGGAACAGCACATAACTATGGTATAGAAGCTGTTTTCAGAAAGTTTTTTGGAGCTGTCGGTATATCCGGTAATTATACTTACACACACTCGCTCATTAACTCTGTCAAGGAATTTGATTATACCGACCCTGCTGACAACAGTTTCCATAAAACCTTTGTCAATCAAGCGAGACCACTACAAGGACAGGCTGCCAATGTTGCTAATGTGTCTTTGCTATATAAAAATACAAAAAATGGGTTTGATGCCCAACTGGCTATGGTTTATACAGGTGAGCGTATCGATCTGCTGTCGTTATATAAGAACCTGGATAACTGGGAACGGCCTACTATAAATCTTGATTTTTCAGCCCAAAAGGAATTTAGCAAGCATTACATCATTTACATAAAGGTTAACAATTTGTTAAACACGCCTTATGAATTGATAGTAAAGCAACCTAACCAGGCCTATAGCGGCAATAATAAACTGCCATTCCAGGAGAGTCCGAATTATGCAACTATTGAAAATGATAAATATTACGCACGCTATCTAATAGGCTTCCGGTTCAAATTTTAACATAACTGTTACAATACTATTAAACATTCACTTTATCAATTAACCTTTTTAAACAAACCCCAGTAATCATTAAATCAATTATCATGAAAAATTTAAGAAACGCTTTTTATGTGCTTTCCCTGCTTGCATTGGCCTCATGCAGCAAGAAGGATAAAGCCATCATTTCAGTCCCGCTGCTGCAGGTCGGAAAGCCGGTAAGTAACGCTGCTCCTTTATCGGGCGCAATAAAAGGAACAATGCTTACAAACCAGACATACACGATATCTGGCGATGTAACTATCAATGCTGGCGATACCCTTTTAATTCAAAAAGGTGTTAAGATCAATGTAAATAACGGAGCAAATTTTATTGTGAAAGGTATTCTTTTAAGTATCGGCACTAAAGACGCTCCTATAACTATTACCGATCCGTCTAAAACAAAAACCACAGGTGCATCGTCAGCCGCAACTGACCCTGCCTACGTTGGCGGATGGGGTGGTATCTATTGTGATGTAACCTGCCCGCTACTGGTAATTAAATACACTCACCTTGATTTTGGCGGTGCTGGTTTATTAGCGCCACCGTTCACAGGCCCCTCTACAGGCGATCAGTACATTGTTTATTGGCAAAATCCAAACGGAGCCTTTATACTCGAGGACTCATGGTTGTATGGTAGTCCTGATGATGCAGTACGCTTTTATGGCGGCCACATTAATATGATGAGAAATACGCTTGAAAAATGTGGCGGCACCGGCGGTGACGGCTTTAACGCAAAAGGCGGCACACAAGGTAATATGGCCTATAACTTAATTATAGGTGGCGCTACTAACGGCACCAAGTCTGCTAATGATAAAGCGCTTGGTTCTATACAGTGCCAGATAGCGATGTATAACAACACGTACGTTAATGGTGGTTTCAGAAACACCGGTACCTATGGCGCCAGAAGCGGTTCTATTGAAGTGGAGAACAACTCAAGAGCTTATGCATACAATAACCTTATTGTGGATTGTAACTTCGGTGTTCGCATAGCAGGTGGCAACAATGTTACCGCTAAAGTATACCTTGCTGATACCTTAAGTCATGCTGACGGGCCAATTACCAAAACTTCTTATGGTTATAATTTCTTCTATGTTGACAATGTTGCACAGGCCAACCAGATCGTTCCTACAAACATTGCACAGGCTGTTGTAACACATCCTCAATCAACTGATATTCCAAATATGGCTGCTTTCTTAGGTGCAACTTACACTTTTGGTTTTGCCTATGATGGTACTTCATTGGTAGGAAAGAACAATCCAATGTTTGTTAACTATCCGCTTCCGAATATGAATTTTGCAAGCCAGGCATCGGTAGATGGTTTTGATTTCCACCTGCAGGCCGGTTCGCCTGCTGTAGGTAAGGGCACTACCACTGCTTTTACACCAATCACAGCCGGCATCCCCGTTGATCCATACTTCGGCTCAAGTGGCATCACCGGTCCCGGAAAAGATATCGGCTGTTATCAAGTTGATGGTTCAGGGAACCACCATTAATATTTAGATCTTAAAAGTCTAAAAACGACAACCTCTTTTAATAGAAATATATCAATTCTATTAAAAGGGGGTTGTTTTGTTTATACGATTATCAAATAAGTTTATACATCTATCAACAGAATGAAGATAAGTTCATTATTCAATTTATTGCTATCAGGCTCATTTTTGGTAATTTCCTGCTCAAAATCATCTAACAATTCTCCTGCTAAAACACCGGTTAAAACAGTTCCGGTTATTATCCCCCAGCCATTGCCAAATACAATTGATAAAACGGATACCCTAAAGGTTATGGCTTATAATGTCCTCAATTATGGTAATGGATGCCAGGGTAGTACTGATACCTTAAATAAATATTTGAAGACTATTATACAATATAGCCAGCCAGACTTATTGAGCTGTGAAAAAATGGCTGCCTTCTCTCCGGCATCAACCGGGGCGAACAATCTTGCTGATGAGATCAATAACAATGCCCTTAACGCTGCTTTTCCAGGTAAATATGCTTATGCAACACCCAGCGATTTAGCAAATGCAACCAGCATGTCGGTACTATTTTACAATAAGCAAAAATTGACGATGGTAAAAACTGAAACCATATTGGCTAACGTTACAGACTTCAATCTTTACAAATTATACTATAACGACCCTAACTTAGCCATAACACACGATACCACTTTTATCTATGTGCTGGTTAGCCATACCAAGTCGGGTTCGTCAAGTAGTACACGCGACATACAGATAACACAGATCATGAAAAACTTAAGGGCCAAATTCGCCTATTTACCCAATCTTATCAATATGGGTGATTTTAATACCCATAATAGCTATGAGGGCGGTTATCAATCCATTATCACATCAGCTGATACTTCCACAAAAATGAGCGATCCTCCTTTTTATCCGGATAAAAAGGTTAATTATCCTGCGGAGTGGGAAAACAATACCAGTTTGTTTAAATCCTACCTGACAACAACAACAAGGGCGTTAACAACGCCAAATGCCTGTGGTACTACTGGTGGCGCAAAATCATGGTATGATCATATCTTTATTTCTCCATGGTTGATTAATGGTTCAAATTACATTACGTATGTTGCTAACTCTTATCAAACAGTTGGTAACGACGGAAATCGTGTAGGTGTGGATATAAACAGCCTAACGCCGGTAATAAATACATCCGCGCCAACGGCAGTACTTAATGCTTTGTTTCAATTTTCGGATAAGTATCCCATTACAATTAAGTTGCTTGTAAAAACAAACAGGAATGCTTACAGTATTACAGATCCGGTTGAAAGAAATTGATCAAGGCATCCCAAAAATTAGTAGATATTTACAGAAATGTATGCGTAATTTTATTTGCAGCTACCCATTAAAAGAAAATAATCAAGTGTTATGAAACATCATCTCAAAAGCATATTTAAGGCTTTTTCCTTTGTAGTAATTTGCTTCATCTGCCCTGAAATTGCATTGGGCCAGGTTGTACAAATGGTTTTCTCGTCTGATGCTCACTATGGTATTGCACGAGCCAAATTCCGCGGGGATAGCAGTGTTGCCAGCTACAAAGTAAACGCCGCAATGATTAGCCAGATGAATACCATACCCGGCCTTGTCCTGCCGGTTGACGGCGGCGTAAATTCAGGTAAGGTTACTGGTGCTGTCGATTATGTAATAGAGACAGGTGATATCAGTAATCGCATGGAAATTCCCGTTCAAAGCGCTGCAGTATCCTGGTCGCAGTTTGAAAACGATTATATGCACCATATTATGCTAACGGCACAGGACGGGAAGCCGTCTAAGTTACTGTTAGCGCCTGGCAATCATGATATATCAAATGCCATTGGTTATGCAAGGCCGATGAAACCCTTAACCGACCCAACAACCATGGTTAAGATATATAACCTGTTTGTAAAACCGCAACAGCCCCTGACCAATGCGAGCTATGATTATGCAGTTGATAAGATTAACTATTCCCGTAACATAAAAGGATTACATGTAATGTTTATCACGCTTTGGCCCGATTCGGCAGAGCGAATCTGGATGCAAAAGGATTTGGATACTGTAGCCAAAACTACTCCGGTAATTATATTTACGCATGATCAGCCCGAATGTGAAGCAAAGCATTTTACTAATCCTTTGCCACCACATAACATGACTCTTGAAAACAAATTCGAAAACCTGGTATCCGAATATTATAAGGAAGGTGTTGTGGCTCCAAAGGATGATGGAGCGACCAACGTCGAACAACGCGGCTTTGTGAAATTCTTAAAGGCACACCCCAATATCAAAGCCTATTTTCATGGTAACAGCAACTGGAACGAGTTTTATGTTTACCATGGGCCGGATAACGATGTTAACCTGCCGGTTTTCAGGGTCGATTCGCCAATGAAAGGAAAGTATTCGGCTAAAGATGAGACGTTGCTGTCGTTCCAGCTTATTTCGATCGACACCAGGACGCAAACCTTAACTGCACGAGAGTGCTTGTGGAATACTAAGCCATCGGATGCCACACAAAAAGTTGTTTTTGGGAAGAGCAAAACCGTTTCGCTTAAAGTAAACTAATACCCGATAAATGAGAAACGCCCCGATAATTCGGGGCGTTTCTTTTGTTTTATAAGATTTTTAGACCATATAATTCCAGCTATGGTCATCTGGCGCATCACCGTACCGGATACCATCCAGGGTCTTCAATATTTTCTGCGAAAATTCGCGAGTAGCCGGGTCGCTTAAAAAGTACTCCTCACCGTTATAACTTATTGAACCTACATTAGCAATCGTAGCGGCAGTTCCGGCACCGAAAGCATCGGTCAGTTTGCCGGTTTTGGCGCCTTCAATAATTTCGGCAACCGATATACGGCGTTCTTCCACAGGCATACCCCATTCGCGCGCAAGCGTTAAAACGGTATCGCGGGTTATACCATCTAAAATCGTATCGCGGGTTGACGGAGTTATCAATTTGCCATCTAACACAAACATTACGTTAGCGGCGCCCATTTCTTCCACATAGGCATGCTCTTTAGCATCGGTCCATATCAATTGGTCAAAGCCTTCTTCAGTTGCCCTGCGTGCAGGCAGCATAGCTCCGCCATAATTACCGGATGATTTGGCAAAACCCATACCGCCTTCAGCTGCACGGGTAAAATATGTTTCTATTTTAACTCTTAAAACTTTGGCAAAATAAGGGCCTACCGGTCCTACTAAAACCATGTATTTGTAGGTTTTTGATGCCTGAACACCCAAATACGGGTCGGTGGCAAACATAAACGGCCTGATATACATGGAGTGGTGGGGCTTTGCCGGGATCCATTCGCGGTCGATATCTACAACTGCGGCAATGCTCTGAACAAAAATTTCTTCAGGCAATTCCGGCATGCACAAACGCGCCGCTGATTTATTAAAACGCGCTGCATTTTTATAAGGACGGAAAACAGAAACCTGCCCGTCGGCATGCTTGTAGGCTTTTAACCCTTCAAAAAACGATTGCCCATAGTGCAAGGCCGAAATCGCAGGACTTAACCCAATTTCGCCATAAGGGACAATTTGAAAGTTTTTCCATTCGCCATCAGCGTAATCAGCCACAAACATGTGGTCGGAAAAAGTGTGGCCAAATTGCAGGTTGTTGAAATCCGTTTCTGCTAAACGGGAATGTGTTGCTTTGGTGATCTTGATATCCAGCGTCTCAGTCATAGCCTTATTGTTTTATCGGAAAATGGCAATTTACTGATTTTGGCTCATAGTTCATAGTTCAAGGACCACAGTTGACCGAAAATGTTCATAATGACTTGTTTTTGACAGAAAAGCCGCGCCTTAATACCCGCTACGAACGATGAACCATTAACTATTACCGTCGCGTAGCACATCATCCACCCAGGCTTTGCCCCAATTTGCTTCCTGCTCTTCGGTCCACAAAGAGGGATAAAATATCCTTTTCTGAAAACGTGGCGGCAGATATTTCTGCCAGTTGGTGCCGCCGGTGGCTTTTATTTCTTCGGGTTTGCGTTCGAGGTAACGCACCGCCGATTTATAGTGAACCAATGGCCAGTTTACGTTTACGTTTACATCAAGTTGCCTTAATTCGTTTTCCAATGCCAGGGTTGATGCATCCTCATATTGCAATTGCTGCAGCAGCGCGTTAAAATTATGCTGCACATTGGCTTTTCCCAGTTCTATAAATTGTTTGGAATATTTTTTCTCGAATTGCCTCAAAGTCAGGGTCTTCTTACCGCTTGACAATTCCGTTGCCCCAAATTTCCAGTACAGGTCGTCAAATTGTTCTTCGATGGGCGCACTCCGCAGTTCTTCGCGCTTGTCTTTATCCACCAGGTTGATGAAATCGGTAGCGTATATTTCTATCATCCGGTATTGCCCGCTCTGGAAACCACTTGCGGGTAGTAAGGCCATTCTGAATTGTAAAAACTGTTCCTTTTCCATCCCGTCGACCATGATATCGAACGATTTGATCAATGCTTCAAAATAGCTGTTAATGCGCTTTAGCCGGGCAGCAAAAAAATCGGACGTAAGTGGCTTGCGTTCCGTTATTTGTTTGCACTCATGTAAAACCAGCTTAAAATACAATTCCGTGATCTGGTGATACATAATAAATATCTCCTCATCCGGGAAAGGTGTTTTAGGGCTTTGCAGGCTAAGCAATGTGTCTAAGTGGATATAATCCCAGTAGGTTAGAAAGTCGGCATGCAGTAGGCCATCAAGATACGATACCATATCCTGGCCCATGGCCTCGTATTTTTCCTGCAAAAGTGCCAGGCGTGATTCTATTTCGGGTGTGATGCTCATCGGGCCGGTTTGAAAGCAAAGGTAACAAAGCTTATAAATACAGAAACAAAACAATTACATTTACGGTTAAGCATTTAACATGAAGATACAGAAGATATTAATTGCAATTGACGACAGTAAGATATCAGAAAATGCTGCCGCTTATGGCTTTGAACTTGCGCATATTTACAAGGCGCACGTTGGCCTTGTGAATATTGTTGCGCCGATCCTTTATCCGCCCACAGAATCAGACGGGATAACCGGAATACCATTCCTGGGTACTACGATTGACGACGCGGAATTAATAAAAACCCAGGCCGAGTCTTCGGGAAATATTATACAACGCACCGTTGAAACTTTTGCTAAGGGATTAGCGGTAACCCAGTTTACCGACTATGGTTCGACTGCTGATGGCATCATCAGTTGCAGTAAAGAGTTTGGAGCCGACCTGATCGTCCTCGGCACGCACAGCCGCACAGGTATTGACCGCCTGTTAATGGGAAGTATAGCTGAAGACGTGGTGCGGCACGCCACAGTGCCCGTATTGGTGGTGCCGTTTAGTTCATAGCGAATGGTTGATGGTTCATAGCGGGATTTGCCATGAACTATCAACCATGAACCATTTGCTAGTACAACAACCTGAATTTTATCGTGTGGTCAATTGCTTTCAGCTCGTTTAGCACCTGTTTTTTATACCCTGCATTAACGTCGGTTATCACATAACCTATCTGGGCGTTGGTTACCAGGAACTCGCTCACAATATTGATATTATGCCTTGCAAAAACCTCGTTTATCTGCGCCAGGATGCCGGGCACGTTGGTGTGGATATGGATGATCCGGTGCGCGTTATTGGTGCGCGGAGGCTGTAAATCGGGGAAATTGCAGCTCATGTGCGTTTTACCCTCATTCATAAAAGCAATCACTCTTCTTGGGACAAAGTCAGCATTGCGGGGATTATCTTTCGGGTCATCAAAAATAATGATGCCATTCTCGCACGCGGTTTCAGCAAGTTTACGACTGGCAACCCGGCCAAAAATGCCAATTACTTTCAGTCGCCCTGCATTCTGTAACTGATCAGGTGTCGGCTGATTGGCCTCGTCGCAAAATAACACACCGGCTTCTTCCAGGTATTTTTCTTCAATGGTTTCCTTCTGCCTGATGTCATAACCTTCTTTGCGCACTTGTTCCAAAGCTTCCCCGTCTACGTCACCCACAACCAGGCATTTGATCCGGTTTTTTGGGTAAGATATTGCGCGCGGCAGTTTATTAATAAACAAAAACTCATCGAAACTTGGTGTAATATGGTCGGCTTTTTCAGCTACTGATTTACGCTCGATATTCTCCGTAAAGGCAAAGAACTTTTTGATCATTCCTGATTCCTTTAACTGGAAATCGGAATAACCATCACCAATGCCAAATATCTCGCCCTGCAAATTCATCTGCTTCAGCAACTTCACTTTACCACCCTCCTGCGATAGCGGGTTTTCGCGGTCATAGCCTATAATATTGTCGTTTTCGTCAAATGCGAAAGTGTTGGCGTATATATTTTCCTTTTTGATGAAATAATCGGTAACAACCGGGATGATAAATTCCTTAAACCCGCCAGATACAATAAACACGTTATCCTGGTGCAGCTTAAAAAAGTTGCTGTTTCGTGAGAACGATGTCGAAACCTTCTTTTTAAGGTGGGTGATCAACTGTTTCAGGTGCTCGCGGTTGGCTTCCAGTAACTTAACACGCTTCTCCAGGCTCTCGGTAAATGATAGCCGGCCTTCCATAGAAGCGTTGGTTAAATCCTCGATCTGTTTATAGATATTTTCCCTGTCGGGATGTTTTCGGAGTGAAATTCGGGCAAGTTCGTCTAAAGCCTCAACCTGTGTAAATGTGCTATCGAAATCGATAATAAAGTACTGGTCCATTTACCTGCAAATGTGTAACTTTTGATTGATACATCATAGCGAAATGTTGAGTTTGTTGATAGAGATTATTGGAATGATAGTTGGATTAAAACTCCCGGTTATGATTATCCGTCATATCCACTGCTTTTAGCACCCGGAAGCCCGTATCCAACTCAAAACGGTAACGCATTACTTTTTTCTTCGTACCTGAATCGACCCGGAAACTATAGGTCATGCTGTAATAAAACAGCTTTCCTTTTTCAATACTGTCCATCTGCCTGATGTTGGAGAGTGCACGGTCGGGCCGCTGACCGTTTTCGCTGTCCACGTACTTTTCCATTTTTTTATGGTCATCGGGGCTAATGTGAGCATAGTTGAGCGAAGAGTCGAGCGCGGTGACGTAGCGTTTTTTCTCCAGGGGGCCAAAGGAAATGGTTTCCAAACCTTTAGGACTGAGAAAGTCCTTTATATAATGTTCAGCAGCTTGATGAGCACGCGATTGCTGTTCGGTGTACACGCACCCGCAAATCAATAAAGCCAATAGTAGATATCTTTTCATCAGTAGTGCTAACAGAACGAAGTTAACCAATTTTGGTTTTAAATGGGGATTTGCAGCTATTATTGATTACTTTAGTTTTAATATTCGAATCGTATCAATGCTTAAACACTTATCGCTTTTACTGTTTGCAATGTTGTTTTACCTGAACGGATTTAGCCAGGTGAAGGAAATTATTGACCGGGATATTAAGCTGATTAAATATGTACCCGATGACCCAATAAGCATTACAAAAAATTGGAAGAAGGTTAGACGAAAAAATAATGAATACAGGAAGAAAAATCATGAATATCATGAAATTCTCTCTTTAGATACACTTGCTATTCCTTATTTATTAGATAAAATAGGCGATACTACCGAAACTTCCATTCGAATTCCATGCTCCACACACAACTTGAAAATCGGTGACGTTACTTTTGTATTGTTGAGTGATATTATACCTATACCAATGCATTTAGTAACAGGTAGTCAATGGGATGTTATTGATTGTGATACTTTCATGCTTGGGACTTGGGATTATTTGCATGACAGTCGTAAAAGATTCCAAAATGAGTTGTTTGAATTTTTTAAAAGTAAAAAAGGAAAACTTTGGATAAGGCTATTTAAAGCAAAAATATCTAAAGACGAAGCCAACAGAATTCAAAAAGAGTTATTCGCTAACTAAGCGCGTCACAAACTTCCTTAATCGAAATGCTCAGCTGTTTAAATTCGATTCCTGTAGCTTTTTTTATTTTACTGTTGTCAAACTTCTTTACAACGGATGCTTCCTGGGCCGATACTTTATCGATCGCCGGTTTCCTGCCCGTAATAGCTCCGGCCAACGACGCACCACGCCAGGCAAGGCCCATCATCCAGGGTTTTGCCAATGTAGCCGGTGGTTTAATGCCGAAGTCAGCAGCTATTTGGGCTGTAATATCTTTGTAGGAAATGTTTTCGGCACTGATAATATAGCGCTCACCACTAATGCTGCTGTTCATTAGGGTAATCATGCATTTGGCAACATCCTGCACATCCACAAAGCCCATACCGCCGTTAGTGTAAAATTTCAGGCCTTTGCGAACCGTCTCAAATAGCGCCCCGCTGCCTTCTGTTCCTGCGTTTGGCCCAATGATAATTGACGGGTTTACTATAACCGCATCCAACCCCTCGGCTTCGCCGCGCCACACTTCCATTTCGCTTTCAAGTTTTGATATAGCGTAACCGTCAGTTTCGGTAGCTTGGTCGAGGTGATGCTTTTCGGTAGTCAATTCGCCGGGTTTAGCCTGGCCTATGGCAGCAATTGAACTTACGTGCAGCAGTCGGCATTGCTTTTGCAAACAAAGGTTTACCAGGTTACCGGTGCCGGTCACATTAGCATAAATCATTTGCTTCTTATCCGCCTGCCGCAGCGATACCCATGCCGCGCAGTTGTATATCTGTGTCACGCCATCAAGCGCGTCTTCAAGTGCGAAAATATCCAGCAAATCGGCTTCTACCCAATCAATGTTTTCACTTAGAGGAATAAGAATAGCGGGTATGACCGATGTGTCGCGTTTGGTGCAACGGATACGGTTGCCCTGTGCTGCAAGCTGTCTTGCTACTTCAGAACCCAGGAAACCCGTTGCGCCTGTAACTAATATCATAACTCTAATGTGCAGATATGCAGATGGGCAAATATGCAGATATTTTGATTAGTGGGTATTCAAATCAGGATTATTTAAAATTCACGAGTTAAAACTAAACACATCTGCATATCTTCTCATTTGCACATCTGCATATCAATATGCACATTTGCACATACGCATATCTGCACATCAACATGTCTTTATCCGATTTCTTTTCGCCCATTGACCTTACCCAAATAACGCCTAAAAGCGGTTATTACGTCAGCCATTTAGGCGAAAAGATCGCACATTACTCGACCAGCTTCCCTGACCTGGAGCAAAAAATCGATATCGCCATTATTGGTGTGATGGACGACCGAAATGCAGTTAATAACCCCGGCTGTGCTTTAGGGCCAGATTATGTTCGCGAAAAGCTATACCAGCTTTTTGAAGGCGCTTATAAAACGAAAATAGTAGACCTGGGTAATATCCGCCAGGGCGCTGCTATTACCGATACTTATTTTGCGGTTAAAACTGTCGTAAACGAACTAATCCGAAAAGGAATTTTGCCTTTGATCATAGGTGGTGGACAAGATATCACTTATGCCCAGTACATGGCCTATGAGGACCTGGAGCAAAAGGTCGACCTGGTTGTTGTTGACTCGCGGTTTGACCTGGAGGATGACGGCCCGGCAGAAAATTTGGAAACCACTTCGGCATCCTATTTAAATAAGATTTTCTTACACGAGCCTAATTACTTGTTCAACTTCAGTAACCTGGGCTATCAAACTTATTTTTCGAGCCAGGAGAGTTTGCGGGTGATGGATAAGTTATATTTTGATGTGCACCGGCTGGGTGAGATTAGTGGACAGGTAGCAGTAGCCGAACCCATTATACGCAATGCCAATATGATGAGTATTGACATGGGTGCCATCCGCTCTTCCGATGCTGTAGGTAATGCCAACGCCACACCAAATGGCTTATATGGTGAAGAAGCATGCCAGATTGTACGTTACGCCGGTTTTAATGATAAGCTGAGTTCGATTGGCTTTTATGAATTTAACCCTGCCTATGACAATAACGGGCAAACCGCCACTTTGCTGGCGCAGATGATTTGGTATTTTATTGATGGATTTTATAATCGTAAAAAGGACTTCCCGCTTAATCCTAAATCACAATATCTCATTTACAAAACCAGCCTGAAACACGAGGACCACGAGGTGGTATTTGTGAAAAGCAAAAAATCAGACCGCTGGTGGATGCAGGTACCTTATCCTGCAGGTGGCTCTATGAACGAGCGATTTCATTTGGTGCCCTGCCTGTATGAAGATTATAAAACTGCAGTTGCCGGCGAAATGCCCGATCTTTGGTGGCGTACCTACCAAAAATTAAACTAACCAGCAATTGATTGACCAATAAAACGTTAACAAAACAACAGATAGAATAAATTAGATGAAGAGATTACTTTTTTTCCTGGTAGCTGTATTTCCCCTGGCTACTTTCGCCCAATCCCCGCAACCTTTCAACGTGACGGGTAAACTGGGCTCATTGAATACCAAATTATACCTGGCCTACCAGTTGGGCTCAAATAAAGTGCTCGATTCGGCACAATGCGTTAATGGCGCCTTTGAGTTTAAAGGCGACCTGATATATCCTTCACTTGCTTTGTTAATTGCCGACTACAAAGGTGTGGGCGCGGCAAACGTTGATGTAGCTAATGGTGATAAAATGATATTTTATATTGATAAAGGGACCACTACATTGCAAAGCGCTGATTCAGTGCATACTGCCAGGCTTATTAATTCGCCTATCAACGACCAGTATAAAAAGTTGATAGCTATCAGCGAGGATGCAACGGCCAGGACCAATAAACTGATGACCGATGAGTTAAAAAACGCAACGGATCAAAAACCTTCGGCCGATCAGCAAAATCAGTTGCAGGCTAAACTAAAGGTTATACAAATAGCCTATCATGATGCGCTTAAAACATTTATCATACAAAACCCAAACAGTTACCTCAGCCTTTTGACACTGGGTACTTTGGGTGGTCCATCCCCCGATCCTAACGAGATTTTGCCATTGTTAAACGGACTTTCCGCCGATTTACAGCAAACGGAGACGGCGAGGAATATGAAAAATTCGCTTGAGAGGTTAAAGAGTACCGAAGATGGTGCGGTGGCACCGGACTTTGAGCAAAGGGACACAACTGGTCACCTGGTCAGGCTCTCTTCATTCAGGGGCAAATATGTTTTGCTTGATTTCTGGGCATCTTGGTGCGGACCTTGCAGGCAGCAAAGCTCTAACCTGGTAAATGCTTATAACCGTTTTAAGGATAAGAATTTTACCATTGTCAGTATTTCGCTCGATAAGCCTGATGGTGGCTTTTCCTGGATGAACGCCATAAGGATGGATCATCTAAATAGCTGGACGCACTTATCGGATCTTAAATTCTGGCAAAATGCTGTCGCACAGCTCTATTTTGTGCAAGCTCTACCGAAAAACTTTTTGATAGACCCAAACGGGACGATAATTGCGCAGGACTTGCGGGGTGATGATCTGACGACTAAACTTGAAGAATTATTAGGCAAATGATAATTTTGCTGTGATTGCAGTCTGATGACGATGGAAAAAGTTTGGAAACTGATTTTAACCTGCATTGCTTTTTTGCCGGTAGTGGTTTTTGCCCAGGACGGGAAATATAAGATACAGGGTACGCTGGGGACTTATAATTCCCCGGCTAAAGTATATCTGCAGGCTTCGGTAGGCGGCCGCACAATAATAGATTCGGTAACCTTGAAAGAAGGTAAATTCCAGTTTAGCGGCCGGGTGGGCGATATCCCTGTTAGAGCTTACCTGATTGTAAACCCCAAAGGTGCCGGACCCAATACAAATGATGCCAGACCAATCTATATTGAAAAAGGCGTAACTACAGTAACAGCTAATGATCTGGTGACGAATGCTAAAGTTGAAGGTACAAAAACCAACGAGGAAAATGAGAAATTCCAGATGGCTTACAAGCCTATAAATGACGCTCAACAGGCTATAGTGGATAAAGAGAGGGCGGCAACACCCGAACAGTTGCAATCGCCGGAGTTTATTAAGCAGGATAAGTTGGCGCAAAAGGCAGTTAACGAGCAAATAGTTGTTGTAAATAAAAAGTTTATAAAGGATTACCCGGATTCCTACATTAGCCTGGATTTACTGGAAGCTTACTCATACATTGCCGACTATGCCGACCTTGCTCCATTGTATAATGGTCTTTCCGACGCAATAAAGGCATCCCTGGATGGAAAAACCTTTGCCGTCCGGCTCTCGAAGCTCAAGGTTGTCGCGTTAGGCGCCTTGGCTCCTGAATTTGCTGAACCAGATACGAGTGGTAAAATGGTTAGCCTTTCATCGTTCAGGGGGAAATATGTACTACTTGATTTTTGGGCGTCGTGGTGCGGACCCTGCCGCCAGGAAAATCCAAATATAGTAAGGGCTTATAACCGTTATAAGGGTAAGAATTTTACTATTTTAAGTGTTTCGTTAGACAGGCCTGGAACAAAAAACAGGTGGCTAAAAGCTATTCACGACGATGGATTGCTGTGGACACAGGTATCCGAACTTAAATTTGCTTATGGAAAAGCAGCTACTTTATATGGTGTACAGGCCATTCCGCAAAACTTTTTGCTGGATCCCGAAGGCCGGATTGTTGCCAAAAATATCAAAGATTCCGAGCTCGAAGCGAAATTGGAGGAATTGCTGGGGAAGATTTAGTTCGGTTTTATGGTTGAAGGAGGTGTCGTAATCAACCACTTAACTCAATCAACTTAATAAACTTTCTGCTATAATAAATCAAATCCGATATCTTTCCTGAAATACATGCCGTCATAGTAAATGCGACTGGCATCAGCAGTAGCCTGTTGCAACGCATTGAAAAGATTATCCTGCAAAGTTGTTATGGCCAAAACACGCCCGCCGGTTGTTATAATGTTGCCATCTTGTGTGGATGTTCCGGCATGGAATACTGTTGATTCATGAACGTTTTCTATTCCGGTTATCACTTTGTTTTTCAGGTATTCGCCGGGATAGCCACCGGCTACCATCACAACTGTAGTTGCTATTTTATCAGAAATGATCAATTCTTTCTCATCCAGGGTGCCTTCAGCTACGCCAACCAATAAGTCCACAAAATCCGACTCAATTCTCGGCATTACGCTTTCGGTTTCGGGGTCACCCATGCGGCAGTTGTATTCTATCACATAAGGCTCGCCGTCACAATTCATCAGGCCAATAAAAATAAAGCCTTTGTAAGGGATGTTTTCATTTTTTAGTCCCTCAACGGTTGGGATGATTACCCGGTCAGTCACTTTTTGCATAAACGCAGCATCCGCAAACGGAACAGGTGAAACGGAGCCCATGCCTCCGGTATTGAGTCCGGTATCGCCTTCACCAATGCGCTTGTAATCTTTAGCTTCGGGTAATACTTTATAGTTCGAGCCATCGGTCATCACAAAAACTGATAGCTCGATACCCTGTAAAAACTGTTCAATGACCACTTTAGAACTCGCATCGCCGAATTTAGCCTCCGTCAGCATTTCTGTTAGCTCTTGTTGCGCTTCTTCAAGGCTGGTGCAAATCAAAACGCCCTTTCCAGCAGCTAAACCGTCTGCCTTTAGAACGATGGGCAGCCCTGCGGTTGCCAGGTATTCAAATCCTTCCTGTAAAGTATTGCGGTTAAATGTTTTGGAGGCAGCGGTTGGGATATTTTGCCTGAACATAAAATCTTTAGAAAAATCCTTGCTGCCTTCCAGTTGCGCACCTTCTTTTTGCGGGCCTATCACGGGTATATTTTTCAATTGCTCATCAGCCAGGAAAAAATCGTGTATGCCTTTTACTAAAGGCTCTTCAGGGCCGACCAATACCAGGTCAATAGAATTTTCTAACGCAAACTTTCCTATACTCTCAAAATCAGTCACCTTAATGTTCACATTCTGCCCATATTGCGGCGTACCGGCATTGCCGGGCGCAATAAAAAGTTTGGAGCATTTTGGGCTTTGAGAAATCTTCCAGGCGAAGGCGCTTTCCCTTCCGCCCGAACCGAGGATCAGGATATTCATGCGGGCAAAGATAATATTTCAAGTATCAAGTATTTAGTATCAGGTATCAAGATTGCTTTTTTGATGAATTGAAACCGTTTATATCGATATTTATACCTCCTTACTTGATACTTGCTACTCGATACTTGCTACTAATTCCTTACCTTTGCCTGCCATTATGACCTCATAGATTGCTATGGCGCAATTGTTGAGTTCGTGGTATTTATATCGAATTAAATATGTTAGAATTTATCAG
>JAYUEE010000084.1:0-79285 GCA_043739405.1 Mucilaginibacter sp. | reverse complement strand
AAAAAACCTTATTCCTATTAGCCATTGCAGCGATCTTTCTTTCTTCCTGTAAAAAAGATAATTCCACGGCTAAGCCTTCAGTTAAAAAATACAATGTTACTTTTAACGTGACCAATTTTTCAAATAAGCAGACAGCCTTTGCTTTAAAACGCCATACAGGCCCTTCTTCAGCCGATGCGCTTCCGTCGTTGAATACTTATTTTGACGTGCTGTATTACGTTGTATGGAATACTGAAAAAAGTGCGATAGAGGAGGTGGTACAGGATTCGACGATGTCTAACATGGGCACCATTACGGACGCACTCCCGGCAGGCGATTATCGTATCAGCATCGTTGCGGGTAAAAAAGGTCTCGTAATAGACGATAATTATTTCGGCAATAATGATTTCGGTTATGGCGGTAACAGCTGGCAGGATACTTTTTGGACTTCCTTTCAATTAACCGTTGGAAGCAGCGATATAAGCCAGGCCGTTGGACTAAGCCGTGTGGTTGGCAAGCTGGAAGTAACGCTATTGGATAATATTCCGGCTAACGCGGCCTATTTAACCATTTCAACAAACCAGGAGGCCTATGGACTGGATCTGTGGCAAGGCTTTTATTGGGTTGACCCCACAGAAAGTGTTGGTTTCACAGTAGCCATACCCGATTCTGCCAAAGGTAAACCCAATTTTACCATTGACAGATTGATAGGCAATTGCGGTGATAACCCGATATATGGTGGGATATCGCCGCTGAACATTGTTTGTTCTGCGGCAGATAACAGCGTTATAGCAAGCACTACGGTACAAAATGCGTACTGTTATGAGAATCAAAAGACTATTGTATCCGGCAAACTGTTTGGGGCTTTAGCCACATCCAATAGCCAGCAGCAGTTCACAGCAGTAATTGATACGGCCTGGAGCACCGCAACAACACAAACAAGTTTCAGGTTAAAAACAAAAAAATCCGGTAACCATTAATCAGATCGTTATGAAAAAGCTATTATTTATATTATCGATGGTGCCGTTCATTTTGTTCTCATGTAAAAAGGAGCATGGGCTTTCAATAAAGGCTTCATCAGCAAAAAAGTATGCTGTGCACATACAGGTTGCCAATTTTACCACGAAGCAATCGGCTTTTGCGCTTCGTACCAAACGCAGCCAGCTGGCTTCATCGGATACGCTCACCGATCTGTCAGGCTATATTGACCAGTTTTATTATGTCGTAATTGATAGCACGCTTAATTTGGTAAAAACGATCGTACAGGATTCCACTTACTGTAGCAGCATGGGTACGATCACCGATTCGCTTCCTGCGGGCCGCTATTATATTGCATTGGTTGCAGGGAAAAATGGCCTTAAGATTGGGACACCGGGTCAACTCGTCGGTACCTACGGTTATGCCGGTGAACCGTGGCAAGGCACATTTTTTAGCGCATATCCGGACGGTTACCTCGGTCTGCACTGGCAGGATACGTTTGAGGACGAATTTACGATCACTGTAGGCACCCAAAACATAAATCAGACAGTTACCCTAAACCGGGTAGTCGGCAAACTGGAAGTGACGTTACTGGATAATATCCCGGCTAATGCCGACAGTCTTTTCGTTTCAAATTTCGGCCCTGGCCCGGCAGGCCTGAACGGCGGATTTTTTCCGGTAAACAACACTTATTCGTTTGCCATACCTGCATCTGCAAAGGGGCAACCCAATTTTACGGTTGACATGCTGCTCTATAATAATACCGGGGGCTATCTAGGGGCTGTCGATCCCGGGAAAAGTTTTACTATCACCTGTAAAGACGCGGGCGGCAATGTATTAGGTACCTCGACGGCTAACGCTGTAGCCGTTTATCCTAACCAGAAAACGATACTATCGGGTAACTTATTTACGGGGTCTGGTAATAACGGTTCCCCGCAAACATTCACCGCTGTAGCGGATACCACCTGGGCTCAGGAGTCTCGCAGGTAGGCTTTAGCCTGAGAAGACATTGATGCGCTGATACAGTTTATTTTTAAACCGTATCTTTGCCGGCTATGAAGTTTCCGAAATTTGCCGACCTGATACTGTTTGAAAACGATGATATAATTGTAGTTAACAAACCGCCTTTCCTGAGTTCATTGGACGAGAGGGAAGGCGGTGAAGTTAATTTACTGCGCCTGGCCAAAGCCTATTGGGATGACGCCCAGATATGCCACCGCCTGGATAAGGAGACCTCTGGTGCCCTCATTATAGCCAAGAACCCCGAAGCTTACCGCACCGTGTCCATGCAGTTTGAAAAACGACAGGTAAAAAAGGTATATCATGCCATTATTGAAGGTACGCACGTGTTTGAAAAACTACTGGTCGACCTGCCGATACTGAATGTTGGCAAAGGAAACGTCAGCATCAGCAAACAGGACGGCAAGCGCGCCGAAACCTGGTTCCAGTCGCTCAAATACTTTAAACATTATACTTTGGTTGAATGCAGGCCTGTAACAGGGCGTATGCACCAGATACGCATCCACCTGGCCACGCAAAGGGCATCCATAGCCGGTGACGAGATGTATAAAGGCAAGCCGGTTTTCCTGTCGGAAATTAAACGCAAATACCACTTAGGCAAAGACCAGGAGGAGCAGCCCATCATGAAACGCTTTGCCCTGCATGCTTACGAGGTCAGTTTTAAACTGATGGACGGCAAGGAAATAACCATCCACGCGCCTTATCCAAAGGATTTTGAAACGCTATTGAAATTATTAGAGAAGTTTGATAGTTAGTTAACCCGTGACCAGTGATTAGTGACTAGTAGATATTAGAAACCACAAGTTACCGGTTAACAAATCACAAGTTAACCAATCACTGGTTAACCAATCACTAATAACCCAGTATCTTCAACACTTGCTTACTGTTCTGTTCCTCCCCAAAAACTTCAAAGTTGAACGTTTCGTCCCTGTTCCGGCGGATAATAACATGCTTGGGTGATGGCAGCAGGCAATGGTGTATACCGCCGTACCCGCTGAGCACTTCCTGGTAAGCACCCGTATTAAAGAAACCCAGGTATTGCACTTTACGCGTTTTAGGCATAAATACGCTGTTCATATGTGCCTCCTGGTTGTAATAATCCTGCCCGTCGCAGGTAATGCCGCCCAGGTTTACACGCTCATATTCCGAGTCCCAGTTATTAACAGGCAACAGGATATATTTTTGGTTAAGCGCCCAAACATCAGGCAGGTTGGTAATGAATGAGCCATCCAGCATCAGCCATCTTTCGCGGTCGTTTTGCTGCTTGCGGCCCAATACTTTGTATAAAATTCCCGATGCCTCAGCTACAGTATATTTACCGAATTCAGTAATAATATCGGGTTCTTCTGTATCGTTATCGGCGCAAATTTCTTTTATCCGGCTCACAATTTCGTTGATCATGTACTCATAATCAAAATCGAAAACCAGCGAATCCTTGAAAGGCATACCACCGCCAATGTCCAGTGTATCCAGGTCGGGATTTATCTTTTTGAATTTGCAGTACAGGGTCACGTATTTTTCCAGTTCGTTCCAGTAATATGGCGTATCGGAAATTCCAGAATTGATAAAGAAATGCAGCAGTTTTACCTTAAAGTTTGGATTATCTTCGATCTTATTGTGGTAAAAATCAATAATATCTTCCATCCGCACCCCTAAGCGCGAGGTATAAAATTGTGAGTCGGGCTGCTCTTCTGCCGCTATACGGATACCCAAATTACAAGGCGTATCCATTTCCACCTCGTCATCATAAAGGTTAAATTCCTCCTTATTGTCCAGCACCGGTATGATATTTTTGAAGCCGTCGTGCAGCATATCAATAATATAGGTTTTGTACTGGAAGGTTTTAAACCCGTTGCATATTACGGTTACATCTTTATCCAGGGCGCCTTTTTTCTGTAATGCATCGATCATCGGCATATCAAAAGCCGAAGATGTTTCGATGTGGATATCATTCTTAAGGGCTTCCTCTACAATATGCTTAAAGTGCGAGCTTTTGGTGCAATAGCAATATTTATAGCTGCCGCGATAGTTGTTTTTGATAATAGCCTGCTGAAACAACAGTTTTGCCTGCTGGATTTTTTTGGAAATAATGGGCAAATAAGTAAAACGCAGCGGCGTGCCGTATGTCTCGATCATTTCCATTAAATTCAAGTCATGAAAGTATAGTTCATCATCGATGATCTCGAAACCATCCTGGGGGAAGCCTACACTCAGATCAAGAAACTCCTGGTAACTCTGCATTAGTTATTAATTATAAATTTTGGCAAAAATGTAATTTTTTAATGGAATATATGAGAGGTTGATAATACAATTTTTATCGCTGGATTGTAAATTAATAAATTGTTAATCAAATGAGAGGCAAATGTATTTCTGCAATCATACAGCGGGCGCTGCCGCCACCATTGCTTTCGATGGTGTTGATATCGGCATAAACTATCCTGCAATACTTTTCAAGGCTTGTTTTTTGGTTGGTCGATAAAGAGTTGTAGGCATTTTGCGACATCACCAGCAAGCTGTCCCCAGCTTTGTTCTTAAGCTCCAACATATTGCCGGCAAACTGGTTCATCTGGGCAAAGGAAATGGCGATAATATCTTTATGCGTCAATTTGAGTATCGATGTAACCGAGTTTTTTTCGTTCTCATCTTGAATACTATCCAGGCAGATCACAGCAAATTTGCTGCCCATGCACATCAGCACATTGGTGTGGTAAATATCCATGCCATTTTCATCAACCGCATGAAAAAGCACCGGCTTATACCCGCTTTCCTTACAAAACAAATCCATCACCTCTTTATCCGTCCGGGGTGAAAGGCATGCGTAAGCTATTTTGTTTTCACGATCGAGGACCATGCTGCCCGTGCCTTCTAAAAACTTATGTTCATGCTCAAAACGGCTCAGATCGATAACATGCTTTATCTTAAACTCATCTTCCAGACCCATAATAATATCCTCCCGGCGTTCCAGGCGGCGGTTTTCGGCCATCATGGGGTATAGGAATACTGTTCCGTCCTGATGAAATGACACCCAGTTATTCGGGAAGATAGAATCCGGTGTATGCGGTTCGTTGGTATCGTCAACAACAATTACCTCCACGCCATTTTCCCTGAGTACATCTACCAGTCCGTCAAATTCCATTAACGCCTTATCCTGAACCTGCTGTTGCTCCGCATTTCGGTTCTGGAAAGCGTTACTGCCGGCGGTTTGCTCGTTAAACCCGAAGTTTACCGGGCGAATCATTAATATGTTGGAGGTAGTTTGTTGGTTCATCGTTCATAGATCATGGTTCATGGCCGATAAGTTTACTATGAACTATCAACCATGAACTATTTGCTTATAAAATTTTATCCCTCAAAAGCGGCATACTCATACAATGGAAGCCGCCGCGTGCGCGCGACAGTTCTGATGATGGCATCAGCACTAATGTATCTTTCATGTTTTGCGGGTCAAGTTCATTATTTTCAAATTTTTGGAGCAGGTCGGCCACTTTGATGATATCAAAGCCCTTCTTTTTAAAGGCCTCAACAGTTTTATCATTGCGGTCATACCCTAAAACTACGCCTTCTTTTACGGCCAGTAAGTTGCACGAGTCGGTCCATTGTTCGCGTGCATCATACGGGAACTTATCATTACCCGAATAAATGAACTTGGTTTTCTTTGAGCTTTCCAAATCATTTTCGCTGATGTCAGTTAACAAATCTTCAAGGCTTTTAAAAACCTTTGGTTTTGATTTGCCCCTTTCAAATTGCGCGATCTCCGTTTTGTCTTTCGACTTTTTATCCGAAAACCATTTGATCGCATCGGTATCATCGTCATCTCTTTCCAAGGCCGAAAGCGAGCCCAGCATCACCCATACATTGCGCTTTACCTGGGTAAAAATGGTGTCGATGTGCATATAATCACGCTTATGCGGAATTTTCACAATGGTTACTTTTTTAACTACTTCATTCTCGAAGAGCAATTTCATAGCCTCATTGGCCCCGCTGATGGAGGTACGCTCGCTGCAGCCGATCAATACATGGTTCGGGCTTACCATCATCACGTCGCCGCCTTCTAAAGTTGTTTTCTCATCCTGTTCTTCTCCGGGACGTAAAAAATGGTGCACCGTTTCGGGTATCTCCAGGATATTGTCGCGATAAGCAGCAAATAATGGATGATTAAAGAAAATGTACCGAGCCAGCAGAGTTTCGCGTGAACGGGCCTTTTTAGCAGGCTTATTCAGCAGCATATAGTTATTGATGGCGATGCCGATATCCCTCGAAAAAATAAGGTTCGGGATAGGGGCGAAGATCATATCATCGTTCCCCATCGAGCCAGAAATAAATATTTTAGCCAGTTCAACAGGTGTGGTATCGATCAGTTTTTGTTGCAAACGATAGGTGCAGTTTTCAATGGCGCAAACCGATGCAACCAGTTTTTTGCGGATATCATCCTCAACTAAAATATCCGAAAGCAGGTTTTGCAATTCGACAACCTTGGTCGAAGCATGAAAATCTTTATTATCAGGCTTAAAAAATGCCCGGTCATTTTCATCCGAATCAATCGCAGCTAATTTGCCTTTTATCTTAGCCGGGTCGAGAAAATACATCAGCAACTTTACGTAGTAATCGTATTCATTACGGCGCATCGTATCCAAGTGCACAATATCTTCAAACAGCCAGTCCTGCGCCTTTGAGGGAACTACTTTACCCAATCCACTATCAGGACTATGTATCAAAAGGCAACGCAGATCGCCTATCTCGGAAGTCACGTCCAGTTTAAAATCGCTATTTTTTTTGGTCATACAGGTTAGAATCGAAGACAAATCTACCTTATTTAGAATCAAGAGCCAAGAGCCGACAACAAAGCGGCAACCATCTTGACTCCTGATTCTTGATTCTTGACTCTATTAAGTAATTTTGCCCGATGAATTTTATTACCGAAGCTGTTATTAAAGCTGTTAAAACCCTCTATCAAGCCGATATAACCCCAATTGATATTCCATTGCAGGAAACCCGCAAGGATTTTGAAGGACAGGTTACCGTGGTTACTTTTCCGCTTACTAAACTTTCCCGCAAGTCGCCCGAGCAAACGGGTAACGAAATAGGAGCGTTTATAGAAGCGGAGTTGAAAGAAATATCTGGTTTTAACGTGATCAAAGGCTTCCTGAATATTTCCTTGTCTGATACTTACTGGCTTGATGTATTTTATACCGAGATACTGGCCGATAATTTTTCTGAACCTAAACCGAACGGCAAAAAGGTGATGGTGGAATACTCGTCGCCCAATACCAACAAACCCTTGCATTTAGGGCACGTACGTAATAATTTATTAGGTTATTCGGTTGCAGCAATATTAAAGGCCGCTGGTTACGACGTAATAAAAGCCAATTTGGTTAACGACAGGGGCATCCACATCTGTAAATCCATGCTTGCCTGGCAGAAGTTTGGCAATGGCGAAACGCCCGAATCCACAGGGGAGAAGGGTGACCATTTGGTGGGAAGGTATTACGTGTTGTTTGATAAGGAATATAAAAGCCAGGTAGAGGAATTAAAATCATTTGGTAATACTGAGGAAGAAGCCAAGAAGAATGCGCCTATGATAAAAGAAGCACAGGAAATGCTTCAGAAATGGGAGGCGGGCGATGAAGAGGTAATTAGCCTCTGGAAAACCATGAATATGTGGGTTTATGATGGTTTTGGTAAGACTTATAAAGCTTTGGGGGTTGATTTTGATAAGTTCTACTACGAATCAGACACTTATTTATTGGGAAAAGATATTGTTGAAGAGGGTTTGGAAAAGAAAGTTTTCTTTCAAAAACCAGACGGTTCAGTCTGGATAGACCTCACTGCCGATGGTTTGGATGAGAAATTGGTTCGTCGTTCTGACGGGACATCTGTTTATATGACTCAGGACTTGGGTACTGCCCAGCTTAAATACGACGACTATAAAATGGATGGATCCATTTATGTAGTGGGTAATGAACAGGATTATCATTTTAAGGTGCTGTTTTTGATACTCGAAAAATTGGGTAAAACCTGGGCGAAAGGGCTTTACCATTTATCGTATGGCATGGTTGATCTGCCTTCGGGGAAAATGAAGTCCCGCGAAGGAACTGTTGTTGATGCCGACGATTTGATTGCCGAAATGGAGCAAACCGCAAAACAGCATACCGAAACATTAGGTAAAGTGGAGCAGTTTGCCGAAGAAGAAAAGGAGCAGCTTTATCACACCATCGGTATGGGTGCATTAAAGTATTTCCTGCTGAAAGTTGACCCCAAAAAACGTTTATTGTTCGATCCTAACGAATCAGTAGATTTCCAGGGGCACACCGGCCCATTTATTCAGTACACCCACGCCCGCATCAGATCGGTCTTAAGTAGGGTTGAGGACCATGATAAGGAAATGGAAGCGCCGTCGTCGCTTTTCGCAGAGGAGCGTGATTTGATTTTGCTGTTGAGCCGGTTCCCGGTAATTATTGAGGAAGCTGCTCAAGGGCATACCCCAGCGGTAATCGCCAATTATGTGTACGAAATAGCGAAGTCTTTCAATAAGTTTTACCACGAAAGGTCGATTTTACAGGCCGAAGATGAGGTAACTATGCACTTCCGCCTGCAATTGTCAGCGGCATCAGCCAAAGTCATCAAAAAAGCAATGGGATTGCTGGGTATCGACGTGCCGGAAAGGATGTAATTTAATGTGCAAATGTGCGGATATGCAGATTTTAAATTGGCAAAATCCGCATATACACACATCTTCATATCTGCACATTAATTTTATCTCCAATGGCCCTTGCGCCATGCATAGCCTCGTGGGCCATGATACCAGCTTCCGGTAACCCACACACGATTTACCCTTCGCCTCGCCCAATAGCCGTGTGAGCGAACGTATCTTCCGCCGGTCCATACCCAGTCACCTTCTATCCAAATAGCTCCTTCGTATGGCGGAGCCGGTCTTTCGTAAACAACTTCAGCCGGTTGATCGGTTACATAATATTCACCTACACATGACGTGAAGAACAGGGAGCCGCCCAATACAAATATGGCACCCAATTTTGATATTGTCTTCATCTGTATTTGTTTTTATAAGTATAAAAACTTTGACAAATGAACATCAAAATGGTTTAAAATTAGCGTTTGAATTTTGCGGCGACCGCAATGTCCTTGCTACCTGGAGTATATTGATAAAAGCCAACGCCCGATTTCGCGCCCAAATTCCCGGCCGCGACCATGTTAACCAGCAGCGGGCAAGGCGCATATTTAGGATTGCCTAAGCCATCGTGTAAAACCTTCAAAACAGCAAGGCAAACGTCTAAACCAATAAAATCGGCTAATTGAAGCGGGCCCATGGGATGGCCCATGCCTAATTTCATTACCGTATCAATTTCCTCAACACCGGCTATGCCTTCAAATAACGTGTATATCGCCTCGTTTATCATTGGCATCAAAATGCGGTTGGCCGCAAAACCAGGATAATCATTTACTTCAACAGGGGCCTTATCCAGTTTGCGCGATAGCTCCATAATGGTTGCAGTCACATCATCACTTGTCGCGTACCCACGGATAACTTCCACAAGCTTCATTACCGGCACCGGGTTCATAAAGTGCATGCCAATAACCTTTTCGGGGTTCTTTGTTGCCGAGGCTATCTGTGTAATGGATATGGATGAAGTATTGGAGGCCAGTATCGTATCGCTACCACAAATATCACTAAGCTGTTTAAACAGGTTTAGCTTGATCTCGCGGTTCTCTGTCGCAGCTTCTACCACTAAATCGGCATTAGACGCACCTTCTTTCAAATCGGTATATGTAGTGATATTTGCCAGCGTTGAAGATTTGGCGCTTTCGTCTATAGCGCCTTTCTTTACCTGGCGGTCCAAATTATTGCCGATAGTTTGCAACGCTTTTTTTAAAGCCTCTTCGTTTACATCTACCAAGGCAACTTTATAGCCATGCTGCGCAAAAGTGTGCGCTATGCCGTTACCCATGGTACCCGAACCTATTACCGTAATATTCTTCATAAGGTGGTTAAATAATTGAATACACGAAGGTGCTGCAAATTCTTTATTTGGCAAAATATCCGCTGCAACATTTACAGGCTTAAATACTTGCCCGCATCAATGATGTCCAATTTGTCTATATGATCATATTGGGGTATGTGTCCCAATAACTCAATACCGGTATAATTCAAAATATATTCTTTTGAATACATATCCTTCACACCATTAAAAATGATGCCCTTCACCGGGATACCATATTGTTTTAATGCGTAAATCGATAATAAAGTATGATTGATGCTGCCGAGGTAATTGCTTGAAACCAGTATGGCTTCGGCGTTTAGCTCTTTAATCAGATCAATCATCAAAAGGTTATCATTCAACGGCACCATCAACCCGCCGGCGCCTTCAATAATAAGAGTATTGTCGGTTACCGGTGGCTGTATCTTTACGCGCTCAATGACAATACCATCAATAGCTGCTGATTTATGCGGCGAAAAGGGTTGAGTCAGTTTGTATACTTCCGGGAAAATAAAGGAACGTGGATTGGAAATCAAACTCTTTACTTTGTGGGAATCGCTATTCTCCAGGTCGCCGGATTGGACGGGTTTCCAGTAATCCGCCTGTAGTTTTTCAACCAGTATGGCCGATACTATCGTTTTACCAATTTCAGTACCTATCCCTGTCACAAAAAGGCGTTTTTTATCCGGCATAGTTATATTCTTTGAGCGTATCGGCTAATAATGTTATTTCATTTGTTGTATTAAACGCGTGCAGGCATATGCGCAATCTTTCGGTCCCTTCGGGGACTGTCGGACTCAAAATAGGCCGTACATCCAAATCCGCGTTTTGCAATTGAGTTGCTATTTCACGGGCCTTATTATTATCGCCTAAAATAATACATTGTATAGCACTATCGCTTGGGATTAAAATTAAATCTTTGGTGTGCGATAATGATTTGAACAGGTTGATATTCTCCTTCAGCTTTTGGATCTCGTCATCTGCTGATTCCAGTAACCGGTACGCCATTTTTATGGACGCCAATTGATGAAACGGAGCAGCAGTAGTATAAATGAATGACCTTGAAAAATTGATCAGATATTCGCGCAACAGCGTGCTGCCCAAAACTATGGCCCCGTGACAGCCCAAAGCCTTACCGAATGTTACAATTCTGGCGAAAACCCGCCGCTCCAAACCAAGTTGACAGGCAATCCCCTTTTTATATAAACCAACTGCATGTGCCTCATCGACGATTAGGCTGGCGCCATATTGCTCGGTCAATTCCAGTATTTCCCTTAACGGGGACGTATCGCCGTCCATTGAATAAATGCTTTCGACAACTACGTAGCGATTGCCTTTGCCATGTTTAAGTTTTTCTTCCAGGCTTTCCAGGTTATTATGCCTGAAATTATAGCGATTGGCGAAGCTTAGTCTTGCACCGTCAATAATTGAAGCGTGGGCCAGTTCGTCCATAATAATGGTATCGCCTTTTTGCGGGAGCGATGAAAACAGGCCGATATTAGCATCATAGCCTGAATTATATATCAACCCCGCTTCACTATGATGAAATGCAGCTATTTCCTGCTCCAGCTTTTCAGCATAAGCGGTATTTCCAGACAGTAATCTCGAGCCCGTCGAACCATTTAAATAACCCTCATTGGCCTGTATTTCTTCAGCAATCAATTTTTTTTGGATAAGTGAACGCGCAAACCCCAAATAATCATTTGAGCACAAGTCGACGAGGCCGCCTCCGGGCTTCAGGGCCCTGTAAGCGCCCTTTGCCCGTCGCTCATCAAGCTTTGCCTTAATAAACTCTTTCGCGTTATTCAATGGAATCAAATTTCTGCTAAAATAGAAAAAGCGGCTGACGGCCGCTTTTTAAATAGTATTTTTATTTTGAGGCCTAGTTACCGCCACCACCACCGCCTTGCTGCATGCGGGCGCGCATTTCATCCTGCATTTTTTTGTATGCAACTTTTTGGTCATCGGTAAGTATTGCTAAAACTTTTTCATTAGCCGCCTGCATTATAGGCCGCATAGCCGTACGATCTCCTCCCGCATTCATTATACTGTCTCTTTTTGTTGCTGATTCTTTATAGATCGCCAAAATTTTAGCTGACTGATCATCAGTTAATTTTAAATTGGTTTTCATTGCAGCAACCCTGTCTTCCGGACTCATTCTTCCGCCGCCACCTTGTGCACGACTAACTGCTGATATTCCCAGGAGGATACAGCACAATAACAAAAATTTCTTCATCTTTTTAGTTTTATGATATTTGATCTTTGATAAAGTTAGGAGCATTTAGTTTAATAACGGCCATGTAACTTAATTGTTGCTTTGGCCGTGCGGTGAGTTGGATTAGGTTGATTTAGTTAGATTGAATAAAACTCAATCTAACTAAATCAACCACTTAACTCAATCAATTAGATACCTTAGTTTTTGTTTTGCTGCAGGTTAGAAATAGAGCGCTGCATCTGGGCCATCATTGTAGTCAAACTTTCCATAGTAGGTTCCGGTGCGGGGAGTGGCATATGGGTTGAGATATAAGCCTTTGCCTTCCAAATTTCCAGCACGTCTTCGCCGCTTATTTCGTAAGGTTCATATACAGGGTTATCTGATACCAGTTTTAATTTCTTTTGCTCTTTGAATTTGCCATTGACACGCTTGTATACAATGCCATCACTTTTTGATATAATGACATAAGTTTCACCGGGCTTTACGTCGCCCCAGTTTTCGGTGTACTCACCTATAATAATGGTGCCGGATACCAGTGGCAACATTGAGTCGCCTTTTATTTCAAACGCACGATAGGTGCCTTGCTTAAACATGGGCAGATAAAACTTTGGCAAGGCTGCTACATATTCAGGGTCAGCATAACCATTCAGATAACCAGCGCTGGCCTTTAACGGAACAAGCTCGATATTCTCGTTATCGTCCTTGTCAACCGATATGCTGAGTATCCTTAGGTTGGCCGGATCGCCTTTGGGCTTCGGCGCCCATTTCTCATTTATGGTCTCATTAATAAAATCATCCACGGTGATCTCAAAAAATGATGCTATTGTTTTTAGCAATTCGTATTTTGGTTCGGCCCTTTCTTCTTCATAAGCACCCACTAACGACCTTTTGATACCTATCTGATCTGCAAACTGTTGTTGCGTTAAACCCTTTTTTTTGCGAAGGAATTTAATATTTGATGAAATTAATGCCATAAAATTTGCATTTGCTAAAATTATTAGTATTTTTATGCTCATAAAATTAGTAATTATTTTTTAATCAGCAAATTTTTATTGAAATGAAACGATATATCTATATCATCACCGACCGTAACCGCAACAATTTACATGTAGGTTTATGCTCCGATCTGTTAAAGACGCTACAGTTTTACCGCCAGATGCCGACTCTATTTTTCGATAGTGCACAGCAACTGAACAGGCTTGTTTATTTTGAGGAGATCAATAACGAGGAACAGGCTATGGAGCGTTTTAAATTTGTGAGCACTTTTACCAGGCCCCAAAAAGAAAAAATGATCAGATCTGTAAACCCTGACTGGGTGGACCTGACCATTGGATTAAATTTTGAAAGCAGTATGCGTACCAGGCCGGTATTACGCCCGTCTGTAAGCGCCGCGCGTAAGCTAGTTACTTTTTAATAAACTTCAGTGCGCCCGAGTTCATACAAAAACGCTTGCCGCCGCGGTCGGCAGGGCCGTCATCAAATACATGGCCCAAATGGAGGCCCGTGCTTTTTTCAATAACCTCATCGCGGGTCATGCCATAACTGTTGTCCGTTACGATCGAAATTTTTGATGGATCTACAGGTTTTACAAAGCTCGGCCAGCCGGTATGGCTATCAAATTTATCATCCGACGAAAATAAAACCTCGCCGGTAGCGGCGCTTACATAAACACCTTTTTCGTGGTTGTTCCAGTAAGCGTTGTTGTACGCGGGCTCGGTACCCCGCTGAACCATTATTTCATACTGATCGGCGGTCAATATTTTTTTCCATTCGGCATTCGTCTTTTTCTTCGATTGTGCGCTGCCGGTTTGTACGCCAAAAGCGATGATGGCGCAAATTGCTGATATCAATAAAACTGTCGTTTTCATCCGTTTAATTTGTTTTTTTAATGGTGATGAAGCTATCATGAGCGTTTATTGTAAGCGGCAGCTCATGATGGTTTCATACCCAAAAATACGTAGCAAATTTGGCTGCGGTTTGCCATATAATTGTATTATTGTTTTGCCTTTGGATGCAGTAATGCGTTAATAATGAAAACCATCCCGTTGCTTTGTTCGATGTCAAGCCTGGTGACGATGCTTTGACTGCCATTTTCATCGGTGAGTACGATATTACGGTTCTCATTAATGCGGGCAGTTAGTGTTCCACCAGAAATGGTCGTCAATGTAGCTTGTCCATTCCCCGCCTTTATCTGATTATCAAGATCCTTCGATGTGATTTTCCCGCTTACCGCGTGATAATTAAGCAAGTTGATCAAGTCAGCTTTGTGGGTGGGCAGGAGCAAGGTATCCAACATGCCTGGTGCAAGCTTATCAAAAGCGGAATTAATTGGGGCAAAAATAGTGATCGTACCCGATTTAAAGCTATCCGTCAAATCAGCAGCTTTAATTGCGTTGACAAGTTTTGTAAATGCGGTGGAAAGTGAAAGGTTTTCGATGATATCCTTTCCAGATGTCATTATTGTGCCGTCAACATTCTTTGTTTTAACTTTCATAGCCGCCAATGAATCTGCTTTTTGTCCAAACGCATAAGCTGTATTCAACAATAAAAGCGCAATGAAAGTTAATTTTCTCATCACATTTACCATCCCGGTGTAAAGCCTAAACCAAATACCGGTTTGCTAATGTCAGTGCGATTGATCGGCCAGGCCAGGTACGGCTCCAGTATAAAGTACCCGAAAATATTGACGCGCAATGAAACGCCTGTACTAAATGAGGGGACTTTTGAATAAATCGGGTTATATTCAAGCTTGCCGTTTGAGCCAACAACTTGTTGATGTGTAAGGGGGTCGATAACAGGCGTTAAGCCAAGTAGACTTGGGTTAGTACCAAATTCTATCTTGTCGCCTGCGCTCCATGCCAAACCGGCATCACAGAAGAAATTTAACTCGCTGAAGAAGAACTTTGATTTAAAAGCTGATAATTTTTCGGGACCTGTAAATGGCAGTCTAACTTCAAAATTTGCAACAGCTATCCGGTCACCCGATAAATTGCCGATGGTGTAATTGTTTGTCGGAGTTTTATTGTTCCCGTTATAAAAAGTTTGCGATTCGTAGCCGCGTATATAAAAAGGGTAACCCAGGTATAATGGATATAGCCCGTCAACACCTCCAAAGCGTCCATAGCCAAATAATCTTCCCGCTATGGTGACAGGCGCTAAGCGGATATATTTTCTCAGATCGATTGTGGGTGCAAAAAAGTGATAGGTGCCAAAGTCATATTCAGCCTGTATGCGATAACGAAACCCATTTAAAGGCGAAGCCACACCGAAATAGGAGTTATCACCAACCAAAGCGGTATTGACGCTATAGATGGTGAAAGGCACTAAATGGAAGAGGCCGCCGTTTGAAGGGTCTGCATTATAATCTGCGTTAGAGACATGTTGATGATTGCTTCCCAAATAATTTGTGAACCTCGAGGTATCGTAGTAGGTATTGTATCGGTCAACCCGGTAATAATAATGCGAAAACCCCGTCCCAAACTCTATCCGCGAAACCTTGGAAAAAGGATAAGAGGTAAAAAGGTTCACCTGGTCCTCAAAAATGCGGATGATATCATACCGCTCCTGGAAGGCTGGTATACTTGTAGTTTTATTGATCTGGTAATTGGTTGCTACAACACTATAATTAGCAAACTGGTAGGGGATGTGTGATACACCTACGCCAAAATTCCACCTGCCTTGTTGATTGATATAAATAAACTGGCCGCCAAAGTCATATATTTGCCCATTCACATCCAGTCCCGCGTAGATCAGGTTGTGCCCTAAAATATCACTGAAAACACCCTGTACACCGCTTGAAAGCCCAGCGCCAAACTGGCTTATAGAAGCGCCAACGCCGCTGCTTGCCAAATAATCAAGCTTAAACTGTGGCCTGTATGGAATTAGTTTAATTGAATCCGTTGGGATTTTTTTGTAAGCAAGAAAATTATTCAGGTTTGAATTTATTAAGTCAACGCCTACCGAACGGAAAGGTGGGAGCATAGCCGCATCAAAATTGGTCGACTGCCCATTAACAAGCTTCGGCGTAAACTCCAACGCTTTCGCGTTATAAAGGAAATACTTTTGTGCGAAATAGTAGGAGTAAACAATGTCATCATTATTGGATATACTAATTGCCGGAGAATACTCTGTAATACCGCAAATGCCGGTAAACAGGTCGGTCATCTGCTCTACCTTGCCATCAGCTAAAGTATAGCGGTACATATTGCGGAAGCCGTCCCTGTTCGACAGGAAATAAACCTGCTTGCCGTCAGCAGAGTACTGTGGATCAAGGTTATTTGCACCATCAAATACCGGGATATCGGTCACTTTTCCCGAGGCAATATCTAATTCCGCCAGGTTGAAAGTGATAGTTTGGGATAGTGATTTATCATAGGTGGTTCTGTCGCTGGTAAATATTATCTTTTTGCCATCTCTCGAAAAGCAAGGCTGGTAATCCGAATATTTATCGTTGGTCAACTGGGTTACTTTTTTTGTGTCAAAGCTGTACATGTATAAGTCGCCCTGGCCCTCAGATAGACCCTGGAAAACCACGTTATTTCCATCCGGCGACCAGGTCAGGTTGCTAAACTGTTCAGCCTTCTCCATCGAAATATTGTGCAGAACCTTCCCGTCGGGAATACTCACCACCAACATCCGGTTACGCCCATGACTGAATATACTGAATGCAAATTTCTTGCTATCTGGCGACCATGCGCCGGCTGATTCTATAAAATTAAACTCATCAATTCGGGTATTGGATACCTTGCTCGTCAGTTTTTGCAATACTTTCCCGGTTTTCGCATCCGCGAGATAGAGGTCTATCGTAAAAAGACCCTTTTCTGAGAGGAAGGCAAGGTACTTACCGTCCGGACTTACGGCCGGCGCCACATTCAGCTCACCTGAGTTCTTATTGTCAATTATTCTTTTACCGACCGGTTTCTGAACGGTGTCCTTTAAAAGAGGTTTATATGTCGTTTCTATGGAGTTTTTCCAAAGGTTGGACAGCGTTTTATCATCATAACCAAAGGTTCGCCGTATACCATATTCCAGCCCGAAGCGAGCCGTATTTTTAAAGAACGGCACAATGACTGTATCACCATAAGTTGAGCCCACGAACGACCAGAAAGCTTCTCCGTATCGATAAGGGAAATACTTGTTGGTCTCCGTGAGATCACGTATCGTCGGAATGTTTTTATTGAGATAAGCATCACGCATCCACATCGCTGTAAAAGCATCCTTTTTACCCAAGGACAGGTATTCGGCCATACCTTCTATCATCCATAAGGGCATATTACCCAGGTTCTCATAATTGGTCGAATCGTGCCCAAGCAACATATGATACTGGAAAGCGTGCACCAATTCGTGCCCGATAACGTGCCGGGTAGTTTGGTTGGTCTCCATTATAGGCATTACAACCCGGTTCTTCAAACCTTCGGTAACACCACCTGTACCTACGCCAATGTCGCCGTCAATTGCCGTCGTTTGCTGGAAATCAGGATGGTCAGCATATAATATAATAGGATTAGGCTTTTTGAACGTATCCCTGAAAACCTGCTGGTGTATGGTATACCACAATTCGCTTTCCTGCGCAAAACGTTTGATCAGGCTATCGTTTTTGAAGTAGTAATAAATGTCAAAATGCGGGGTATGATAAACCTTAAACTTAAGGTTCTTGTAGCGTACTTTATTTTGACCAAAATACTGTGCTTTAGCGTTAGAACTCAGTAGCAGTGTGCCAACGAGGCATAGTAATATGATGTGGTATCTCTTGATCCGGATAAAACAGGGGTAAAGTTTATTCATAATCAGTCGGTAGATATAAGGCTAAATTTTGAACTTCAGATTTACTATGTAATATAACAGTTCAAATCCAAAGTTATTATTTGTCCCGAAAATTTAACATTCCAAATACATCAGTACGGCCATTTTATCAATTAGGTGGCTTGTTCTCTGGTTTTTCTTCTTCTTTCGCCGGCCTGGTAGCAGTAGTGTCCATAGGCATAAACAGGCTGTCATCAGCCATCGTACCTGTATCTATTCTCGGCGACGGACAATCGTATTGCTTGGTGATTTTGCTCCAGGCCTTTGGAAAAGGTCCTGGGGTATAGCCGCTTTTAGGGTCTGCATATACCTTCTGCATAAACGCGCCAAAAATCGGTAATGCCGTGTGCGAACCTTCGCCCGTTTGCGCGCTGGTAAAGTGTACACTGCGGTCGTCGCAGCCAACCCATATACCGGTCACCAGATCCTTGGTAATACCCATGTACCAGCCATCCACAAATTTGGACGATGTCCCGGTTTTACCTCCTATTTGATTGTTGTTTTTTTTCCATAGGCCGGGGTATTCCCACAACGCTGATGAGGTTCCACCCGGTTCATCCATACCACCTCTGAACATATATAACATCAGCCAGGCCGTTTCGTCGCTTAGTACTTTTTCCTGTTTTAGTTTAAACTCAGCTACCACGTCACCATCCTGGTCTACGATTTTACTTACTAAAATTGGGTCGATTTTCTGCCCGCGGTTCAGGAAAGTACTGTAAGCCCGCGCCATTTCATAAACCGAAACATCGTTAGTGCCCAGGCAAACAGACGGAACCGACTTTAAACGGCTTTCGATACCACATTTGTGGGCATAGTTTACAACTTTATCCCAGCCCACTTTTTCAGTAAGTTGTGCCGTGATGGAGTTGACCGATTTACCCATCGCCCAGCGCAATGACATATCCATATAAGTAAAATGGAAATCGGCGTTTTGCGGTGCCCACACATCCGGTTTACCATTATCCACAAAATTGATCGAAACGGGCTTATCGGTAAACTTATCGCATGGGGTAAAGCCGTTATCCAACGCGGTTACATAAGCAAAAGGCTTAAATGTAGAGCCCGCCTGTCGCTTGGCCTGGTTTACGTGGTCGTAATGAAAATAACGATGGTCAATACCGCCAACCCATACCTTTATTTTCCCGGTTGTTGGTTCAATGGTCATCATACCGGTATTGAGTATCCTGGCGTAGTATTTAATGGAATCGACAGTTGAAAAAGTAGTATCCTTATCGCCATCCCACGAAAATACCCTCATCTTCTTTTTCTTTTCGAAGTATTGCTTTAATATCGTGGTATCGCCGTGATATTTCCGGTCAAGTAGTTTATAAATGGGCAGGCGCTGCTCGTTTTTCAGTATAAAATCCGTGATAACGTTCCCACTCAAATCCCGCCAGGGAACTTTATTGCCCCATAAGTTATTAAAACGCTTTTGCAGCATTTGCATCTTTTCGGATACTGCTTCTTCCGCATATTGCTGTAAACGCGAGTCGATTGTCGTATAAATTTTCAAGCCATCTGCGTACAAGTCGTACCCGTTCTTCTTGCACCATTTAGCCAGCCATTTTTCGACGGCGTCGCGCAAATACGAGTCGCCCTGCGATTCGTCGTCCACATAGCTCAAATCAAGATTGAGTGGCTCGGTGATGGCCTTGTCATAATCAGCTTTGCTGAGATACCCGTTTTTTTGCATCTGGCTCAAAACGGTGTTCCGCCGGTCAATGCTTTTATCCGGGTTCCTTATTGGGTTGTAGGTCGATGTAGCTTTGAGCATGCCAATTAGTAGAGCTGCATCATCGGGGGTTACGGCATCCGGATTTTTGTTAAAGTATTTTAACGAAGCTGCCTTTATGCCAAATGTATTATTACCAAAAGGCACGGTGTTAAAGTATAGCGTCAGTATTTCGTTCTTACTGTAAACATGCTCTATCTCAAAGGCGGTGAGCCATTCTTTGCATTTAAATACGATGGTCCTTATAAAAGGCACATGTTTGATGATGCCCTGGGATTTTCTTTTGCGCGTTTCAAAAAGGTTTTTAGCCAGTTGCTGTGTAATGGTACTACCACCGCGCCGGTCGCCTTTTGCTGTTGATAGCAAACTGCTGAAGAAAGAGTAAAAATCTACCCCACCGTGCTTGTAAAACCGCACATCTTCAGTTGCTACCAACGCATTCACCAAGCTGGGCGAAATGCCTTTAAATTCAACAGGAGAACGGTTTTCCTTGTAATAACGGCCAATCAACTTGCCATCAGCGTAGTACACCTCAGACGCTACTGACATGCTTGGATTTTTAATATCATCCATTGTTGGCGAATAGCCGAACAGCCAAAGGAAATTTAATTCAATAGCGCTGAAAAAGATGATTATAGAATAAATAAGGATAACTATATAGCGGAGAAACCTGTTTTTTATTTCTTTGAACATTGGGTAAAGATGTAAATAAATGCCGCTAAATCATTAGCGCTGTCGGCAAATATAATGAACGGAACAATAAGAGGTAAATTTTAAGCTAACTTCGTAAAAACGTATTTTTACAATGAAACACTTCACTTCTAAATTTAAAATTACTGATGGTGAAAAATTTTCACTTAAAGATTTTGATACCGCCTATAGCGCTGATTATAAAAAGGAAGATGCAGCTACTATTTTGGAAGATTTAGTGAAACAAACTGCCGCTGTGCAGGATGAATTGTATGCCAGTAAAACCTATTCATTGCTTATCATTTTCCAGGCGATGGATGCGGCCGGGAAAGACAGCGCCATAGCGCACACCATGTCGGGCCTTAACCCGCAGGGATGCCAGGTCTTTAGTTTTAAACAGCCGAGCGCAGAAGAATATCAGCATGATTTTTTATGGCGCCACTACAGGGCTTTACCAGAGAGTGGGCGTATAGGCATTCACAACCGATCGCATTATGAGAATGTGCTTATCACAAAAGTGCATCCAGAATTGGTGCTCAATGAGCATCTCCCAAATGCAAATGCCGGAAAAAAGTTAGGCAAAGATTTCTGGAAAGATCGGTATCATAGTATCAGGGAGTTTGAAAGGCATTTACACAACAACGGAACTATCATCATCAAATTCTTTCTTCATGTTTCCAAAGAAGAGCAGAAAGAACGCTTTTTGGCGCGTATAGATGATGCGTCAAAAAACTGGAAATTCTCGGCGACAGACGTGGTAGAACGAAAATATTGGGACGACTATATGAAGGCCTATGAAAAAGCCATCAAAGAAACCGCCACACCGGAAAACCCATGGTATATAATACCAGCAGACAAAAAGTGGTTCACCCGCATTGCTATTTCAAAAATTATCCTTCAAACCATTGAAGACCTGAAATTGAAGTACCCGGTTTTGCCAAAAGCAGAAAAGGATAAACTGCAGCAGGCAAAGGCGATGCTGGAAAAAGAATAAAGACGCCCCGATCAATCGGCGCGTCTTTACATATTCTTAAATGCTTGAAAACATCGTTTGCGCCTTTTCGCCGATAAAGGGGATCGGTTTCTTTTCGCCATTGATTGCGCCAAGGAAACCGATGAGCCACAAAACAAAAAGCCCGATCCTTACAACCCAATTCAGAGTTGAGATGAGTGACAACCCCGCCACCGCGCCGGTTGTAGCTGATGAAAACAATATTGCTCCAAATACCCAGGCTAATACCCACGAAACAATGATCGAAACAATATGAAAGAGTAATGTTTGCCTTAGCTGGTAACTTCCTAATTCGGTTTTGTTGTCCTTGTGCATGGCAAGGAATGCAATAAGCCAGCCCACAATGGTGAGGTAGCTGATGATGCCGGCAGTTTTGCCATTATCTCCTGTACTAAAAGTGTGGTTTGGTTCCATCTGATAATTAGTTACTTAGGTTGTTTGAGTAAGTAAATGTAACTAATTATTTGATTTTTGCAACTCTTATTCGATGCTTATTTCATCCGCAAAAATGTAGGATGGCTGACCCTTGCTTTCGTGCCAGTCAGGCAGCGCACCGTATTGTTTTGCAATCACTTTGATAAATCTTGTTTTCAGGCTCAGTTCTGCCTTAAACTCCTGTGTTTGTATCGTAAGGTCCTTAATATCCACTTTGGTAGGTATTGTAGTAGCCAGTTTATAACTCATGCCGTCGTCAGATACCCAGTATTCGACAGCTTTCGGAAATACTATCCACGATTTGCTATCCTGCAAAGTGCCCAGGCTGATGCTTTTCACCGGTTTTATCTGCCCCATATCAATCACTGCTTCCAGGTCGTTTCCCTGGTAACCCTGCCAGTGGCCCAGGCGCCAGTTTACTTTACCATGCAGGCCGTCAATCAGGCTTTCATCACCTTCGCCAGGGTAATTCGGCAGGTATTTTGTGAGCAGGGTTAATTTGATATCATCCCTTATTTGGGTGAACGAGCCTTCATCAATCAGGCTTGATTTTCCATTTTTTATTGCAACGGCTTTTATTGTTGTATTAGCCGATATAGTTACAGGTTTATTATAAAGTGTTGATGATGATGTTGGGGCAGAACCATCAAGCGTATAGTATATCTTGGCATCGGCATCGTACGATTTTATTTGAAGATCAAACGGTTTTTTAAAGCTGGGGTTAGACGGTTGGAAATAGGGATTGGATACGATCAGGCTATCGCTTATTTTAGATAGCGGTTTTTCCAGGTCCTGTACAAATAGCTTATTGGCAAGGCTTCCGGTGTAAACGTCCCATTCGCCCCCGTGTTGAATATCTGCTGCATCAATATACAACTTGTTGTAAGTCTTTTTATCCAGCGTCATTCCCTGCAAATAAATGTTTTGGAAACTTACGCCCGCACCCGGGTTGAGTATTGTGAACTTCTTGCCATTCTCAAGGTTAATAACCGCCTTGTCAAATTGCGGCAGGCCCACCTGGTAATGCGTTTGCCCGGGAGAAATGGTATAAATACCCAACGAACTCATTACGTACCAGGCCGACATTTGCCCGCAATCCTCGTTACCGGATAAGCCATCAGGCAGAATGCTGTATTCCTCTTTCAGTATCTTGTGAATATAGAACTGCGTTTTATCCGGCGAGTTGGTGAAATTGTACAAATAAGCAATATGGTGGCTGGGCTCATTCCCGTGGGCATATTGACCTATCAAACCAGTCACATCATCCTGCTGACGCCCGCTTAATTTGGCATCAGTAGTGAATAATTCATCCAATTTGGCTTCAAACTTATCCTTGCCGCCCATACGTGCGGCCAGGCTTTCTACATCCTGTGGCACCAGGAATGAATATTGCCAGGCATTGCCTTCAGTGTAATTATTATTGATATCGGTGGGATCAAAAGGCGCATACCAGCCACCGTTAACGCGTGCCTGCATAAACCCGTTCTGATCGTTATAAAGATTTTTCCAGTATTGCGCACGTTTGATAAAATCAGCATAGTCCTCCGGCTTATTCATCATTTTGGCCATTTGTGCAATGCACCAGTCGTCGTAAGCATATTCCAGCGTTTTTGAAACGGATTCATGTTCATCATCAGACAGTACAGCCCCATTTTTTCGATAACTGTCCAACCCAAATTGATTACGGTTCGCGGCAGCTTTCATCGCGGTTAGCGCTTCTTCAGCATTAAAATCGCGGATACCTTTAGCGTAAGCATCTACAATAACTGGTATTGAATGGTCGCCTACCATACAGTAAGTCTCGCCCGAACCAAGCGGCCATATCGGCAGCAAACCGCCCTGTTCATACATTGCCAAAAAGCTTTTGATAAAATCAAGCGTGCGCTTACGGTCAATAATGGTAAACAAGGGGTCCTCAGCACGGAAAGTGTCCCATAAAGAAAATACTGTATAATAATCAAAACCCTCTGCCGTATGCACCTTTTGGTCTAAGCCCCGGTATTGCCCGTCAACATCGCTGTAAACGTTTGGCGCCAGCATGCAATGGTACAGCGCCGTGTAAAAAATGGTCTGTTTTATTTTGCCCCAGTCGGTAACCTTTGGCTGTTTTTGCTGCTGCGGACGGTTGTAACCATAAGGATTGTATCCGCCGTTTTGGTATTGGGTATTGCGGGCATCCTGCGATATGGCAGGCGCACCACCTTCAACCTGTATTTTGTTTAACTCAGTGTTCCAATTGGCACGGGCCTCTTTTTGTACCCTTTTAAAATCGAAATCAGGCACTTCGGCATCCAGGTTCTTCAACGCACCTTCGGCACTTACTGATGATATACCAACTTTTGACACGACCTCGCCCGGATCGTCAAACTGGAGGTACATCTTTACATTTTTGCCCTGTACCTTATTTTGCCCCTGTTGCAACTGGTCGTTTAGCGCGATGCCGAAGTTTTTAAATGGTTTCGAAAATTTAGCATAGAAATAAACGTACTGGTCCTGCGCCCATGATTTGGAACGGCGAAAACCGCGCACCTCGTGGTCATTCACCACTTCAATCCAGGAATCGAGCACTTCGTCCCGGTGTTGCAAATCGATAATGATATTGGCCTGGTGCGTGCCGGGATATTCGTAACGGTGAACGCCAACGCGTTTGGTCGCGGTAAGCTCAACGCCAATGTTATATTTATCCAGTTTGGTTTTATAATAGCCCGGTGAAGCACTTTCGTTTTTCTTTTTAAAGCTTGACATGTAGTCAGTATTCTTAAACTGTGGTTCACCAGTCGTCGGCATAAAAAGCACGTCACAATAATCGGCTATGCCTGTTCCGCTTAAATGGGTATGTGAAAAGCCATAAACCACCGTATCAGTAAAATAATATCCCGAACAGCCATCCCAGCCGGTTAGCCTGGTATCAGGGCTTAACTGCACCATCCCGAAAGGAGCAACCGCACCTGGATAGGTATGCCCGTGACCGCCGGTGCCAATAAAAATATTCACCAGTTGGGCATAGTCATTTTTCTTTTGTGCCGATGAAAATGATGCAAAATTTATAACAAGAAAAAGAGATAGGAGGGTACGGTATAAAAACTTCATCGACAGAGATAATAATAGTTGATAATAAGCAGGCGCAAATTAAAGCAGATTAACGCTAAAATTAAATAAAAATGGCGTTGGAGCCGAAATAATAAATGGAGGGACTTAATCTAAGATCTTAAAGTTATCCTCGTCTTTCAGGAAGGGCAGGGTACGACGCGTTTTTTCTACCTCATCGCCGATGATAGAAAATGTGTACACATCTTCCTCATCACGCTTATAGTAAACCACGTTGCCATTCGGACTGATACAGGTCGAATCGCCCGAATGATATACCTCGTTGCCGTCGTGCCCTACACGGTTCAAACCTATAACATAAGCTTGGTTCTCTACGGCGCGGGCCGGTATAAGGGTTCTCCAATGCAAAGCCCTGCGCTCGGGCCAGTTGGCTACTACGATCAATAAATCATACGCATTGTTCACATTACGCATCCATACCGGGAAACGGAGGTCGTAACAAATCATCGGACATATTTTCCAGCCTTTCAGTTCAACTATCAGCTTTTTCTTTCCGGCTGTGTAAGTATGATCTTCCTTGGCGAGGGTAAATAAGTGCCTTTTGTCGTAGTAATTATAGGTGCCATCGGCACTCATCCATATCAGCCGGTTATAAAATTTACCGCTTTCGGTTATGATCAGGCTGCCGGTTACAACACATTCGTATTGTTTGGCAATTTTATGCATCCACAGCATCGTTTTGCCATTCATCGGCTCGGCCAACGGCTCCGCATTCATAGTAAAGCCCGTGTTAAACATTTCAGGCAGGATGATCAGGTCTGTTTTTTCGCGTATGCTGCCCAATCGTAAACCGATGTTCTGCAGGTTTTTATCAATGTTTTCCCAAAATAAATATCCCTGGAAGAGGCTAATTTTAAGGTTATCCATATCGTAGTTAGGGCTTGACTAATGGTTAAAAAACTTGCACAATTTACACTTTAATTAATCTTTCAACGGCATTATCTAAAGTTTCTTGCCTTTTGGCAAAACAAAAACGCAACACGTGGTGGTCTGAACCCTTTCCATAAAAGGCCGAAACAGGTATAACCGCCACCCCAAAATCCTTCGTTAAACGAATGGCAAAATCAGCATCTTTTTCATCGGTGATCCTATTATATCTCACTGACTGAAAGTATGATCCGGAGCATGGCAATACCTCAAAACGGGTGCCTTCAAGGCCCTTGCGGAAATAATTCCTTTTTTGCTGAAAAAATTCCGGCAGACCGAGATAATTATTTTCATTTTTCAAATATTCGGCAATAGCAACCTGCATGGCCGAGTTTACACAAAATACCAAAAATTGGTGTGTTTTTCTGAACTCGTGCATTAAAGCAGCAGGAGCCATGCAATAACCCACCTTCCACCCGGTAGCATGAAATGGTTTGCCAAACGACGCTACAATAAAACTCCGTTGGCGCAACTCTGCATATTTTGCCATACTGTGATGCTCCTGCCCGTCGTATATCAGGTGTTCATAAACTTCGTCGCTCAAAATAAAAATATCCCGGTTTTTGACGATTGCGCTCAGCGCATCAATATCTTCCTTATGCAGAATAGTCGCCGTAGGATTATGGGGCGAGTTCAGGATGATCATTTTTGTGCGGTTGTTGATTAACCGTTTGACCATCTCCCATTTGATGCGATAATCGGGTGGTTCAAGCTCCAGCGATTTTACAATTCCGCCGGCTACCAAAATAGCGGGTGCATAGCAATCGAAAGCAGGTTCAAATATGATCACCTCGTCATTAGGATTAATAACTGCAGATATGGCGGTGAAAACCGCTTGAGTGCCACCTGCAGTGACCGTAATTTCGGTATCAGGGTTATAATATGCGCCGTAAAGTTTTTCAGTTTTGCGACTTATCTCTTCGCGCAAGGGCATATAGCCAGCCATCGGCGCATATTGGTTGTAGCCGTTTTTCATAGCCTGGTTCACCAACTCGATCAACTCAGGAGAAGTTTCATAATCCGGAAAGCCTTGCGAAAGATTAATAGCGCCTACTTCGGCGGCCAATGCCGACATCACGGTAAAAATAGTAGTACCTGCCTGTGGTAATTTTGAATTTATAGCTATCATGAAGAGGCTAAAATAGGTAAATAACCCTAATTATAGTTAAAGTTCGAACTCAGCAGCTCTCGATTTTCTTTTCGGCCCGTGCCAGCCCTTGTCTTTAAATATCAGGTAACTCATAAAATAGCCTATGATCATACCTATATAAAAAGCCGAAAAAGCGATTATGGTATTTTGATTCGCGGGAATAGTATACCCGCCGGTTGAGCTTAGGTAAACTACGATGAAGATCACAGTTGCGACAGCCATTGGTATTATACCGGCAATTTTTCGATGCGACGGACTAAAGAGACAGGTCAAAAAAACCCATAATGAAAAGCAGAAAAAAATAATAACAATACGATAAAGGTAGGAGGCTGCAAAAAATTCATACGAATAAACGCCCCTTAGTCCGTATGCGATCGCCAGGTAAAAAATCCCCCAACTTATCAGAGTCGCCAGGGGAAACACGAAAATCCACCTTGCAATTCTCATTCGTTAAATATAACCACATTTACGCGGTTTTTGATACGCTGCTAAACGAAGGATTCTGCTGTTCTTGGATTCTTTTTATGCTTACTCCAGCCTTTATCCTTGAATATCAGGTAACTTACAAAATACCCTATAAATGTACCGACAAGCATAAGCGCTGTGTTAATAAGCTCATATTGGCTAAACCGCATATTTGAGTAGTGTGAAAATTCTATATATAAATTAACACATGCAAGTGCGATGCTGAGTACGATAGGTACAAACCCTGCAATTTTTTTGTACGACGGAATAAAAAAACAGGTTAAAAATACCCAGGTGGCAAAACTGAAAAGGATAACCACCAGCCGTAGAAGGTAAGTGATAAAGTAAAAACTACGGAATGCCATATTCTCTGTAATACCAAAGGTTACGGCTAATCCAAAAATACCGAGGCTGATAATCATTGCCAACGGGAACCCGAATATCCATCTGAGCGTTTTCATTTCTTAAATATAGAAAATGTGAAAGATTTTCAGAATTTGGATATTTCAGGTAGTGATTTAATTTGTGCCTGTATTATTTTGATTATTAGACATTTATAACATACCTTTATTGTAACAAACTTGTTATAAAACCTTTTAACCCAAAACAACATGAGAAAACTTATTATGATTATTTGCGTGGTTATTTCCTGGGTGGGAATAGGTCATGCGCAAGATGCACCGTATAAAGCATCTTATTCATCAAATTTTAAAATAGCGGACCAGGCTCATGCCAACAAAGTACTCGCTGTATGGAAAGACTTTGAAAATAACACGCTTGACAATCATGCGGATTGGTTTGCTGACACCGTGTCAATGACATTTTCCAACGGGACCACTGTCAAAGGGAAAGCGGAAAATCTAAAAGGAGCAAAACAATACAGAGGTTCACTAAGTAACTATAAGGTTACTGTTGATGCCTGGGTAAGTCTGAAGAGCGATAAGGACCAGAATGTAGTGTGTGTGTGGGGAACAGAGGAATTTACAACTGCTGATGGGAAAAAGGTAAAACAAAGCCTGCAGGAAGTTTGGGCCTTTAATAAGGATGGGAAGATAGACATGGTGCTCCAGTATGCACAAGGCGGCGCAGCTATGTAATTCTATTTTAAATTGCATTTTGAAAGGCTTCCGGTAACGGTAGCCTTTCTTGTTTTATAATCAGGTTGTAAACCTTTTGCCTTTATACTTTCACCTTTCCGCCGTAATATCTAATTTAGTCGGATGAAGCTTCAAAAATACCTGCCTGTTTTATTTTTTATAGCACTATTTGTTTCCTGTCAATCCCAAAAAAGTGACGTCCCTGTAGTGGGCTTTGTGGATGCTTTTGAAGATGCCACCGTAGGGCAGGCGCGTACCGGTTTTACCGATGCGTTAAAGAAAGCGGGTTTCAGCGAAGATCAGAAAACAGTAAAGATCGAATATCGTAATGCGGAGAATGATCAGCCAACTCTATCATTGATCGTAAATCAATTTATATCGGAAAAAGTCGATTTGCTGGCTACTTGCACTACCTTATCAACAGTAACAGCTATACAGAAGACTAAAACTGTCCCGGTTTTTGCGATGGTGTCGCCGACACCAGAAAGGATGAATGTGGTAAGTTCAACAGGCTCTAATCCGCTAAACTTATTCGGCGTAGTTGAGGACCTCAATTATATTGATACATCTTTTAATATCATCACTAAATTATTGAAACCTAAAGGGGCAAAATTGGTGATAGGCATGATCTATAATCAGTCGGAGCCACAATCGGCTGATGCAGTGAACCGCCTCAAGGAACTTGCGGCTAAGTCGAATGTGAGCCTGGAGGTATTGCCGCTTAACAATTCGGCCGATGCGCAACTGGTCACCAAATCATTGCTGTCAAAAAAAATTGACGCTTTTTTTGCCTTACCCGACAACAGTGTGTTTGCCTCGTTCGAAACTATTGTAAAAAACTGTGACCGGGCTAACGTGCCTGTTTTTACCAGCGAAGCGGGTTTGGTAAAGCTAGGTGCGGTGGCTGCCTACGGTGCCGATATGTACCAGTGGGGATACCAGGCAGGGGAGCAGGCGGCACAATTTCTAAAAACACATAAAACCGACGGCCTGAAACCTGAAATGGTTAAAATTCGCAAGCGCGTTTACAATACCGCAGCAGCCAAAAAGTATAATATTACTATTCCATCGAACTTTGAAGCTGTGAAATAATGGATTTTTACCTCTCCGCCTTATTACAGGGACTTTGCTTGTCGGCCATTGCTTTGGGGATATTCATCTCGATGAAAATATTCAACATACCGGACATAACTACTGATGGAAGTTATACCCTGGGAGGTGTTGTAACAGCCAAAATGCTGGTGCTGCATCAGCCGGTATTTGTGACCTTGCCTGTCGTGATCGGCGCAGGGGCATTAGCTGGTGCCTTAACAGGATTAATTCATACCAAACTCAAAATAAATGCTCTTTTGGCTGGTATCTTGGTCATGACCGCCCTTTACTCGGTCAATTTAACTTTGATGGGGCGCTCTAATATTCCGCTTATCAACACTTCGTCGATATTTACCCTGCTCAATATTTCTGCCGACCCAAATCATAATACCTTCTGGATATTACTTGTTTTTGTAGTGGCAGTGGCGTTGATTATCGGCTACCTTTTGAAAACCGACTTCGGCATCGCCATGCGTGCCACAGGTAACAGCGAAACAATGATTCGTGCTCTTGGTGTAAATACCGATCGCATGAAAATTATCGGTTTAGCCTTAGCAAATGCTTTAACGGCGTTGAGTGGCTTCCTGATAACGCAGTTCCAGGGTTTTGCGGATATCAACATGGGCATCGGGATCGTGATAGTTGGGCTTGGCTCCGTAATTATTGCCGAAACGCTCATCAACTGGCTCCGCATTACATCGGTCTGGCTAAGCTTAATATTTGTTCTGTCAGGTGCGATCATATTCCAGTTTGTATTGGCATTTACACTTAATTTGGGCGTTAATCCCAATCTTTTAAAAATAGTTACCGCCGTATTTGTATTGCTAATCGTGAGCCTGCCGCGTTTGGCATTATCATTCAAAAATTCGTCATGATAAGCATTCAAAAGGTTCAAAAAATATTTAATAAAGGCAAGGCCAACCAGGTGGATGCAATTCAAGGTGTCGACCTGGAAATAAATGAAAAAGAATTCCTGGTAATCGTTGGTTCAAACGGTTCGGGAAAAACTACATTATTGAATTTAGTTGCAGGAAGCATATTAGCAACGTCCGGCACGATCCATATCGATAGAAATGACGTTACCAAATTAGCCGATTACAACCGCAGCGAATGGATAGCCAGGGTATTTCAGAACCCGTTAAGCGGTACCGCATCGGATTTAAGTATTTTAGATAATTTCCGCCTTGCAGCGATTCGTACTAAACCGAAAAGCCTGACCATTGGTATTAATGATAGCTTTAGGAAGCTGGTAAAAGAAAAGATCAGCACGCTGGGCATGGGGCTCGAAAACAAAATCGAGCAGCCCATCGGCACCTTATCCGGCGGGCAGCGGCAGGCATTAACCTTGTTGATGAGTGTGATGGATACCTGTAAAGTGCTGCTTTTAGATGAACCAACGGCCGCCCTCGATCCAAAATCGGCCGATGTGGTTATGAAAACGGCCGATAAATTGATAACTGATTTTGGTTTGACCGCAATTCTTGTTACGCATAACTTGAAAGAGGCCTATAATTATGGCAACCGCATTATCCAGATGGTGGAAGGCAAAGTGGTAAAGGATTTGGACAAGAAAAAGAAGTCGGCCCTCAAACAAAACGATCTTTATGAATGGTTTGCTTAACTCTTAATTTTGCACTATCAAAATCTTACATATGAAAAACTTTGAACGCATTTTAGATGCCTATCAACTGGCTGAAGGCTCCATCATTAAAGAAAAGGACCAGGACGAAATTTTCGAATTAGGTGGCTATGAGGCCGACAAACATGGCTACGCCGTTTTTCCTTTTGAAGATGGGGTCCGCTTTGAGGATTTTACAATGGTAATATCGGAAAGCGAACTGATGGATAATTATCTCATCGAAACCAAAAATGATGATGATAATGACGACGAATAGGAAAACGCTTTGCTTTCTGATAGCCTGTAACACAGGGTTTTGATTAATCGCCTGTAAACTTTATATTTGTAAAAAATATAAAGCAATGCTACGTATAAATTATTTCCGCGAAAACGCTAAGCGACCCATGGGGACGCTGCGGAAGGGCTATGCAAGGCAAATACTCTTCTGCTCACCGGTGTAACCACAGGTTACATCTCACAAAATCATTTTTTAATTTATCGGTTGGGGTTAGCACCCTGGCGCAACATTTAATATCATGGACATTTATTTGACTATTGAAGAGAAGTATTTGCATGCAGTTGACCAATTGAGCTATGGTGAAAATCCACGGGCTTTGCAGTTGCTGAATGAGATCATAGCCGCCGAGCCTTTGTACGCAAGAGCGCATTACCAGTTGGGTAAACTATACTACTACGAATTAAAGGACTACCAGGCTGCAGGATATCATTTCAAAACCTGCGTCGAACTGGAGCCGGCTTTCCCGGATGTGTATGGCGACTACCTGCACCTGTTGGTTTTCCTGGATATGGGGAAACAGGTACACCTGGTAAAAGAGAAAGCATTTAGTGTTGCGGGTGTGGATATAGCCTATATCCATTACCTGGCAGGTTTGCACGCCGAAAAGAAGAAAGATTGGGATAATGCGGTCATTGCTTATACCGAGGCATTTATGCAGGCTACCAGCAAATACGAAAAGGATACCTCGGAAGAATGTATCGAAAGGGTTAAATCCAAAAAGAGGAGATCAGAAAAATACAACTACGAGTTATCCAACTAAAAAGGCCCCGAATATCGGGGCCTTTCGTTTATCCGTGTTTTATAAAGCCTATTTCTTATATGTGATCTTATAAATACTTCCCTTGCTGTCGTCACTCACATAAAGGGAACCATCAGGACCCTGTGCTAAGCCGCAAGGGCGGTGCAGCGCATTTCCCCTGGCTTTATCGGCAGCTGAGCCTGCAAAACCGTCCGCAAACACTTCCCATTTGCCAGAAGGCATACCATCTTTAAATGGCTGGAAAACCACGAAGAAACCCGCCTGTGGCTCGGGCGCACGGTTCCACGAACCATGGAAGGCGATAAAAGCACCGTTTTTGTACCTTGCCGGGAATTGGTTGCCGGTGTAAAACAGCAAACCATTAGGGGCAAGGTGGCCAGGGAAAGCTGCAGCCGGGTTGATGGCAGTTTCCCCGCCTGTCTTTTTACCGTCGCCGCCATATTCGGGCATCAGCATTTTTTTATGAGTCTGCCAGTCGTAATACATGTACGGCCAGCCGGCGTTATCGCCTTTTTTAATTGCATACATACATTCAGCTGGTAATTCGGCATTTTGTTTCACCGTATAATATTGCGGAAACAGGTCACTCAATTGATCGCGGCCGTGCTGCATAACGAAAAGTTGGTTGTTCTGCTGGTTCCATGTTAGCCCAACAACGTTCCTTAAACCGGTCGCATAACGAATGCCATCGCCATAATGCTGGTTGGGTTTGCTTGCGCTGAATTGCCAGATGCCACCTGCCGAATCCAGGATAGGGCAGCCTTTTTGGCCCGGTGAGCCTTTTGTACGGTCCTTTACCTGGCAAGCGTTTGAATAAGCTCCGATAACTACGTACAGGTGGCCGGTATTGTCCAGTGTTATTGCCTTGGCTTCATGTTCGCCGCGGCTAAGCAGCCCGGTAACAATTTTCTCAGGCTTGTTCGGTTCTATTACTTCGTTATTCGCGTTCAGCTTGTAGCGGAATACTTCCTCATCTGAAGAAGCATACAGGTAACCGGCTTTAACCGCGATGCCCGTACCGCCAAAATTTCCAAAGCCCATTTTTACTTCGGCCTTATCGCCGTTTTGGCGCAGCAGCAATATGCCTTTGCCATTTTCGAGGCCTTTCAATTTGACGTAAATCTCGCCTTGTGGTGTAACTGCAATATGCCTTGCCCCACCAAGGTTGTCGGCAATCATACTTGCATCGAAACCCGCGGGCAAGGTAAGTCCTGCGTTAGCGACCGCCGCAGAGTTTGCGTTAATATGTTTTTTGAGGTCACTCTTCAGGGCAATAAGCGAAATAAGGCCGCCGATTGCCAGGATAGATAATAATATGGTACCCGGTGTCTTTCTTTTCATAATGGTGTTTATTTGAACCCAAATTTAATCGATTATATATTTAATACCGAAACGAGTTTTGTATCAATCCGATGACAGGGAGATAGTTTATGGCCTATTTTATTTTTTGATGACAAACTTAACTGGTAAAAGTTCCGGTCAATTGAAATTCATAAAAGGCATTCAGATTTTCATTTAATATTCATACTGTAACAAATAATATTCTTATAAAAGTGAATTATTAAGAATTAAATATTGTATATAATATGTAATAAGATGTATTGTGTTGTAATATTAAACCTTTTCAGTTAGTCATAGTCCTAACTACATAAATATTTAATAACAAGAAACTATCAAAGGCGACAAAAAATAAAACAAAGAACCGTGATAGTTTCACAACAAATTAAGACAATGAAAAAGTTAATTTTAGTATCAGCAATAGCAATAAGCGGTTTATTTTATAGTACCGCAAATGCACAAATCAGGGTAGGCTTTGGTATTCATTTCAACGCCCCCCGTATCTATGTACCTCATAGGGTAGTTGTAGCCGAACAGACCCCGGTTGTTTATAACGAGCCTGTTAATTACGACGGTAACGACGATTACTATTACCTGCCCGATGTTGACGCTTATTACAATGTAACCGACCAATGTTATTTTTATAATGACGGTGGTAACTGGGTATCAGCCGCTTATCTACCAGGTGCTTACCGTGACTATGACTGGAGAAACGTGCGTCACTTCGAAGTACGCCAATCGCGTCCGTTTATGCACGATGATTATTACAGGAACAGGTATAACGGTGTAACCTTCAACGGCGAATGGAACAGGAGAGAGAATCACTACGCAACTGATTACCGTGTTAACCATGACCAGTACAGGAACAACCAGTACAGAAATGATCAATACAGAAATGATCAGTACAGGAACAACCAATACAGGAATGAAGACCACAGAAACAATGAAGCAGCGCGCAATGAATACCGTCAGCCTAACCGCGACGACCAGCACTTTGCACAAAGAGACTTTCCGGCCCGTGAAAGAGATAACAGGGGTAACGATAGGCGCGGAAGGTAATTAACATCCCTAGTATATATAGTGCAAAAACCACCTTGCTTCGGCAGGTGGTTTTTTACTTGCCTTTTCCAGAGTATTGATGTTATTTAGCTTGTTTTACCTGTTCAAGCAGTTCATCAACCCATCCCGAGAAGTAGGGTTCTGTGCCATCCACCCTTATCCAATGCCCGCCTTTATTTTTTGCGATAACCAGGTGCAAAGTGCCATCTATCGATTTATACTCATAAGCCTGCCCGTAACCGGCACAAACTATTGGTGTTACAATGCCTTCCACGGGACTGTCAGAGCCGGTTAAAAAGGCTTCAAATTGGTCTTCCATAATATTTCAATTTACTTTTTACAACGTTTGCAGCAGGTATGTGTTTTATATTTTTACCCGGCGCGAACATTGCTAAGAATAGCTAATTTTATCACGTGGAAAATGTTACCCCCGACCCAAGCGTTTTGATTGATATCGTGAAAACCCCGGTCTATTTCGGTAAATATAAAGGCACTTTGATATGCGACCTGCCGGTTTATTATCTCGAGTGGCTTAAAAATAAAGGCTTCCCGCCGGGTAGGATGGGTATGCTGCTATCAACAACCTACGAGATAAAAATAAACGGACTGGGCAAGATATTGACGCTGGTAAAAGAGTCGCAGCGAAAACGCTAATGTATATTACGAGTAAATGACAAATTGGAGCAACTGATAGTATTAAGTTTGCGTAAGTCTGTTAAAACCAAAAATTTGGATAATTAATATGAAAAAGCTAACGATATATCTTGCAGCAATTTTGCTGTATTGCGGATGTGCTAATGGACAGGAGAACGAATACGCAAGCCTGCCAAAACCCCAGCCGGGCGAGCAGGTGGCCACATTTGGGGGCGGATGCTTTTGGAGCATGAGTGAGGCCATGTCTGAGCTAAAAGGCGTCAACAGGGTGGTTTCGGGATATGCAGGAGGTTCGGCAGTGCGCCCCAGTTATGAAGAAGTGGGGACGCAGACGACCGGGCATGCCGAATGTGTACAGATATACTATGACCCTAAAGTGATTAGTTTTCAGACTTTGGCGCATGCTTTCTTTTTTGCGCATGACCCTACGGAATTGAACCGCCAGGGGCCCGACGAAGGTACTGATTACCGTTCGATAGTATTTTACCGTACGCCGGAAGAGAAGGCCATCTGGCTGAATGAGATAAAACAAGTTAATGCCTCAAAACATTATCCGGATCATATAGTAACAGAAGTAGTTCCTTTTAGGACTTTTTATCCTGCGGAAAAATATCACCAGGGCTATTACAGGCTGCACCTCGGCGAGAATCCTTACCTCACCGGGGTTTCTCAGCCAAAAGTGGAGAAATTCAGGAAGGTGATGAAAGCTGAATTAAAGTCTGAGTTTCAGAAATAAACAATCAGATGTAATCAACTATAACTTACTGAACCAGCCTTTCTTCCAAAATACGATGACCTGGATAACGGCGATGACAAACATTCCGAGCAACGCGTAAATATACCCGTGCGGCGAATACAGCTCGGGCAGGTTGTAAGGCATAACCTTGTTTGTAACAGGATCGACCCGGGCGAAATTCATTCCATAAACCCCGGCAATAAACGTCAATGGAATAAATATAACCGAGATAATGGTAAGTACCTTCATGATCTCGTTCATCCGGTTGCTAACCATAGAAAGGTAAAGGTCGATAATGCTTGAGGTGATTTCCTTGTAATTCTCAACCAGATCCATGATCTGTATACAATGATCGTAAGCGTCCCGCAGGAATATTCTAACCTCGGGTAAGATCAGCGTGTTCTCGGTACGTATCATCTCATTGATCTTGTCCCTTTCCGGCCAGGTTGCACGTCGAATAATGATGAGGATCCTTTTTATCGCCTGGGCATTATACATTACGCTCTTGTCGGCATCCTTATACAATCGGTCCTCTATTTCATCCAGCATGTCGCCAATCTGAGCCATGAGTACAAAATAATTATCCAGTATAGTGTCGGTGAGCGCATAACACATGTAGCCTGGCCCTGCCGTGCGAATTGCGCCCTTGCCCGCCTTCAACCGGGTTTTCACAGCCTCAAAATATTCTTCATGCGTCTCCTCGAAACTGATAATGATATTCTTCTTAACCAAAGCCGAAAACTGGCAATTGACCAGTTCGCTGTCCTTATTAAAATGGATGATACGGCTGGTGCTGAACACGTAGTCGTCATATTCATCAAATTTGGGACGCTGGTGCGTGTTTACTATATCTTCCAGTACAAGTGAATTGATCTCGAGGTGAATGCCGATCTGTTCTATCAGGTTGGCATCGCCCAGCCCTTTAATTTGTATCCAATGGGTATGGTTTTTACATTTTTTAAATTGCTCAAGGATCACCTCGATACTCTTGCCTTCAGAACTTACCAGTTCATCTTCATTGTAGCTGTAAACCATTACCTCTGGCTTCAGTGCGTCACTTGCAATATTTATGGAGCCGGGGCTGGCGCCTACATCAACCTTATGGCTATGCGTTTTATAACGGATTCTTTTTACCTGGTTACTCATTATAAATAATTTATGGCCTGTGGCCCCTGGTTAAATAATAGATCGACAATACTTAGGTTTTTCAAAAAGCCCTGGCGTTCCTCAAAGAGCTGGTAATATGCTTTCTGGGGATAGCCAGTATCTTTTTTAGGGTGTAGGCTTTGCCTGAAATCCTTCAGATGAAGGTAGTCGGCCTCGTAAGTATGTGTATAGCTGATAAATGCCTTTATTTTCAACAGTTTCAGCAAAATTTGCAGCAGCTTTTCATTGTAATCAAATAGGTATGGCTCCTTCATTTCATAAAATATCGCAAATTCATCCTCGTAATATTCAAAATAAGCAGATCGGCGGTAGCACGCTTGCAGGCTCATCCAATGCAGGCGTTGCCAGTCAAAATCATAGCTTATCTTAACATCCTTTATAGGCGTGTGCATTTTTGAACCTTTTACAACGGGCACCACCAGGGTAAGCAAGCCGTCCGGCGAGCAGATATTGGCCCGGTTGCGGTAGGTTTGCTTGGGGAAATGCTCGTGCTTTTCTATCACAAAATCAGGGTTATAGATATTCAGTTCGGTAAAGTATTCAACCGGCGGCAGATAAAACATGGGTAGCACCGCGCCTTTTTCAATCATATATTCTATGTTTGTGGTCAAAAATCGGATAAAATAATGATAAATAAAGGTTTCTCGTATGTGGGCCTATACTTTTTAATCCTGCTGTCGTTGTTGCCTTTTTGGGTGCTGTACCTCATTTCCGATTTTATTTTCATCATAGTTTACTATGTCTTCGGTTATCGCCGTAAGGTAGTTGAAGAAAACCTGCGTAATTCATTTCCCGAAAAAACAGTCGAGGAACGCCGCAGTATCGAACGGAAATTTTATCGCCATCTGTGCGACCTGATTGTTGAAACTGTAAAGATGTTTACCATATCCAAAAAACAGCTGGAGCGCAGAATTGTAGGGAAAAACGTTAAGTTAGCCGAAGATGCACTTAATAACGGCCGCAGCGTAATTGGTGCGGTGGGGCATTACGGTAATTGGGAGATCGCAAATTTGAGGGCCAGTTATGAGACGCCTTATCCTAAAATTGTAGTTTATAAATCGCTTTCAAATAAAGTTTTTGATGAAGCTTTCCGCAAAATGCGTTCACGCTTCGGGGCCACACTGGTTGATATGCCAAATGCAACCCGTGCCATGATGGAGCATCGGCATAAACCGGCTTTCAATATACTGGTAAGTGATCAAACTCCGGTAAAAGGCGATATGAACTATTTCACCGAATTTTTGAACCAGCCAACAGCGGTTTTCCTTGGTATTGAAAAGATGGCCAAGCTGCTGAATAGTGTGGTGATATTTTGTGATATCCGGAAAGTGAAAAGAGGTTATTATGAATGTACATTTGTGCCCTTGATTGACCAACCTAAACAGACCGCGCCGCATGAAATAACGGAGGCCCATGTAAGATATTTGGAAAAGGTGATAAGAGAAGAACCCGAATATTGGTTATGGTCGCACAGGAGATGGAAATTTAAGCCCGAGAACACAAATCAATGATAAATATGCCCAAAGTTGCCGTCGTGATATTGAACTGGAACGGTATTAAACATCTTGGTGAATTTTTGCCTTCGGTATTGGCATCTACCTGGCCCGACCTGGATATTATTGTAGGTGATAACGGCTCAACTGACGGTTCAGTAGATTTTTTACAACAGAATTTTCCATCGGTACAAATCATTCAAAATGATAAAAACTATGGTTTTACCGGAGGCTATAACCGAGTGCTGGAAAAAGTGGATGCCGATTATTTCATACTGTTAAACTCAGACGTAGAAGTGCATGATGGCTGGATAGAGCCCGTCATTGCGCTGATGGAAACCGATCCGCTGATTGCTGCAGCCGCACCCAAGATAAAATCATTTGCACAAAAAAACTATTATGAGCATGCGGGGGCCGCAGGTGGGTTTATTGACATTTTCGGCTACCCCTTTTGCAGGGGGCGCATGTTTTATGAAATAGAAGAGGACAAAGGGCAATATGAGCAGTCAGATGAGGTATTTTGGGCATCAGGTGCTGCCATGTTTGTTAAAAAGCAGTATTGGGTGGAAGCGGGAGGATTTGATGACCGTTTTTTTGCGCATATGGAGGAGATCGACCTGTGTTGGCGCCTTAAAAATATGGGCTATAAAATTATGTATTGTGCCGAATCGGAAGTTTACCATGTGGGCGGCGGTACTTTGAATACGGAAAACCCATTTAAGACTTTCCTCAATTTCAGGAATAATCTGTTACTGCTCAAAAACAACCTGTCGGTATGGCGGGCCATATTCATTATTTTCATCCGTTTCTGGATGGATTTGCTTGCTATCGTGCGTTTCCTGAATGAGGGCAAACGTAAGGATGCCTGGGCCGTTAGCAGGGCGCATCAGAACTTTGTGGTACATATATTTAAAGGCGATGGTCCCAAAACAACCAAACGCAGTAACCTGCCGGGCCTAAAAGGCATGTACCGCAGAAGCATTGTTTGGGACTTTTTTATGAAAAAGAAAAGGGTATTTTCTGCCCTCGATCCCAAAGCGTTTTATTAAAGCATTAGCTTTTTGGTAACTGTATCTTTTCCTTAATAAAACTTTCATAAATATCACCTAATACGCGACTTCTCAATTCAAAGAAATCGGCGATATCGGCCGCCCAGAAAAACACTTTATAATTTACCGCTTTATCGGTAATGTCGCTTAAAAATACGCCCGGTTCAGGGTCAGTCATAATATCGGTTCGATTGCTCAGCATATCTTTCAATAGCTTATTCACTTTTTCAATATCGGTACCGTAAGCCACGCTTACCAAAATCTCTACCTGCCGGTTGGTATTACTGAGTGTCCAGTTAACTACATTTTGCGAAATCAGGTCGCCGTTAGGAATAATCACTTCCGAACCATTACCGGTAGATAACTTGCTCGACCGGATGCCAATTTCCTTTACGGTCCCCGTACGGTTATTTACTTCAATAATATCGCCGATTTGGATAGGCTTCTCAAAGGCAAGTATCATACCCGATACCAGGTTGTTGGTGATGTTTTGCAAACCAAAGCCTATACCTACGCCCAAGGCGCTGAAAATGATGGTTAGTTTATCAATCGGGAAACCGGATGCTGCTACAGCCAGCAGGAAGCCAACAGAGAAAACACCAATCCGGATTAAAAGGGTTGAGGCCCGGTTTTTCTTTTTTAACGCCGAAATTTCATTAGAATAATGTGATGAAACGTCATAAAAATAACTGATTACTTTGGAGACGAGCGACGAAAGCCATATGACAATAAAGAAAGTAACAAAATTCCCATATGTGAATGTAGCGCTGCCTATCGTGCGCGGCAGGTTCAAGGTGTCAATCAAAGTATCATGCACCCAATCGTCAATATTTAAATTCTGAAGCAGGAAAAATATCCAAAGCAGGCTAGCAAAAATTACCAATATGCTTCTAAATTTCTCTTGCAAGGTATTATAATCCACATGGCTTATAAAACTGCTTTCGGCTTTCTTGGTATGCAATTGCAAAAACAATACCTGGATAATTATCCTGATAATGAAGTAAAGGCTCATGGTTAGCCATAAATTGAATACAGCTGTAATGCCCACTATTTTTGCCAGGCTAAACCTGCCGGTAATATTTAATACCAGCGCAACAAGCTGCATGAATATAAATACTACCAATATAATATGGGTGTAGCGCAGGTGCCCCTCGGGCTCTTTTTTTGCTTTGATGAAAAACCGGACAGCAATAATTATGGCGATGATGCTTAATACGAGAATCATATAGCGATCGGCGTTAGTGATCTGTACCAATAAATTGCTTAGACTGTAAACTACGGTGAGCGCAAATAATTGAAACAGGAAATGAAACAAGGACAGTGGGAAATATTTGCGCACCAGTACCAGTACCAGTATAATAGTTATAATGAATGCACACTCCAAAATAAATACCGGTGGATGGTCGTAAAAATACGGAGAGATGGTGGTAACTATTAAAAAAGCGGAAATTAAGGGATTTCTATAAACGAATTTTGTATGGTCAACAATTACCTCCTTATGTTCAATGTGTTTGATAGTTTTTAAGCGGTTATACAATATCCAGCCCACAATTACCAATAGGAAACCCAATGCGATTAAATGAACGGTAGTTTTGCTTTTGAAGAAATAAGAAACCTGTATGGTATTCAGTTTAATTGTGCTCTTTAAAGCCGAATCAAGAGGGTTGTACTGGTTATTCCTTATCCATACATAGTCAAACTCGCCTGACATTGCCCTTATAGCGAACTTTTTTATTTTGGAATCTATCTGGTCGGTGCCATCAACAACGCTGGTATATAGGGTGGCTATCTTATTTTGCAACAGGTTTACTTTGAAAAGATCACCACGGTTAGCAGAGTCGGTTTTGCGCCAAAGTTGCCCTAATTCTGCGCGCCTATCAAAAAAAGCTTCCCTCAACGCGCTATCGGTAGGTGCGGCGTTACGAATGAGCGAATCGGAATGAAACCGAAGCAGTTCGTGCTGGTTTTGCACCAGTTTGGTATTTACGTCATCAAGGTCGCCCTCCCAGCCATCAAGCTCGTCCTGCAAACGATCAAGGTTATCCCTTAACACAAACAAATAGCGTAATGTACTTGATTTTTTGGTGTTAATTAATATTTTGATCCTGTTTACTCTCTTTATTACCGACGGGATTTGCTGGCTCACCTCAGCCGTATCCAATCCTTCGGATAAGCTATTATTGATCTGGTTGAACGTGGTTGTGTACTGAGAAAGTTTTTGTACCAGGTTATTGATAGAGGTATCGCTTTTGTTTAGCGCCTGGAAAAGCGAATCGCGCGAATGCATCGACTTTCTTACCGTCTCCCTTACTGCTTTGGGCTTTTTCTTTTTGACAATTACTTCCTGGGCAAAGCTGTTACTTGCAAAAAGAGCAAAAAGCAATAAGGCTAATGAAGCTATTTTGAATGGGTTACACATAGCAAATTCATTTTTAAACAATAGGTTATTAATAGTTTAAAATAGGCTCAATAAATATAACTAACTATTTATCAAATTTTCAATAGCCAGGCGATAGGAATCGAGCCCGAAACCAGCAATTACCCCTTTACAACTCGCGGCGAGCAGCGACTTGTGTCTAAACTCCTCGCGCTTGTAAACGTTTGATATATGTACCTCTATCACAGGTGTTTTGATGCCGGCTATGGCATCAGCAATAGCAACCGAGGTATGCGTATAAGCTCCGGCATTCATCACAATACCATCGCAACTAAACCCAACTTCGTGCAGTTTATTAATAATTTCACCCTCCACATTACTTTGATAGTAATTTATGGTGATGTTTGTGTAACGTTTGCGGAGTTCTTCGAGGTAAGCTTCAAAACTCGTGTCGCCATACACGGATTTCTCGCGAACGCCGAGTAAATTGAGATTGGGGCCGTTGATAATTTGTATATTCATTACCTCAAACTTAACCATAAAACATTAAAACTAAAATCAATTGGACTGGAGAACGGCGATAAAGGGTTTTCAAATATACCTCAAGCTCGAAAAGGGGCTTTCTGGAAACTCGGTTGAAGCCTATGGCCGGGATATCGAAAAGCTGGAGCAATACGCAGATAGCCTGCCTGCACAATTAAAACCAGATGCTTTCACGTTAAACGACCTGCGCAATTTCATCATGTGGGTGAATGAACTGGGAATGCTGCCATCATCACAGGCGAGGGTATTATCGGGGGTGAAGTCTTTTTATAAATACCTGCTGATAGAGGATATCATAAAAAACAACCCCGCAGAATTATTGGAATCGCCCAAAAAGCAAAGGAAATTACCCACGGTACTTAGCTACCAGGATATTGAGAGCCTGCTGGGTGCGATAGACCTTTCTAAACCAGAAGGTCAGCGCAATAAAGCTATTTTAGAAGTGCTTTACAGTTGTGGATTGCGCGTGTCTGAGCTGACAGAACTTAAGTTATCCAACCTTTACCTCGACATCGAATTTGTAAAAGTATTAGGCAAAGGGAGCAAAGAAAGACTAGTGCCAATAGGGGGCGAAGCAATAAAAGCGCTCAAACTCTGGATTGAAAATGTGCGGGTGCATGTGCCGATCAAGAAAGGTGAGGAGGATATGGTTTTCCTTAACCGAAGGGGTTCGAGATTAAGTAGGGTTTATGTTTTTATGCTGATCAAACAATTGGCTGAAATGGCGGGGATAAAAAAAGTGATCAGTCCGCATACGCTGCGGCACTCATTCGCAACGCACCTGGTAGAAGGCGGCGCCGACCTGCGCGCGGTACAGGAAATGCTGGGGCATGAGAGTATTACCACGACGGAAATCTATACACATTTGGACAGGGAATATCTGAAAGAAGTAATTACATCGTTTCATCCGAGGAATTAGGAACAAAGGCCGTTCTAGCCTAACCGTTTATATATGGTTATGATTAGTAGCCAGGTCACACCTAAACCAGACACAAACATGCCCGCTCCGGCAATGTAGTAGTCCGAATTGTACCAGTTTGAATTATCATGTATGTTCGCAGCAATGCTAATAATAACAATCCCTAAAATAAAAAGAGCAATTGCCGACGCGAGCTTAATGGCCCTTTTTGTTTTGTTTAAACCATCTGGACCAAAGACTCCTTTGGAAGCTTTAATCATCCTATCTCTGCCACTTATATCTTTTCTTAACTCAATGTTTTTGAATGATTTACTATTTAATAGATCAACTATTTGTTCACCATAATTCTCATTGATTTCAAAGAATAGCAGACCATCTTTTTTAAGACTGTCCGAAGCAAAATCAGCGATAACTCTATAGAATATCAGCGGGTCATCTTCAGGGACAAACAGTGCGTTATGGGGTTCGAAATCTGTTACGTTGGCGTGCATCTGTTTTTTGTCGTACACCGTAACATAAGGGGGGTTAGATACGATGACGTCGAATATTGAATTGTCGATTTCATATTTGATATTCAGAATATTAGCCTGAATAAAATCAACGACAACGTCGTTTACTTCCGCATTTTCTTTAGCTGTTTTTAACGCTTCCGCGGAAATATCGATAGCAGAAACTTGCGCCTTGTTCAAGTGTTTCTTAAGAGTTATAGCGATGCAACCGCTGCCTGTGCCGATATCCAGAATATTGCCTGATGCCAAATCCCCAATGCCCGCTGACGAAATTATCCATTCCACCAGTTCCTCTGTTTCAGGCCGTGGAATGAGTACCGATGGATTAACTTTAAAAGGTAATCCGTAAAATTCCGTATGCCCCAAAATATACTGGATAGGCTCGCCGGTTTTAAGTTTGGTAAGAATTTGATGGAGTGCTTCTGAGTGTTCTGGCGACAATCCCAACTCCGGGAAAGCTTTGATCTTTGCGGATGAAGTACCAGCAATTTCTTCAATTGCGATCATGCAAAGTGAATCGATCTCCCTTTCGTCATACAAGTTCGCAAGTGCGCTACGAAATGCGGTGGAAACATCCTTAACAGTTTTCATTCAGCAAAGAAACGAAATGTCTGAACCTAATCGGTGAGATCACAGAATTTCATCGGTGTAATCCTCTTTTATAATCGGTGCAATCACAATAGTATATTTGCACGATGACCCTTGATGAAAGATACATGCAACGCTGCCTCGAGCTTGCCGCTTTGGGCCTTAGCAGCGTAAGCCCAAACCCGATGGTAGGGGCGGTTATTGTTCATGATGGGTTAATCATCGGCGAAGGGTATCATCAGCAATATGGTCAGGCACATGCCGAGGTAAATGCGGTAAATGATGCATTATCAAAACATACCAGCGCAGAGGCATTGTTAAAAAACGCCACCATTTACGTTTCGTTAGAGCCCTGTGCCCATTACGGCAAAACACCGCCCTGTGCTGATTTGATCATCAAACATCGCATCCCACGTGTAGTTGTAGGCTGCCGCGACCCCTTTGATCAAGTTAATGGCAAGGGCATCGAAAAACTGCAGGAAGCAGGTATTGAAGTGATTACCCGCGTGCTGGAAGAAGAATGTAAATGGCTTAACAGGCGTTTTTTTACCCGCGTACGAGAAAAAAGGCCATATATAATACTCAAATGGGCGCAAACCAGTGATGGGTTTTTTGCTCCTGCGGATGGCAGTCAGTTTTGGATAACTGGCAAAGAGTCGCGCATATTGGTACACAAATGGCGCAGCGAGGAAGACGCCGTATTGGTTGGCAAAAACACTGTTTTGGCCGATAATCCGCAATTAAACGTTCGACACTGGGTCGGAAAATCGCCTAAAAGGGTAGTTATCGACCGCCACCTTGAATTAAAGCGCAATCTCAATATTTATAACCAAGGCACTGAAACACTTGTATTCAACGGGGTGAAAACAGACATCGATGGTAAAATTAAGTATATTGCACTGGAAGACTTTGACCGTTTTGTGCCGCAGTATATTTTGTTCCAGCTTTATTTGCAGGATATACAGTCGGTCATCATTGAAGGGGGCGCACGTACGCTCAATAGTTTTATAGAAGCCGGGTTATGGGACGAAGCGCGGATTTTTACCGGGAAAGTAGTATTGGGGCAGGGTATTACAGCGCTGCATATTACGGGAATTGAGGGTGAGGAGCTTTTATCGGGTGCCGATAGGTTGCAAATTTTATATCATAAGCCTAATAGTTAATGTTTTACATTTTCCTAAGTATTTGCTTTAGTGTTACGGTTTCGGTGATGCTTAAACTCGCCAAACGCTACCAGATCGATGTTTACCAGGCGATTACCTGGAACTATTCTGCCGCCATCCTGCTTACATGGATATTTTTCAGGCCGCATTTAAGTGCTTTACAAGAGCCACCTGTTTTTACCTATCTGTCGCTCGGTATATTGTTCCCACTGCTTTTTATCATTATTGCCGCTTCGGTTAAAGCAACCGGTATAGTGCGAACGGATGTGGCACAACGCTTGTCGTTATTTATTCCGGTATTAGCCGCGTTTTTGATATTCGGTGAAAAGCTGAATACAGTAAAGATTGTCGGCCTATCCATAGGCTTTGCAGCCTTGATTTGCCTCATACCATGGAAACAAAAACGCGCCGTACGCCGCAGGTCAACTTTTTCATGGATTTACCTCGTGGCGATATTCGTCGGGATGGGAGTGATTGATGTACTGTTAAAACAGGTAGCTAAAACAACTAATATACCGTCAACCACTTCGCTTTTTATTGTTTTTATACTGGCATTTATTGTATCCATTTTAGGGTTGATCTATCTTATCATCAATAAAAAAACACGATTTTCGTGGCCGCATATCCCTATTGGTTGGATATTGGGTATAGCCAATTTCGGCAACATCCTGTTTTTTATCAAGGCTCACCAGGCGCTGGCGACACGCCCGGCATCTGTTTTTTCGATGATGGATATCGGGGTGATTGTTGTTGGTTCATTGATCGGCGTTGCCATATTCAGGGAAAGACTGAGCTGGCTTAACTTTGCCGGCATAGCCCTTGGGCTAATTGCTATCATCATCAACGCGTTTCCCGACTTTTTTGGGCATATCGGCACTTCTGTTTTCTGATGCTTTTTGAGGATACTTATTTTACGATTGAAAAACCCGGCGAAGGCATCTTTCGCGACAGGGGCAGTAAGTTCCTGGGCTATGCTTATCCAATTACGTCGGACCAGGATATCAAAGAAATCATTGCCAAATTAAAACAGGAACATCCAAAAGCGAACCATCATTGCTGGGCGATACGTTGGAGCACCGACCGCTCAATATTTCGTATTAATGACGACGGCGAACCCTCAGGCACAGCCGGGAGGCCAATACTCAATACTTTATTATCAAGAAATTTGACCAATGTTGCCGTAGTCGTCGTCCGCTATTTTGGTGGAACTTTGCTTGGCGTACCGGGGCTCATCAACGCTTACCGTACGGCGGCTGAACTCGCGCTGAACGAAATTAAGGTTATTGAAAAAACGGTGAATGACGTTTATACCATCTTGTTTGATTATCAGCAGATGAATGATGTGATGCGGATAGTGAAGGAAGATAACCTGGAGGTATTGAAGCAGCAGTTTGACAATAACTGCGAACTGACAGTATCCATCCGTAAAATGCAGGTTAATCAAACGTTGACACGACTGCAAAAACTATCGTCTGTAAAGGCAAAATACGATTATTCGGTCTGACTCCTGTTTAAATCGCAACCAGGAATCAAAAAATAAACAAAGGGTATTTTATTCCATTTATATCCTCCTTTTGCGGCATATTTATGTATTTTAGTCGCACATGCAATCTTTTGAAATCAATAAGGAAGACCTTGAGCGCATTAAAACCGCGCTTGAAAGCGATGATGCTGAGTTAGAGAAAGTTCTGGCTGAGTATCATGCTTCGGAGATTGCTATCCTATTTGAAAAACTCCCGCTTGAGGCCCGGGAAAAAATCATCAACATCCTGCCTTCCGACGTTGCATCCGAAGTCATATCGGAAATGAACGAAGAGCAGGACCCAGCTGAACTCCTTATCGGCCTGGACCCTGAGAAACGTTCGGAGATAGTTGAAGAACTGGATTATGACGACGCGTCGGACTTAATATCGCAGTTAGACGAGGACGAGCAGCAGGAGATATTAGAAGATATTGACCAGGAAGACGCGACGAACATCCGCGCGCTGATGAGCTATGCCGAAGATACGGCGGGTGGTTTGATGAATTCCGATCTCATCAAAGTAAATATCAATCTTTCCAAAAAGGAAGCGCTGGATGAGATCATTCACCAGTCGGAGGAAATGGAGGAGTTTTATACCATCTATGCCGTTGATGACGCCGATATATTGCAGGGTATATTGTCATTAAAGTCGGTAATTAAGGCACATGCCAATGCACGCGTATATGAGTTGGTAAACCGCGACTTTGTATATGTAAAAGCAGATTTGGACCAGGAGGAAGTTGCCAAACTGATATCGCAATATAACCTGACTACCATCCCGGTTGTCGATGATCACATGAAACTGCTGGGCAGGGTTACAGTTGATGATATCATCGACGTAATGGAAGAGGAGAACACTGAGGACATATTGAAAATATCCGGTGTATCTGAGGACGAAGAGCTGAGTGGTAACTGGCGAGCTGCTGTAAAAAGCCGTTTGCCGTGGTTGGTTATTAATCTTGGCACAGCTTACCTGGCCGCTTCTATTATCAGGCATTTTGATGGAACAATAGCGCAAATAACTATTATTTCGGCCTATATGACCATTATTGCCGGTATGGGTGGTAACGCTGCTACACAAGCCCTAGCGGTAACGGTGAGGCGTATATCGTTGAGCGACCTTACCGACCAACAGGCATACAATACAGTATTTAAGGAGTTTTTGGTTGGGTTGGTGAACGGGGCTGCCAATGGTCTGATCGTGTTTTTTATCGCCTTTATTTACGATGCTAATTTGAAGCTGGGATTGGTATTGTTCCTTGCTATGACTGGGAACCTGGTTGTAGCGGGCCTCACCGGGGCGTCTATACCGCTTATCCTGAAAAGGGTAGGTATTGACCCGGCAGTAGCATCATCAATTATCATTACTACTTTCACAGATTGCGCGGGGTTTTTACTGCCGCTATGGCTGGCTACCAAATTATTATTACCCCATCATTAAATCTTTTTGAAGGTTTATTATAAATTTGACCACCGAAACGGAACATCAATGACTGATATCAGAAACAACTGGACCAAAGAAGAAATTACAGAAATATACCATAAACCGCTTTTAGATCTGATTTATGAGGCGGCTACTATACACCGTGAGAATAAGGATTACTCCGAAGTGCAGATAAGTTCGCTTATTTCTATCAAAACCGGTGGCTGCCCCGAGGATTGCGCTTACTGCCCGCAGGCAGCGCGTTACAATACGGGTGTGGATGTACACGCCATCATGCCGAAAGATGAAGTTATAGCCGCAGCCGAAAAGGCAAAGGCCGGTGGCGCGTCGAGGCTTTGCATGGGCGCCGCGTGGCGCGAAGTTCGTGATAACAAGGATTTCGACAAGGTGATCGACATGGTGAAGGCAGTGAACGAACTGGATATGGAAGTTTGCTGTACTTTAGGCATGCTCACCGAGTCGCAGGCGCAACGTTTGGCCGATGCAGGGCTGTATGCCTATAATCATAACCTGGATACCTCTGAAGAGGACTACAAACGAATTATTACAACCCGTACTTATGACGAGCGCCTGAAAACGCTTGAACACGTGCGCAAGGCTAAAATAACGGTTTGCAGCGGTGGCATCATCGGCTTGGGTGAAACGGTTGAAGACCGAATATCCATGCTGAAAACGCTTTCTAATCTCCCTAAACATCCTGAATCAGTTCCTATTAATGCATTAGTTCCTGTAAAAGGCACCCCACTAGGCGGCCAGCCGCGGGTATCTGTTTGGGAAATGGTGCGTATGATTGCTACGACACGCATTATTATGCCAAAAACTGTGGTACGCTTATCAGCCGGCCGTACCGAAATGACTTTGGTTGAACAGGCCTTCTGCTTTATGGCAGGCGCCAACTCGATATTTGCAGGTGAAAAGCTTTTGACTACACCAAACCCATCATTTGATACCGATATGGCAATGTTTGAGTTATTAGGGTTAAAGCCACGTGCGGCGTTTAAGAATGGGAGGCCGGGGAAGATTCAAAATGCTGAAGAGGCTGTAGATGTTGGTGTGAATTAAACCTTCGCACCCAAGATCCATCGCCATGCCCAGCGGGTGGCATTGTTAAAACCTTTCCAGCTATCTACGAACTCGGTAATGTCTTCCAGGCAGGTTTCGGCGAATTTCTTTTTGAAGTTTTTTGCAGCGATTTTATATACGTTTTCGGGATTTTCCAGGCCGATACGCTCAAATATCTCTTTCTTCACATACATCGTACGAACAAAAAGGATGTTAAACAGTATCACATAGCTGTATAAGGTGCGTTTAATATACCCTGCTTTGGCGGCGTAGGTTTTTAGCAGGCTTTTGGTGAAAAGTATATGTCGCGCCTCTTCTATGTTGTGCAGGTCGAACATCTTTTTGAGGACCGGGTACATTTGCGGCGATTTGCGGGCAAAGTTGCCGTAAACATCGGTCACCAGCTCTACCGACACACTACCCATAAATAAATAGTCGGCGGGCAGGTATTTATTGCTGAATTCACCAAAAAACTTGTGCAGGCCCGATTGCGGGATAGGCTCGCCGCCTAATTTGGTAATGGCCTGTCCGAACATTTCCTGGTGCCTAAACTCCTCTATCAGCTCTCTTAACAGAAAACGGTGCTGTACATCAGCCAAAGGCAAAGTAAGAATGTGCCGCGTCATAAAAAGACAAAACAAACACTCACCCCAGGCATAGGAGGCAATTACCTGCACCAACTCGTGGCGGCCAAGCTCCAGTTTTTGAGCAGGGGTAAGTGTGTCATAAATTTCGAGACCATGCAATGAGGTTAGAAATTCGGGTAGAAAGATATCGCCGGGCTCAGGTTCCAGTTGCCAGGGTATGTAAGTTTCGGGCATCAGCGGGCGTTCCCTGCTGATCTTTATCAAACGTTCAATTTCCGCAACTTCCATATGGAGGATATATCATCTAAAAGTAAAAACACAATATCGCAAAACTACATCACAAATTACATCGTTATTAGGGCGTGATAAGGTTTAGGTTGACTCCGATCTGATAAATCGGAGTTAGGCCCCTCGCCGCAAGGCAAGGGGCCTTTTTTATGTTATGACGTGAATCTATTAGGGAAGGTTGCTTAGTGATTAAGCATATATTTAACAAGCCTGTGCACAGGGTACACAATGATTGGCGCAGCCACAACGTCGATAGTGTAGTGAACATGCTGTACCAGCAACAAACATCCAACAATAATAGTTGCTGCGCCGGTTAGTATTTTATCGGTTTTTTTCTCAAGACAAAGGAACATAAGAAAGAGTATAGAGGTATGCCCCGAAAAAAATAGGTCTTTGGTAATGTTGCTTTCGCCGTAAAAAATGCCTGTAAGAGGGTCTGTAAGTGCGATCAATCCTCTTGGTGGATCCAGTGCTATCAGGCTGATGGTTAAAACCCTTAACATGGTCACAAATATCAGCGTCCAAAGGTAATTGATATAAATTGTTGGTTTTTCAATACCCTTCCACAATGCATATAACCCGACACCCCAGATGATACCAAAAATAGCCCATGATACATTGTGTGCAGGAATATTTGCTAATACCCAGTCGTTAATGATGTAACCATCCCTGTTTTGGATCAGGTTAAAAAAGGCAGGCAGCATCATGAATATGGCAACTAATAAAATGGAACCAACGATGATCTGCGCCCGCAAAATGGACGAGTTCCAGGTCTGTTTCCAGTTATTCTTTAATGTCAATGCAATTGAACGGGCCATATTATTTTTCAAATCCGCAATGGGGTGCAAAAATAGGCAATATAAATTAAATGTAAAGTTTTCTTTAAGCTTAAATTAATACCGCCGTTTTTATTATCAGACACCGATAACGTTCTGAATGTTACAAGCGTCTTAATTAATAAGATTTTGTAATAACCGTTTCTAATTTAATTTGTTTTGACAGTTTGAAGGTCTATATCCCCTTTAGACACTTACTAAAATAGCTTTTTTGTTGTAGCTTTACAGTATGGCAAAGAAGAAAAGGGCGGCTAAGAAAACATACCTCGATTATGGTGATGATGCGAATTTGCCCCAACGCAAGACTAAAGAAATTGCTGACACGCATAGCAAACAGGAAATAGACGTACCTCAACAGCGCGTAGCTATGGAAGGATTAGGAGAGAATGAGCAGGGTAAAGAGTTATTCGATTTTGTGCTTAAAGGAATGATTAAGCCTGATAAGAAGTAAGACGAAGCATTAAGCAACCAAACATATCCACATCGGGGAAACGGTGGTTGTAACGAAATACAGCTTCATCAACATACTTCTGCAAATGTTGTTCTGATACGTGTAAGTGTGTTCCCACAATCATACGGCGAAGTTGACCAAAAAATCCCTCAATTGTATTTGTTGAAGTACTGCCTTTACGATACTGCTTCATGCCGTGATTGACAGTATCGTGGTTTTTGTAACCCAACGTTTTCAGGTTTTTGTATAGGTGATATTCATCCGTATTTACATTAGCCTCTTTAGCCACATTAGCTTCGATATAAGGATGTACATTAGCCATTGTAATGTTATCCATCACTTTAGCCCTAACGTGTCCTAAACGTTCTACGATGCCAAATATGGGCTTTTTATCTAAGGCACTACGTCCGGGAGTACTTTCGCCAACATTAGGCGTTTTCACGTACATTTCATCCATTTCGACATGCCCCTTTAGTTTCATTTGATAAAATTCCTGCATTAACTTACGTATTTGAGTAGTCATACGGTGAGCGGTTTTATAAGTAACACCTAAAGCCCTTTGAACTTCTTTAGATGCAACGCCGTTTCTTGTTGTTGTCATCATAAACATTACGTAAAACCAGTAAGTCAAAGGTGTACGTGTCTTTTCAAATGGTGTTCCTGCACATGGATATAACTGGTGGTAACATAATCTGCACTGGTAAGATTTACGGGTAACAACCCTACGAAACTTAGTTTCTTTGCCACAGCAGGGGCAAGTCATATCAAGACTGCCAAAACGCATAACAAATACTTTATCCATGCAAGCTGCCTCGTTCGGATATTCTTTCTTGTAATCGGCTAATGTGTATTTCATTTGTTTAAAGTTTATAACTGTGGACTAATAAGTCAAAAAATATATCACCTCGGTATTGCAGGAAATTTTTTCGTGTCTATGAATTTTACCCCATCTATTTCTACCGTCTGCATTTTATGTTCTTTAACCAATTTGTAGATATAAGACGGTGTTACGTTATTACCAAGTGCGAAATTCTTAATAGTTTTTAAGAGATTTATTTGCATGAAGTAAAGGTAAGTATATTAGTTGACAGTTGCAAACTAAAAACAAAAATTATGTGCTTATGAAGGAATTTATTTTTGCGACTACCTGATTTAAGATGTTTTTATTTACAACACTAACAGATTTACCAATCTTCCTTTTTTCAGCCAAAAATACTTTGTGACATCGTATTTCAGAGGGGTACTTCAAAGGTTTGGTTAAATCTCTGTTATTGTCGAACGGGACGGAAAATTTGTCGTTTCTTAGGTTTGTAGTTATTTGAACTAAAATAATATCTTGGGTGGAATCAAGGGCTGAATTTGAAATTACCAATGCTGGTCTATAGACGGCATTTTGTTGATTAGTAAACGGGAATTCGACTAAAACAATTTCACCCTGTTTCATTTAATCTAATAAACTTTTCCAATAATCATTTTCTTCTTGGTCGTCTATATCCCAATCTTCCGCAAGGGATTTTTCAGAATAAGCCATTGCCATTAAAGTTAATTGATCTTCATTAAGATAAGAGTATGGCTCGTCTACTAATAGATTACTTACATTTAGAGTATACGTAAAGGAAGTTTCTGCCACCTTTTGTAAAATAACCTGGTTAACGCTTTGTTTGAAATTAACGACTATGTTGTTGTTATTTTTTTCAGTTGGTATCCTTACAAATATTGTAGGGAGAAGACTACCTACATGAGAATAACTCCTACGCCCGGCGGTCTTTTTAGAAACGGTTTGATAAAAAGTCATTTCGCTGGTTGTGGTTTGTTAGGATTTAATTCTTCAAGGGTTTTTATTTGACTGTTCGTTATTTTTTCATAGGTACTAATTAACTTACCTAATTGAACATGTAAGAGTTTTACCATTGGCAACGGTATGTTAACTACTGCCAATGGCGCATTATGCTCTTTAAAAACTATATGTGCTTCGGTTAGCGTAAAACCACATTGCAAACCGTTGCTATAAATTTTAATTATAGCAGGGTTTTTGACGAGAGCGTTTACATCCTCAATGGTTTCTATATTTGCCTTAATTTCTACTTTCGGTTCCATAAGATAAAGGGTTACTCCGAAGCATCCCCCCGGGTTTTGTCGTGCATGGTAAAAGTTCGTAGTAAATCTAAAAACTTTTTTCTTTTTATCAATACCGTGTTTTAACGGTATTTTTGTTGCAAAGTTATATCAATAATTAGAAATAAATGTCATTGAAAAACATTTTTAGTAAAGTTCTACTAAGGCTACGCTTTAACTATGAGAAAATTTCCGCACCAGTTAAATGATATGTTTTAAGGCTTCATCTTTTAGCTGTGTCCTTTCTACTGGCGGCAATATTTCCTTTATTCTCTTGAAGTAATTCTGTCAACTTATCAACCCTACTATCTCTGTCATCTTCTTTTTTATCTCTATCGTCCTGCTTTTTATCTCTATTTTTTTGTTGATGGCTCATTGCACTAATGGTATCCATTAAATTTTTTACCGTACTATCAAGGCTGCTGGTTTTATCTGATAATGTCCCGATTGTTTTAGCTTGATTGGATATTTCTTTTTTATCCGCTTTTGCTTGTTGGTCACTCCCCCAAATATCAATAATCCCTAACACAACTAATGCCAATATAGATGCCCCAATCCATACACGCTTCAACCAACTATAAACTTTTATTTTCTCGAAATAAGGCCAACTTGTAAAGACAGCCAGTAAAATAAATATCATTATTTTAACTGCTACGCTCACATCCATGTGTATATCGGTTTTGGTTTCCCAATATACCAAACAAATGAGCAGGTGAATAAATCTTGTTAATTATAATTGTCACGATTTATTTAAATCAGCGTCTAAGCTGTAAGTGTTCTAAGGGGATATACTCGCAGTTTGAAAATTTTCATGCTGATAGTCAGTATTTTAACAAAAATACTAATCGATTAGTTGCAATACTAATAGATTAGTATTAGGTTCGTTTTATAATTTATAACATCATGCAAAAACTGGCTAAAAGAGAAGAACAAATTATGCAGGCTTTCTGGGTATTGGAGAAAGCATTTATCAAAGAAATCATCCCGGAACTGCCCGATCCGAAGCCGCATTACAATTCGGTGGCAACCATGGTGAAGATACTGGAAGATAAAGGTTTCCTGGCGCATGAGGCAATAGGCAACATTTTCAGGTACTATCCGCTTGTCTCAAAAGACGAATACCAGAAGCATGCTATGAAAGATATCGTGAGCCAGTACTTTAACGATTCGTACCCAAGTATGCTGGCTTTTTTCGCCAAAGAGCAAAAAATCTCCGAATCAGAATTAAACGAAATAATAGAAATCATTAAATCATCAAAGAAATGATACCCTATATCCTGCATGTAGCCCTGCTCATATCGATATGCCTGTTGTTTTATAAGATATTCCTGCAGCGCGAGACCTTTTACCATCTTAACCGCGTGGTGCTGCTCATTTGCCTGGGCTTGTCGTTCGTGCTGCCATTGATCACCGTTCCAGAGGCATGGACCTTAAGGAATACCCCCGAACTTGTATCCGTCCAAGCTCCCGAGGCTCAAGGCTTAGATGCGCAAATAAAGGAACAAGTGCTGCAACAGCAGCAACAATCGGTGCAAAAGCAAACACAGGCCATACAGCAACAAGCAGCTGCGAAACAGGAGCCTGTAAAAGTACAGCCTGCCGCTACTATTCCGGCTGCACCAATATGGCCAATAGTATTTAAATGGATGTTTTACCTGTATTGGGCAGGTGTTGCGGCTTTTGGTTTGAATCTATTGTTACAGGTAGTAGTCCTGCTTTTCAGGGCATATACCAACCCGGTAATACTGGATGGTAAGTTCCGCATAATCGAAGTTAAGGGCGATAAGGCGCCTTGTTCATTCGGCAATAATATTTTCATCAATCCTGAGAAATACGACTGGGATACCTACAACCAAATATTGATGCACGAAAAAGTGCATATACAGCAGGGCCACAGCCTGGATATTTTATTGGCTGAACTGGTACTGGTATTCCAATGGTTCAATCCGTTTGCCTGGCTTTACCGCGGCGAACTGGAAAATAACCTCGAATTTTTAACCGATGAGGCTGTATTGGGCCAAAACCCGGTTGAAAAGGAAAGTTACCAGATGAGTTTGTTAAAAGTATCGGTACCGCATTTGGCGTTGAGTGTTACCACTAATTATAACCAGTCATTATTAAAAAAACGTATTGTTATGATGAACGCGAAAAAATCAAACATCCATACGATGTGGAAATATTTCATATTGGTGCCGCTAATGGCCGGATTGGCTTGCGCGTTGAATCAAACGGCGTTCAGCCAGTCAAAAACTAAGGCAAAAAAGACTGTTCACAATAAATCGGGTCACCAGAACTGGGGGTCGGAAGATCGGACAGCAGGTGCGTGGTTTGCTACCATAAAGGGCGATAAAGTTCGGATTGAATTCAGGAGCGATGACAATGATCGTAATTGGTCGGACAACGATAGCTTCCTGTTGAGCGAGTTCTCAACTTTGCCTAAAGATACAAAGGGAGACTTTACCCTGAAACGTGATGCCGGAACAATGACTTTAAATGGCAAATTTGACGGCAACCAGGGATATGGCCATTATAAATTCACAGCCGATAAAGCATTTACCGATTACCTTAAAGGCGCGGGCATCAGTGAAATAGAAGATAATGACCAGTTTGTGTTCTTTGTCCTTAATGTAAAAAAGGGTTATGTGGAGATGCTGAAAGCAAATGGTTATAGCCATATCTCAAAAAACGACCTGATATCAATGGCCGCTCTTAAAGTTGATGAGCCTTATATTAAGTTTTGGAAAGAAATGGGGTATAACCACCTCAGCACGAATGAACTGGTATCGGGCAAAGCACTTGGCGTGACCAGGGAATATGTAGACGAGATACGCAAGGCCGGTTATACGCACCTTGATTTCAATCAGTTGATCAGCTTTAAGGCACAAGGTATTGATGGCAAATATATCGCCAGCCTGAAGAAGGCCAACCTGGATGTTGGTAACGGCAATACTGATAAGGCGGATAAAGCCGACAAGGCTGATGTCCTGCCCCGTGCAGATGAGCTATCGTCATTCAAGGCCATGAACATTGATTCGTCGTATATAAGAGGCTTGAAAAACGCCGGCTATACCAATATCCCAATGAACGAGCTGACCAGCATGAAAGCGGTTGGTGTAACGCCAGAATACATTAAGAGCATGAGTGATATCGGTTATAAGAATTTATCAGCAAACGAACTGACGTCGTTAAGATCCCTGGGCGTTACAGCTGAATATGTTAAAACCATTAATGATATGGGTTATCCAAACCTGTCGGCTAATGAGATCACGTCATTCAAAGCACAAGGTATCACACCTGAGTATGTTAGATCAGTTGCCGAAATGGGTTACAAAAATCTTTCGGCGAATGAACTTTCATCCTTCAAGGCACTGGGTGTTACCGCCGATTTCATCAAGAGTTTTAATGATATTGGGTACAAAAACATACCGGCAAACGACCTGACTTCGCTAAAGGCGCTTGGCATCAAGCCGTCTTTTGTGAAAGGTTTCGAAGAGATGGGTTATAACAATATATCGCTTAATGAACTTTCGTCGCTTAAAGCATTAAATATTAATGCAGACTATATCAAAAGCTTTGAGGCGGTGGGATATAAGCAGATTCCAATAAATGAGTTAAGTTCTTTAAAATCACTTGGCGTTACGCCGGGCTTTATACAGGGTTTTAAAGATTTGGGCTATAGCGTATCACTTAACGAGGCTACTTCATTAAAAGCAACGGGCGTTACACCCGCATATGTTAAGGATATGAGAGCCAAAGGTTTTGTTTCCAAAGACCTGAATAAATACATTAATCTGAAGAGTGCTTTTAATTAATCAGTTAATAAAATAAGCTTACGAAGTTTTACAGGCTTCGTAAGTCTTATTTCACTTAATCCCCACTCAAATGATAGTTTTCATTATCGCTATAATATTAGTATGCGCTACCGTTATCATGATGAGTATGCGGCGTTATCCGTGATCCAGCCTAATAATCCAATACCTGGCAGTTAAAACCGGCCGTATGCAGCAACGATTCTACATAATTGGTGTTTAACCCAGTGGTTTCTATACGCAGCACTTTATCGCAGTCTTCCAGATCAAAATTCCATCTTTTGATAGCAGAAACAGAAGTCAGCAGGGGTTTAACCTTGCTGACTTTTCTCTTGCTGCTCACATTTGTTTTGAAAACTAATATCTCCATTGCATTTGTAAAATTTATAACCTAATAACTATCGGTGAGGCCAAAATTGGACAAAACCGCAAAAAATTTATTCTACAGGTTTTGAGGCATCTTCTGCAGGTTTTGCAGCCGGTTGGTCCCAGTCCCAATCTTCGCGATGATGGCCCCATTTTCCGCAGCGTGAACGCATTTGTTCTTTAAAACGTTCCCTTTCTTCGGGGCTCATTTTTTCAAAACGGGCCTCCATACCGCGGCGCATCCACGGACCGCCTTTATGACCACCCCCGCCAAATCCAAAGAGTATTTTGGCTAAAATGAACAACCACAATGCCTGCCAATAATCGATAGTGGCAGTATGGAATATCACCGGGAAAAAATGGTTCCATGCCTGCATCACTATGTAGCCGATAAGGAATGTCCCCCCCAAAACTAAAAAGGGTATAAAAATCATTTTCTTTCTGAAACTGAACCTGTGTCTGTAGGCGCGGTCTCCATATTCTGTATCTCTCATGTCTTTTTTCTTTGTATTATTCTGTAATTTCTATGTACAATTGTTTGAGCCTTTTGCGCAGGTGGAGCACTGCATATCGCTTTCTCGAGACAAGCGTCTGCACATTTTCGCCCGTGCGCCGGGCTATTTCATTAAAGGGGATATCATCAAGTTCCTGCCAGATAAAAACCTGCCGCTGCTCTTCAGGTAACTCATCCAGGGCAATAAATAATTGCTCCCAAAATAAGTTACGGATATACTCCGTTTCGGGCGTAGTGCCTTCGGTAAGCAATATCTCCCTGAAATTAACCCCATCTTCGTCATCGTCCTCACCGGATAGGTTGAGGTCCAATAATTCCTCAGTTTTTTTCCTGTTCTTATCGATGATTTTGTTAGTTGCTACCCTATACAGCCATGCGCCGGTTTGTTCAATCGGCTCAGCGTTTACTACAGCACTCAGTTGGTACCATACATCCTGCAATATATCTTCCGCATCAGCGTCATTTTTCACCCGTCGGCGGATAAAGCCCAGCAAGCCCTTACCATACGATTTTATTGCCTGTATGATCTGGTTGTTTTTTTCTTCGGGCATTACTGCGGTTATCAATGTATTTCTCCTTTAAAGGTAGAGACGATTGATAAAAGAAAACATTTTAAATAAAATAAAAATTGTTTGGGAGGATTTTTTGAAGCAGGCTAAGTGGTTTTGTATAGATACCAGCCATTACCTAAGTCTCTGATCATTATAAAATGATTAGGGCTCATTTTGGGTACGTCCTTTGGGTCTTTGACATAAAAATAACCTACCGAATTATCTAATATTCCCCCGATGAGGAAATCAAGCGTATTCTGGGTGCCGTCAAAATTAGGTAATACATTATCTATAAACAGGGCTCTTACTTGCTTATAGATATTATCATCACTCTTTACTAAATCTGCGGTATCTGCTTGCTTCATTATGCCTTTCACCATCAGTTCGTTTTTTAGATTTTCGAACGCAATCTTATTTTGAGTGAAATGAGCTACAAGCTCCTTGTCAGACGCTAGAGTCAGACCGGTATTCCCTAATTGATATTGAAAGTCTTCTTTTGATTTGAAAGTTCTCATGTCCTTACCATCAATTTCAAAAGGTGGTAAAGCCACTAGGCTATCTACTTGTGCAGGTTTAAGCTTTGCCAACATTTCGTGTGCCTGTTCAATAATGCCTGAAAGAGCCAATGCTCGAAATGCACACGCCTTCCATATCGTTTTCTTCTCAAAATGCATATAAGTGTCAAACTCTTTTCCCGTAGAATCTGACAGGGTAATATTAACCACAGCTGTTTGATTAGTCTGGCTGAGTAGGGTAAATGACACCTTTAGATCACGTCTAAAATCTTTACCGTTAGGCCGGCCTTTGTATTCACCGGTAATATATTTTTTAATATCCGGGAAAGCTTCTTTTGAAAATATTTTCTTGCTTAGTGTCAATGGATCATAATTTTGAGCTTTACAGGGCAGTACAATGGCGCAAATGAATATGAATGCAATTAATGATCTCATCGAGTAATAAGGTTGTTTAATTTAGTAAATATAAATTTTTCTGCTCTACTTATAGTATTGGCCATACTTTGATTATCTGTTTTTTTTCTAATTTGGCTTACCTTAAAAGATGACATGAAAACCAACCACAAAATCTTAATACTAATCGCGTGCTTCTTTGTTTTTTTGGCGCAGACCAAAGCACAAGGAGCAAAAGCGGCAGCCATCATGACAGCTATGAATAACTCAGCTGACGAATGGAACAAAGGCGACCTGGATGATTTCATGAAAATGTACACCGATTCGTCCACCATGATGTGTCCTACGGGTCCGGTTGGTTTGAGCAGCATCAGGCAACTGTATGAGACGAAATATTTCAACGGTAAAATGCCCAAGCAAAACCTGCATTACAGCGAAATGAAAGTAACGATGCTGGGTAAGAAATATGCATTGTTGACGGGCAAGTTTACCTTATCCGGCAATAACCTGCCCGAACGTTCAGGCGTTTATTCTCTCGTAATGATACTGACCAAAAATGGCTGGAAGATATTGCATGATCATTCGGGATAAAATATTTGGTTTATGAGTGATACATTTAAATAGCATTTCTAGGCGACTAAAATGGTGATCGGATAATACCCGGTTTGATTTATTTATTGATATTTAATTTATTTTTGATGAATTTTATACGGCTAATAAATTTGACTGTGAAACCCACGCTAAATAACAACCATACTGGTTTAAAAGTCATGCTTTTACTGCTGGTATACTTGATGGTAAGCTCCACGCATATATTTTTTATGCACAAAACCGTTCCAGCAAAAAAGCACAACTATAATTCTATTTTCAAAAGAGAATCGGAAAACGCCATCAATCTTCAGAGGGTTGACAAATCCACAGTTAATCAATCCAAGAAATCTTATAAAGGGATAATAAAAAACATCAAGCTCTTTTTCACTGTACTTTTGTTTGAGCCTGGTGCATGTAATTTAAATAAGGAGCAATCGCCGCCCAACAATCAACCTTTGTCCAGCCATCATTACAATCATCTCGATTGTTGTATTATCCGGGTTTGATCACACACTAATAAAGCTTTTTACAGCTTTATTATCTTCTCCCATTTATTTAATTAGTATCAATTACTCATTTTTTGGGCATTAGCTTTTTTAGCGATGGCGAGAAAATACTGATTACATAATATTAAAAAAAATCATTGATTAAACCAGGTAAAGCGATACAGCAATTTGTTGTTGTAATAAAATTGAATATTTATGAATAAAGAAACTATAAAAAGCCTATTAATGGATATTGACCAACAGGGTTTATTAGGAGTCAACAGAAGTGACGATGATATTTTTGATACGGTGATATATGTATTAGATAAAGGGTTGGTGACCAGGTCGCAAACTGGGAACTTTGCTTTGACAAAAAAAGGGTATGAGTTTCTTGGGCTAACCCCGAGCCCGGAAAGCCTGATAGAAGAAAATAACTTTCCGCCGAAATATGTTGCGTACGGAGGCAACAACAATTCCCTTAAATTGGTGGACATATCTTCTGCTCAGCAAAAAAAATTAAAACGAAACATTTCCATTGCTATTCTATTCCTCGTCATATTATTGATCGCATCGCTGATCTGGGTTTATAAATTTGTTTGAGGTATTCATCTAAGGTGCACCGCGAGCCAGGAAATAGCGTTAAGCTACAAGACAGCCAGGAATTAGGTCTAGTGTCTTGACGCTATTTGACATTCATCGCCCTAAAGCACCTTTCCATCTATACCCACCCCTCATTTATCTATTGCATGCCTTGCAATCCGATTATATTTTTACATTTGTTTGTGTTGTTGTGACACAATAGATTGTAAACCAAATTTTCCTGATTCCTGGTATGAAAAGAAACCTGACCCGCCCGGCCGTTTATTTTATCGGCTCGCTGTCGCTTTTGGCATTTGCCGTAACGATAAGTAGCAGCACTAGTAATAACAATGCTGTAAAATGGACAGCCAGCGACGCTGATAGTTCGGGCATTGTATTGGTAAAAAACCCGAATGGCCCCACGCTGGGTTATTCAACCAAATCGGGCATGAAAATATTGACCGTTGATGGCCTTGCTTTTAAGGATCTCAACAAAAACGGCAAACTGGATAAATATGAGGATTGGCGCCTGCCCGTTGCCGAAAGGGCAAAGGATTTGGCATCGCAATTATCGGTTGACCAGATTGCGGGGCTGATGCTGTACAGTGCGCACCAGGCAATACCCGCGTTGCCGCGCGGGCCTTTTGGGGCGGGAACCTATGACGGCAAGCCTTATGCCGACGGCATGGATGCCGGCCTGGTAAGTGATCAGCAAAAAGACTTTTTATTGAAAGATAATTTACGCCATGTATTGGTTACGTCGGTGCAAACACCCGAAGTTGCTGCGCGCTGGAATAACAATGTGCAGGCCCTGGTTGAGGGTGCTGGTTTCGGCATTCCAGCCAATAACAGCAGCGACCCACGTCATGGCACTAACTCAGGTGTGGAATATACAGCAGGCGCAGGCGGCAAAATATCGCAATGGCCCGACCAGTTGGGTTTGGCTGCGACGTTTGATCCGGCTGTGATACAACAGTTTGGCAATATAGCTGCGCAGGAATACCGCGCTTTGGGTATATCGACAGCTTTATCGCCGCAAATAGATTTGGGTTCGGAACCACGCTGGGCACGCATTAACGGCACCTTTGGTGAGGACCCGCAGTTGGATGCCGATATGGCAAGGGCTTACGTAGATGGTTTTCAAACTTCGTACGGGGCAGCCGAGATAAAAGACGGCTGGGGCTATCACAGCGTAAACGCAATGATGAAACATTGGCCGGGCGGCGGACCCGAAGAGGGTGGGCGCGATGCGCACTTTGCCTATGGCAAATTCGCGGTGTACCCAGGAAATAATTTTGACGAACATTTGGTTTCGTTTGTTGACGGCGCGCTTAAACTACATGGCAAAACCAAAATGTCGGCAGCGGTGATGCCTTATTATACCATTTCGTACGGAAGGGATATCAAAAACAAAGAAAACGATGGCAACAGCTACAGCAAATACCTGATAACTGACTTGCTGCGTACCAAATACCATTACAACGGTGTAGTTTGTACCGATTGGCTGGTTACGGCTGACGAAGGTAAAAAGCCCGATGAATTCATGGGCAAATCATGGGGCATGGAAACTAAAACTGTAGCGGAAAGACATTACAAAATACTAATGGCTGGCGTCGACCAGTTCGGCGGCAACAATGACTCGAAACCGGTTATCGAAGCCTACAGCATGGGCGTAAAGGAGCATGGCGAGGCGTTTATGCGGGCCAGGTTTGAGTTATCAGCAGTGCGTTTGCTAACCAATATTTTCAGGACCGGGTTATTTGAAAACCCATACCTGGATGTTGCACAAACCAAAGCTACTGTGGGCAAGCCTGAGTTTATGACCGCCGGTTTTAATGCCCAATTAAAATCCATCGTGCTCCTGAAAAACAGCGGTAACATATTGCCGTTAAAAAAGGAAATTACAGTATATGTGCCCAAAAAATATACCCCTTCGGTGAAAGGGTTTTTCGGCCCTCCATCAAAAGAACATTGGGATGAGGCTGTTGTGCCGGCATTATTGAGTAAATATTTTAAATATACAGATGATCCATCCAAAGCAGATTGCGCTATCGTATTTGTAAGCAGTCCAAGCGGTGGTTCGGGCTATGACGGGGCGGATACAACCAAAGGCGGCAACGGTTATGTACCCATTACGCTTCAATACGGCGAATATAAAGCCACTTATGCGAGAGCACACAGTATTGCCGCAGGCGACCCGGCAGAGCCTAAAGTGCATGACCGAAGTTATAAAGACAAAATCATTACCGCAGCTAATTATAACGACCTGAAGACCGTCCGCGAAACAAAAGCAGCGATGAAAGGAAAGCCGGTTATTGTGGTGATCACGCTGTCTAAACCAACAATTCCCGCCGAGTTTGAAAAAGACGCCAATGCGATCGTAGCCAATTTTGGCGTGCAGAACCAGGCCATACTGGATATTTTAAGTGGCGCCGTTCAACCATCAGGCTTACTGCCGTTCCAGATGCCGGCTAATATGAAGACGGTTGAGTTGCAGGACGAAGATATCCCGCATGATATGATCTGCTATAAAGATGCTGCGGGCCATTTGTACGATTTTGGCTTTGGTATGAACTGGAAAGGTGTGATACATGATGCGCGTACTGCTAAGTATGTTGCCATCGTCAAAAAACCGGTTATCAGCATAAGCGGAAATTCTGCGACGATTACCTGCACGACACCGGGCGCTAAAATCTATTATACGACGGATGGTACCACGCCTTCATTTACGGAAGCACATCTCTATACCAAACCATTCACAGTTAAAAAGGGAGTTGAGGTTAATGCGATCGCCAAAATTTACGGTAAGGATAACAGTAGTTTGGTGGAGTATGCGGCGAAATAATATTTGAACGACATTCAGTAGAGACGCAAAATCTTGCGTCTCTACTGACGTATCCAAACGCTGATATTCGCCGATTTTTGCCCGGCTTCTGAGAACGGAACCAGGATCACTTTTTTAGGTTTATCATTCACGTTTACATCCAGCGAATAGGCTTGTTTCCAAATCCAGTCGGCGGGCAGCTTTGCTTTTTCATCGGTTAATGCTGAATTCGTTTTGGAGTAAACGAGATGTGTTAACGAATCCAGGCCAGTATTAAGCCCATCATCTATCGCAAATACCTGCGGGCCTTTTTTTATGGCAATTTGATTTGGATAAGAGAGACCTCCGGGAATAAACTGAACAGGCATTTCAAAAGAAATTTCAACTTTATCGCCTGCACTCCACTTTCTATCGATCCTAAGTAGAACACCCTTTTTGCCCTGATAAGTCTTCCCACCAACTTTAGCCACAAAGTTTTCTGACCATAATGGCACCCTAAAATTAAGCCCAAAGCTCGCTGTTTTGGATGGATCGACAGTAAAAGCAACCTTACCTTCTAATGGGAATTTGGTTGCAGATTTTATTTTCAAAGAAATGGACGTTCCATCTTTTGCTTTGATCTTTTCAGTTGCTTCGGCATTCTCATACATCAATAGGGTAAAAACGCCGTTTATTTTGCCGCCCATCATTTCGGGAATAAGGGAGATACCGCGAGGCACACTTGAAAGGCAGCAGGAGAAACCCTGATCGCAACGATAAGGCTTGGCCCCGTTCAATGCAGTATAGTAGCTTACGCAGCCTGTCTGCGGGTTCTCGGCGGCCAGCAAATGATTGTATACCGAACGCTCCAGTTCTTCCGCATATTTTGGATTGCCGGTAATTTGAAGCAGTTGCAGGTTAAACTGTATCCAGGTAACCGTAACACATCCTTCGCCCATATCGTCCTTGTTTTCGGCCCTTAAAATACCGGGTTCCCTGAATATTTCGTGATCACTTGATGTACCGGTAATATACAACCGATGCAGGGTAATATCCGTCCACGCAGTTTGTAATAGTGCGAGGTATTTTGGCTCGCCGGTTAGTTTGTAGTACTTCAGTATGCCCAAAAAGCAAGATAGCATTTCGTAAGCTTTGGCATCGCCAACTTTGGTCACATCGCCGTATTTCTCCAATTGAGAGATCAGTTTTGGGCCATCTGGTTGCTCGAATGCTCTTAGAATATATTTGCAGAAATCAAGATACTTCTGATCGCCGGTGTACCGGTAAAGATCAACCATTGGTTCAAGTATACTCCCCGGTGCCAGGCCCACATGCTCGCCGGCGGTCATCAAATCACGTTTACCGGGTTCATTACCAAAAGTTCGACAGATAAGGTCAGCTGCTTTTTTTGCGGTTTCCAGGGCTGGTTTATATCCCGTGACCGAATAATAATTCAACAGACCGATAATGGCATATTTATGCGCCCATACGTCCCATTCTGTCCAGCGGTCTTTGAGCAGGTAAGTTCCTAAATATCCGTCCAGCATTTGGCAGGCAATGTATTTGCGTACCATATCGTCGGCCAGGTGTTTGATGCGCGGGTCGTGTGAATAAGCATATGTTTTTGATGCCGAGAACAGGAATTTACCCACATGTTCACCGATCCAGGTTTGGGAACCGGGCCTTTTTTTAAAGCCGGATAGGAGCGTAGCAGAGTCGATTTGTAACAAGCGCTTCTCGAGGTTTATTTGCATCCTGTAGCCCAATAAACCACCCACGTTTTGATAATAAGCGGATAAATATTGATCCTGAATTTTATTTGGAACGATTGGACCATAGAATTTGACCGGCTTTAAATCCTGCCCATAGGCAAAAGCAAAGGCCATAAACATTAAAAGCAGGAAAATCTTTTTCATTTGAGAATTGGTTCCGAACAAGCAATATACAAATAACAGGGGTAGAGACACAATGATTTGCGTCATTACTTCTTTGACGATTTCGCTACCGGGTTATAATCCAACGCGAGCTTTATCCAATGATCAAGCTCTTTTTGATTGCGAAAACGTTCGGAGCTGATGTAAATAAAGCCTTTCATATGCTTGCCACCATGTATCATAGGGCGCGTGCCGTTTTCTTCGGCCAGTTGTTCAGTCATTTCCGGGTCGAGGCGCAGCATCAGTTCATCACCGCTTACACTGATGCACATTTTATCGTCAACCATAAACGTAATGCCGCGGAACATCTTCTTTTCGGCGACTTTGGGGATATCTACCATTGCCTCCCGCACCCGGTCGGCTAATTTTTCATCATATGCCATTGGTTAAAGTTAGTAAAGAATATTATAAATGAGGTGTTACCCTGAGGTACTCGAAGGGTGTGCGTAGAGGCCTTCGCCCGCATGTTTCGAGAGCCGCAACATGACACCCATTTCTACTGATTCAATTTTTTGATCTTATTCAAAATTACTTTTTTATCCGCTGCAGAGCGGGATAGTTTCAAAGCCTTTTCCAAGTGCTGGATTGCTCTTTGATTGTCAACTGACGAGTATAACTCGCCCAACAAAGCATGATATAAATGATTGCCGCCGAGGTCAAGCTTTTCGGCTTCAGCGATAGCTGGCCCGTTGCCATAAACTTTTGAAAGGGCATAAGTTCTGTTCAGCGCAGCGATAGGCGAATACTCGATAATGAGCAATTGATTGTACAAGCTCAGTATCTTTTCCCACTTTTCGGCATCATTATTTACGATAGTGTGCCAATAAGCAATAGCTGCTTCGATATGGTATTTGGATAGCAGATGGCCCGTCGCCGCTCTATTCATATAATACTCACCACGTTTTATTAACTTATTGTTCCACAATGAAATATCCTGTTTATGATAAAGTATAAGTTCACCTTTTAAGTCGATGCGGGCTTCAAACCTTGAGGCATGAAAACACATCAGCGCAAGCAGCGCATTTACAGATGGCTCATCTGTGCTTTTGTTTTCGGTGAGCATGTGGGTAAGGCGCATCGCCTCCAGGCAAAGGTCCTGGCGCAATACGGTATTGGTACTTGAAGAATAATAACCCTCGTTAAACAGGAGATAAAGGGTAGTCAGGACATTCTCTATTCGTTTGGTTATTTCGCTTGCGGGCGGAAGCTCAATCTTTGCTTTTACCTGCTTCAACCTTTCTTTTGCGCGATATAGTCTTTTGTTAATAGTTTCCTTGTTGGTGAGGAAGGCATCGGCAATTTCATCGATGCTGAAGCCGCAAAGTATCCGTAGCGATAGGCCTATCTGCGCCTCGGCAGGCAGGTCGGGGTGGCAGATGGCGAACATCATTTGTAATTGGCTGTCGCGGATATTCTGTACGGATAAGTCAATATCGGTTTCGTAAACTTCGGTGTCGGAGTTTTTGAGTTCGGGCGATATTTTTTGGGAGAAGATGGTATTTCGTTTCAGCAGGTCCTTCGCCTTGTTTTTAGCGACAGTGTAAAGCCAGGCAGCGGGGTTTTGCGGTATGCCTTTTAACCCCCAGGTTTCTGCGGCAAGCAGGAAAGTATCCCCAACAATATCTTCGGCTATAGAAATATGTTCGATACCCAGCGACCGGCAGAGTACCGCCGCTATTTTCCTGAACTCGGTACGATATAAATGTGGTATCAGTTCTTTTTCCTGCATAAATAAAAAGGCCTCTGCCTGTAAAGGTAGCAAGCAGAAGCCATCGATAAGTTTATCTGTTCATGGGAATGACGTCCCTTACTTCAACATTGCCGCCGCCATTCAGTATAGGGCAGTTTTTGGCTATTTCGGTAGCTTCTTCAATTGAATCAGCCCTGATAATCGTTAGACCGGCTATCATTTCTTTTATTTCAGCGTATGGTCCATTTGTAACAATGTTGCCCGGTTTTACGCTGCGCCCATCAAAACCCAGGCGTTTGCCCGGTGAAACCAGCTTGTTTTGTGCAGCTATGCCGCCCATCCAGTTTTCCCAGTCTTTTGACATCGTTGCTAATCCCTCTGGCGTCAGTTTTACTTCAACCCTGGAGTCGCTTCTGAAGATCAATACAAAATCTTTCATGTTCTTAATTTTTTAGTGAACCCTTACTTAATTGTTCATCACAATAATGTCTCTCACCTCAACATTGCCGCCAACAAGCAGGATAGGGCAGCCTTTGGCAATTTCGGCTGCTTCGTCAATGGTACCGGCGTTAACAATAATGTAACCGCTGATCATCTCTTTGATTTCGGCGTATGGGCCATTGGTAACTATATGGGCGGGCCTTACAGTTTTTCCATCACCGCCAAGGCGGTTGCCGCTACTGGCCAGTTTACCCTGGGCAGCCATGCCGCCCATCCAGGTTTGCCATTGCTGCATAATGGCCTGCATTTCGTCTGGTGAGAATTTTACTTCGGGTTGGAAGTCGCTCCTGAAAATCAATACAAATTCGTTCATGGTTTTTAATTTTTTGGTTTTATATCCTAATGACGACTGCCCCGGTTGATATTGGACAAATTATTTTATTTTTTTAATCCCTGTCTGAAAATATACCCCGTATCTCAATGGTACCAACGCCAACCAATGGCGCGCTTTTGGCTATGTCGGCGGCCTCGTCGATGGAATTTGCCCGGATAATAAGGTAACCGCCAATAATTTCCTTAAGCTCAACATAAGGTCCGTTTGTGACAACAATGCCGTTTTTGAGTGTCCGGCCATCGGCGCCAAGGCGGTTGCCTCTTGATACCAGGATGTTCCGCTCGATAATGCCGTCGATCCATCTTTCCCATACACCCATTAGTGATTGTTCTTCTTCGGGCGTGAAATTTACTTCAGGCAGTGCTTCAAGCCTGATGATCATTACAAATTCTTTCATGGTTTTATTTTTTGATTTATGTCCCAATGACGAATAATTTTTTCGAAACCGGACAGGAGCAAGATTTTTTCGCTACCAAAAAACTTTAACCCGATTAATTTATACATTTATTTCTTAAACCTGTTATTGTGAAGAAATACATCTTTATCCTGGTGCTTGCCGCGATGCACCTGCCCGTTTGCGCTCAGCAAAAAGTAAACCACGATTCTGTCTTAAATATTATGAACAAAGTTGCCAAATGGCAATTACACGATTTTGAACAACATAAAAGGCATAATAAATGGGACTGGACGATGGGAGCCTGTTACGCCGGTTATATGGAACTCGCGCAGGTAGCCACCTATTCAACTTACCTCGGTGATATGCACACCATTGGCGATAGCCTGCACTGGAAAACGGGGTCGAGGCATACCATGGCAGATGATTATTGTGTGGCGCAGATGTTTTCGCAAATGTACCTGGTGTATAAGCAACCCGCGATGATAGCGCAATTTAAAGCCCAGGCCGATAGCATAGCAGCGTTACCGCACACCGAGTCGCTGGAGTGGAAAAGCAATATCGCCAACCGCGAATGGGCCTGGTGTGATGCCTTGTTTATGGGGCCGCCGGCTTTTGCTTACTTGTCGACAGCAACCGGAGATAAAAAATATCTTGACGCCGCCAGTAAATTGTGGTGGAAAACAAGTGATTATTTGTTTGATAAGGATGAGAACCTGTACTATCGTGACAGCCGCTTTTTTACCCAAAAAGAAGCCAACGGCAAAAAGGTATTCTGGTCGCGTGGAAATGGTTGGGTGATGGGAGGCCTTGTCAAGATGCTCGAAAATATGCCTGAAGATTACCCGGACAGGCCAAAGTTTGTCGACCTGTACAAAAAGATGGCTGCGAAAATTGGGTCGCTGCAAAATGCCGACGGTACCTGGCACGCCGCACTGCTTGACCCGGAAAGCTATCCCGTGAAAGAGGCCAGCGGTACAGGGTTTTATTGTTATGCTTTGGCTTATGGTATCAACAACGGCTTATTGCCTTATAAAAAATATCATGCGGTGGTTGAAAAAGCCTGGACCGCATTAATGGGTTGCGTTCAGCCTGATGGTAAACTGGGTTATGTGCAGCAAATAGGCGAGAGGCCCGAAAAAGTGACAACCGATGATACTGAAGTTTATGGCGTAGGCTCGTTTCTGCTCGCCGGCTCGGAAGTTTATAAGATGGAGAGGAAACATTAATAACTGCGGGACTTTTTTTTCTTATATTGTCCATAATACACTTACTTTTTAAAATGGGCATCAGCGAAATACTTACGTTCACAATTGTACTGGCCGCCACGTTCGCCTATATTAACCACAGACTCATAAAATGGCCGCCTACCATCGGCATTATGGTATTATCGCTGGGTTGCTCACTTCTGTTGGTGTTTTCGGGACACTTTTATCCTTCAGTCGCAGTTAAGGCCAAACTGCTTGTAGCTTCCATTAATTTCCGTGATGTATTGATGAATTTTATGTTGAGTTTCCTGCTTTTTGCCGGTGCCATACACATTGATGCAACTAAACTAAAAAAAGAGTTGTGGCCGGTTCTGCTCCTTTCAACCTTGGGTATATTAATTTCGACAACATTGGTCGGCGGAATGATTTGGGAAATATTTCAGTTGTTCCACATACCGGTACCATTTATTTATTGCCTGCTTTTTGGCGCCGTAGTTTCGCCCACTGACCCAATAGCTGTACTGGCGATCTTAAAACAAGCCAAAATACCTTCGTCTCTTGAGATCAAAATTTCCGGTGAGTCGTTATTTAATGACGGCGTGGCCGTGGTGGTATTTGTAACCTTGCTTGATGCTGCACATTCGGGCATATCAGCGATTGATTTTTTATCGGTCGGTAAGCTATTTATGACTGAAGCTGTAGGCGGATTGCTATTTGGCGCTGCCCTGGGTTATGCAGGTTATTTTGCGCTGCGTTCTATCGACGATTATAAGGTTGAGGTGCTTGTTACCCTCGCTATTGTTGCCGGTGGTTATTTAGGTGCAGATTACCTGCATGTATCCGGTCCGCTGGCGATGGTTGTCGCTGGTATCATTACGGGGAATAAAGTGAAGGATGAAGTTCTGTCAGATACAAGCCGAGACTACCTCGGAAAATTCTGGGAATTGATAGATGAGATACTGAATGCGATACTTTTTCTGCTTATAGGCCTCGAAATGCTTGTGATTAAAACCAATGCAACGATATTACTGATTGGTGTAATAGCTATTTTTATCACACTTTTTGCCCGGTGGATTTCAGTATTATTGCCTATCTCCCTGCTTCGGTTTACGATAAAATTTGAGAAACATGCCGTAGCGATCCTGACATGGGGAGGTTTGAGAGGAGGTTTGTCAGTTGCTCTAGCGTTGTCCCTAAGTCCCGAAATGTACCGGGATGAATTTGTGCTGATCACCTACATAATTGTTGTTTATTCCATTTTGGTGCAGGGACTTACCATCGGAGGATTTACCCGAAGGCTAATAAAGAGCGACACTTAAAACGTCGTTAAGAATTTATTTTTATCTTGCAGTAATCAATTCCTAACCAAAATGAACTGTTCGTATAAACTATTGCTGCTGTCGGCAGTATTTATGCTTTGCATTAATTTTTCACACACATTTGCGCAAAGCAGCAAGCATAAAACTTTCCATGTGATCGCGTTCTATCACGAATATAACGACCTGGCCCACATCAGTTTTGTGCACGACGCCAATAAGTTTTTTCCTGAAATGGCGAAGAAATACAATTTTACATATGATTCGACAAAAGACTGGAGCAAGTTGAATGCGGAGTTCTTGTCGAAATACCAGGTTGTGCTGTTTTTGGACTCGCGCACCGAGGATCAGGCTCAACGCAAGGTCTTTGAGGAATACATGAAAAATGGCGGCGGCTGGCTGGGCTTTCATTTTGCCGGATTTGCCTTAACACCTTCCGAATATAATGCCGATTGGGATTGGTACCACAATGTGTTTTTGGGCTCGGGGCAATATGTGAGCAATACCTGGCACCCGACACCGGCTATTCTAAGGGTTGAGGACCATAAGCACCCCGTAACCAAAGGCATGCCCGAAACTTTTAAAACATCGCCCAACGAGTGGTACCGCTGGGAAAAAGACCTTACAAAGAACCCGGATATCAAAATACTTTGCTCCATTGATTCGAGCAGTTTCCCGTTGGGAACCGGGCCCAAACTGTATGAAATATGGCACAGCGGCTATTACCCCGTGGTGTGGACCAACAAAAACTTTAAAATGGTTTACTTTAATATGGGTCACAATTCCATGGATTACGATGGGCATACCAACGCCACGCTGTCGCACACTTTCGATAGCCCGATGGAATGCAAGCTGATTTTAAACGCACTGATTTGGGTAGGGACGGGGAAATAGAGATTAGTTAATTAGAGACTAGAGATTAGGCAGGTTTTCCGTTTCATTTTTGAGCACTAATCTCTAATTAACTAATCACTAACCTCTAATCTCCAACCATAACACCTTTTTTACATAACTACGTTATCATTTATAAATATCAAAGCCTAACTTGGCATTAATATCTTAGTTCAAGAAACCAAACCAATACTGATTATGAAAGAAAATATTTCGCGCCGCCGTTTCATCGGCAGTGCAGCACTGGCAGCAGCTGGTATCGCGCTCGGTTCAAAAGCATCGTTTGCGGCTTCGCTTTTTCAGTCAAAGCCAAATTCAAAAATAAACGGGGTACAGATAGGCGTCATCACCTATTCGTACAGGAGCATGCCGGGCAGTGCCGAACAGTTGCTGCAATATGTACTGCAATGTAATATCAATACGATTGAGCTGATGGGCGATGCAGCAGAGGTATTTGCCGGGATACCGGCGCGCGTAACAGGCGAGGATTATGCCACCCGCGCAAAAAAGGTAGCCGACTGGCGGGCCAGCGTACCAATGGATAAATTTGTTGAACTGCGCAAAATGTACAACGATGCAGGTGTGAAGATACATGCATGGAAACCAAATGCCTTGGGTGCGAAAAACACCGATGCCGAAATTGATTATGCCTTTAATGCCGGTAAAGCTTTGGGTGTTACCCATGTTACCGTTGAGTTGCCTACTGATGATGCGCAGACCAGGCGTTTGGGCGAGATCGCCGAAAAGCATAAAATATATGTGGGATACCATGCTCACACCCAGGCCACACCTACGCTTTGGGATACCGCCTTAGGTCAATCAAAATACAATGCGATTAACCTGGATATTGGCCACTATACCGCCGGTACCAGCAGCAGCCCGGTTGATTTTATCCTGAAAAATCACGAGCGGATAGTGAGCATGCATATAAAGGACAGGAAATTTCATGACGGGCCGAATCAACCGTGGGGACAGGGTGATACCCCGATTGCCGAGGTGCTGAAGCTGATGCAAAAGAACAAGTACAAGTTCCCGGCTACGATAGAACTGGAATATAATATTCCGGCTGATTCGGATGCGGTAAAAGAAGTAATTAAATGCAGGGAGTTTGCGGCGAAGGCATTAGCTTAATTGTGTAACAATGACGCAATGATACTTGTTTCTTTAAATTTTTTTCTACATTAGGCTATCAAACCAATTATAAATGGCAACGGAAACAAATACTTATGACGCAATAGTTATCGGCTCCGGGATTTCGGGCGGATGGGCCGCGAAGGAGTTAACCGAAAAAGGATTAAAAACCATTATGCTGGAGCGCGGGCGCGACATTGTGCATATTAAGGACTATGTTAGCGCTAACAAGGCCCCCTGGGAATTTCCTCACAGGGGAAGCCGCACGCAGCAACTGATAAAGGACCACCCGGTACTTAAACGTGATTACCCGCTAAACGAAGCTAACCCGGATTACTGGGTTAACGAACAGGAGAGCCCATATGTGGAAGTTAAGCGGTTTGATTGGTTCAGAGGATACCATGTAGGAGGCCGCTCGCTGATGTGGGGCAGACAAAGCTACCGCTGGGCGGAAATGGACTTTGAAGCCAATGCTAAAGACGGCATCGCTGTTGACTGGCCCATACGCTATAAGGATCTGGAGTACTGGTATGGTTATGCCGAGCGCTTTGCCGGTATATCGGGCAATAAAGATGGGTTGTCTATTTTGCCTGATGGCGACTTTATGCCACCGATGGAAATGACTTGTGTAGAGAAGGACGTATCGGCACGATTCAATGAACATTACAAAGGCTTAAGACACATGGTGATGGGCCGTACCGCCAATATTACTGTCCCGCATATCGGCCGCACCAATTGCCAGTACCGTAATAAATGCGCGCTGGGGTGCCCTTTTGGAGCTTATTTCAGCACACAATCGGCTACTTTGCCGGCTGCAGTTGCTACGGGCAATTTGACGGTGAGGCCATTTTCGATCGTGACGAAGATACTGTACGATAAGGATACCAAAAAAGCAAAAGGAGTGGAGGTACTGGATGCCGAAACTAATAAGACCTATGAGTTTTATGCGAAAGTGGTATTCCTGAACGCATCAACTTTGAACAGTGCCTGGGTGCTTATGAACTCTGCAACGGATATCTGGCCGGATGGATTGGGGAGCAGCAGCGGTGAACTGGGTCACAACCTGATGGATCATCATTTGGGTGTAGGTGCAAGCGGCCATATGGAAGGCTATGAAGACAAATACTATTTCGGACGCAGGGCAAATGGAATTTATATCCCACGCTACCGAAACCTTAACGGCGAAAAACGCGATTATATCCGCGGTTTTGGTTACCAGGGTCGTGCATCACGCGAAGGTTACAGCCGAGCCATACCCGAATACGCCATCGGTGGCGCATTTAAGGATGCCCTAAGCGAACCCGGAGACTGGACGATGAGCATCGGCGGTTTTGGTGAGACTTTACCATATCATGATAACAGGGCGTACCTGGATAAAGACAAAAAAGATAAATGGGGGCTGCCTGTATTGGCCATTGATGCGATTATTCGCGATAACGAACTGAAAATGCGTGTGGATATGATGAATGACGCAAAAGAAATGCTGGAAGCAGCAGGCGTTAAAAATGTAAAAACGCATATCATGGAAGGTGTACTTGGTCGTGGTATACACGAAATGGGTACCGCACGCATGGGCCGCGACCCTAAAACATCCGTGTTGAACGAATGGAACCAGGTTTGGGATGCCAAGAATGTATTTGTTACCGATGGCGCAGCAATGACCTCAACCGCCTGTCAAAATCCGTCGCTAACCTATATGGCGATGACAGCCCGTGCGGCAGACTATGCGGTTAAGGAATTGAAGAAGGGAACTTTGGTGTAGTTTTTATCCGAATAAAATATTCAGTAATTTAAGCCCTTGCGGAGCAATCTGTAAGGGCTTCGTTGTAAACCTGTATTTCATGAAAAAAACTATCCTGTTCATCCTATGCTTTTGTTTGCCTGCATTGCTATTCGCGCAATCTGCAAAAATTGTGGCCAATCATGTGGGTTATGAATTTGACAAAACCAAAAAGGCCATCGTGGTAACTGACTATAAAGCATCATTAATATCTTTTCAAATAATCGATGCAAATACGGGCCAACAAGTTTATAACGGCAGTATAACGTATAGTGGACCGGTAAATAAGTGGAAAAACTGGCAGTTCTGGACGATGGATTTTAGTCAGTTCAAAACAGCAGGTACTTACAAATTGCAGATCGTGCAGCCTCAGGGCAAAGTTTTCTCGTATCCGTTTGTAATAGGTAAGAACGTTTTGGAGCAGGCTACTTTATCAGATGTTATCTATTATTTTAAGGGTCAAAGAAGCTCAGGCTTATTGGATAAAGCCGATCGCCGTTCACCTTTGCTGGGTAGGCCCGATACCGTTGATGCGCACGGAGGATGGTATGATGCTACCGGTGATTATGGCAAGCACTTATCGCACCTTACATTTTCATCATACTTTAACCCTCAACAGATACCTTTTACCGCATGGAGTTTATTTAAAACCTACGAGTTACTAAGTAAGAGGTCGGGAACGGATTTTAGGCAGTTTAACAGGCGGTTACTCGATGAAGCAATGTATGGCGCTGATTATTTATGCAGGATGCAGGCTAAGGGCGGCTCATTCTACCGTTCCGTAGGTGCGCCAGGCCCCGGTAAACTACCACAGGACAGGGCAATTGGTCCGGAAGGAAAAAGCTATCGCATTAAAGTATCAAAAACGGATGATTCATTCAAAGGTAATACAATCGATACCAACTGGCGCAGCTACCAGTGCAGTTACCGCTCGGGCGGAGGGATGTCTATTGCTGCGCTGGCCATTGCATCAACCTGTAAAACTTCTGGCGATTACAGCAACGCCGATTACCTGAAGGCTGCCGAAAACGCGTTCGGCTTTTTAGAGGTGAACAATATTGCCATGACCAATGATGGTAAAGAGAATATCCTGGATGATTATTGCGCCTTAAGCGCCGCGACAGAACTTTTTAAAGCAACACAAAACGATAAATATAAAACAGCGGCCGAGAAGCGGGCATTGTCATTAATTGGCAGGTTGTCAACATGGAAAAACTATAAAAACTATTGGCGCGCCGATGAAAAGGACAGGCCGTTTTTTCACCCATCAGATGCTGGGTTGCCGATAGTGAGCCTGGTCGAATATTATCCTTATGCCTTGCCCGAAACACAGCAATTGATAAAAAATGCCATCAGGCAATCCTTTGGTTTTGAATTCGCTGTAACCGCTGAGGTCAATAATCCATTCGGCTATAGCCGGCAACTGACACAGGATACTTTGGGTAACAGGCGCAGTGCATTCTTCTTTCCACATGGCAGCGATGCTTCGCCATGGTGGCAGGGCGAAAATGCACGGTTGGGCTCGATGGCAGCAGCAGCACGGTTCGCTGCAGGGCTTTTTGCCGATGATAAAGTATTCCAGGATAAATTGCAAAACTTTGCGCTGGATCAGCTCAACTGGATATTGGGATTGAACCCATTTGATTCCTGCATGCTGGAAGGAGTGGGGCACAATAACCCGGCTTATGGCTTTTTCGGGACGTTTGAATACACAAACGCACCCGGGGGTATCGTAAATGGCATTACTTCTGGGTTCAATGACGAAAACGATATCGATTTTAACCTTTCATACGCCCAAACAGGTAAGGATGCGGATTGGCGCTGGGCCGAACAATGGCTGCCGCATGCTTCGTGGTACATGCTGGCGGTAGCGTTACATTAATGCAGTATTTACACTTCACAACCGGCCTATAACTTTCTGTAAGGCAGTCCCGTTTAAGTATTAAATCCAGTACCTAAATTGAGAACTAACTTAAAATTGAAACCGACGTGTTTTTGTCCTGACTGTGGCGAACATTTTCAGTACGAAAAACCCAAAGGGCGATTCATTAAAGCTATTCTTTCTTTTTTTGACATGAGGAAGTACTATTGCAATTATTGCAGGAAGACTTATTATGTTCATTTGGCAAGCGAAGTAGAAATGGATAAAAAGTTTATCTGATAGTGCAGATTTTACTATCCGCCCCATGCAGCGACCACCAGGTGCCTTTGACCGCAAAGGTAAATGCCCTGCTTTGTGCCTGACACAAGTTGCGGGTTGCAGATGGTTTTAAAAAAATCAATTGATCATCATAGATTATTGCTGCCGGACATCCCCCTCGATTCCAGTATAAAATGTATGCCGATAACCGTCAGCGAAAGCCATTCGGCCCAAAAAAGTGTGAGCCAGTCGAGCCAATGCGTACTTGGGGCCAGGTAATTGAGCAACCAAAGCCCTAAAAACAGTACGGTAAGAATAGCGAGGATTATGCTGACAACGCGGTTTTTTTCTTTGTGAAATATACCCATTACGACGGCATTCCCAACAAAAAACAAGGTCGCGGAAGCGTAATGCACTACACGATGTTCCCCGTAAGGAAAAAGGATAACACCAAGCAAACTAAGGCCAAGTATCACATTATACCCGGTGCCATATGCACTGAGTTGAAAATGTACATAATTTTTAAAATAAACCGCCCCGTTAAAAATAAACAGCATAGCAGCCATGCACAGCAGCATTCCGAAAAGATAACTATGCGACATGTAGGCATAATCGCTGATGCTTCCGCGAAAAGAGCTGGCGCCGGTGTCGCCCAGCCTTAAAAAGATCGGGATGCTGATGCAAACTGCGGAAATAACTATTTCAAATAGCTTGAAAGTGAGAAGGCTGTTGTGCAAGCCCTTCTTTACGGCTTTAGCGATACTCATGATCTTAATTTAGGTTAATATAAATCACTCTAAATTAAGTAATTATGATTGATTATTTAAAGGGTGTTTTCACGGTATTTTTGGGTGGCGCACAATACCGGCGCAACTATTTTTTTTGCATTGCCTTTTGCTCATTTTCCTGCATGCGGCGGGTTACTATGCGTTTTATGAGGTCGACAGGCAAAGGTTCGCCCGGTGTGAAATGAAAAGTCGTGCCTGATATCTTCACACCCTTGAGTTCTTCCTTCAATTTTTTAGTAAGGCCGCTGCTCATGGGATACAAGCTGCAATAGTTTTTAGTGACACCGATGCCCACCA
>JAYUEE010000083.1:0-28093 GCA_043739405.1 Mucilaginibacter sp. | reverse complement strand
AGTGGCGCTGCCTTAATTAAAAGTTTTGATACCGAAAAGTTCAAAACCAAATTCGCTTGCGAAGTAAAAGGCTTCGACGCTGACGGTTTTTTGGGCAGAAAAGATGCCCGGAAACTCGATCCGTTCGTTCAATACGCTTTATTTTCAACTGAAGAAGCGGTAAAAGATGCCGGGCTTGATTTCGAAAAATTAGATACCAATCGCATTGGTGTCATTTGGGGATCAGGCATTGGCGGGCTAAAAACATTTATGGATGAGGTGATCGCCTTTGCCAAAGGTGATGGTACGCCACGCTTTAACCCTTTCTTTATCCCAAAAATGATCGCGGATATCGCACCGGGCCATATATCTATTAAATATGGTTTGCGGGGGCCAAACTTCACAACAGTTTCCGCTTGCGCTTCATCCAATAATTCGCTGATTGATTCTTTCAACTATATCCGCCTGGGAAAAGCCAATATGTTTATTACTGGCGGTTCGGAAGCTATTATCAATGAGGCAGGTATTGGCGGATTTAATGCAATGCACGCTTTATCAACCCGAAATGACGATCCCGCAACGGCTTCGCGTCCATTTGATTTGGACCGCGATGGTTTTGTGGCCGGCGAAGGTGCAGGAACGATCATCCTGGAGGAATTGGAGCACGCTAAAGCACGTGGCGCGAAAATTTATGCCGAAATGATTGGCGGTGGCATGAGTGCCGACGCTTATCACATGACCGCACCACACCCCGATGGGCTTGGCGCAGCATTGGTAATGAAGGCAGCGTTGGAAGATGCCGGCCTTACACCGCATGATATCGACTATGTGAACGTTCACGGCACGTCAACCCCTATTGGCGACCCGCAGGAAGTTAAAGCTATACAGGATACCTTTGGCGACGATGTTTATCGTATAAACATCAGTTCGACCAAATCAATGACAGGGCACTTACTGGGAGCAGCAGGGGCAGTTGAAGCGATTGCTGCTATTTTGGCTATCCAAAATAATATCATTCCGCCAACTATCAACCATTTTACGGACGACCCGGCTTTTGATCCTAAAATTAACTTCACATTCAACACTGCACAGAAAAGAGTAGTTAAGATAGCTCAAAGCAATGGTTTCGGCTTTGGCGGCCATAACGCTTCAGTGATATTTAAGAAGTACGAAGATTAATTTGAATGCCAATCCGACGGTTCTATAAGCTTTATTTATCGCCCAATAGAAAATACGTAAAATCATTAAAGAATTTGCTTGGCTTCGTGCCGGGCAATTTGTCTTTATATAGGCTGGCATTTCGCCATAAATCTGTCGCGCAAAGCGTAAAAAAAGGTGTAAAAAACAGTAATGAACGCCTGGAGTTCCTTGGCGATGCAGTATTAGGCAGCGTAGTAGCCGAAGTGCTCTTTAAATTGTATCCTTTTGAAGACGAAGGTTTTTTAACCGAATTACGTTCAAAAATAGTAAACCGGGTAAACCTGAACCAACTGGCGCGTAAACTGGGTTTTGAGCAATTAATTCAGTATGATAACCGAATGGTGAATTCAACCCGGCAAAGTTCGTTACTCGGCGATGCGTTTGAAGCGCTAATAGGTGCTGTTTACCTGGATAAAGGCTATGATTTCACCAAAAACTTCCTGGTAAATCATATCATAAAATCGCATATTGATATTCATCGCCTCGAACAAACTGAAACCAACTTTAAGAGTAAACTCATTGAATGGTGCCAGCGCCACGGCAAGGACATCACCTTTGAGCTGATCGACAATAAAGAAGGCGAAAGCAACAAACTATTCACCGTTCAGGCCAGTATTGATGGCGAAATAATGGGCACGGGTAAGGAGTTTAATAAAAAGAATGCCGAAAAGATGGCCGCTGAAAAGGCCTGCGAGGCGTTGACGATCTAATTCAGCTTCTGCTGGGGAATGTTTTTAGTCTTCTGATAGTAAGCCAGGTTCTTTTTGATATAGGTGATCAGCTTATAATCGTTCCATTCCTTTATATCCTGGTACGACGGGGTGTACAACTGCATAAAATTCACCACTTCATCGTCAGGTAGTTTAGTGATGCTTTTTACCAGGTCTTTGGTGTATCTTCTGTCTACTGCTGTATTTTCGAGTTCGACTTTTGAATATTCAGCGAAGCGGCGCGCCTGGCCGGGACTTTTTCCGAACAAATTATAAATACCGGTAATAGGCGAATTAACGAATTCCCAAAAAGGCAATGATTTGCCGTCGTTAAAAACACCCTGGCTTTTATACTGCTTCATTACATCGTTCAGTTCCTGCTTTTTGGTCTCGCCTTTGATAGTTACCTGGTTCAATTCAATTACGGGCTGCATGTAAAGTGCGATGTCATCTTTATTGAGTACGGTTATTCGAAGTGGGGTGTAATTGTTTTTGGTTATCACAAGCGTATCGCCAACGGAAGCGCTGATGCTAAACATGCCCAGTTCGTCACTCATCATGATCACCTTGTTATTCAGGTCATTTACCAGGGCCTGCGATATTCTATCGTTAGTGCTTTTCTTGAAGATAACACCCTTTACGGTGATAGCCTGTGCAAGCGCGCCGGAGCACATACAGCAAAGTATTGATACAAAAGCAAATAATTTGAAATGCAAACGCATATAAGTGCAAAACTAACCATTGTGGTCATTTTAAATTGTAAAAAGATGTTAAAGTTAGAGATCAGAGACTAGTTAACCAGTGATTAGGCATCTAAATCAACTAATCTCTAGCCTCTAACCTCTAATCACTAAAAACACTATCTTTGCGCATGTTAAAATCCATGACAGGTTATGGGATTGCTGTTTTCGATTCGGGTAATACCAAGTATACCGTCGAAATCAAATCTCTGAACAGCAAATTCCTCGAATTAACGCTGCGCATACCTAAATCATTTTCCGAAAAAGAATTCCAGCTTCGTAACGAATGCAATAAGCAAATTGAGCGGGGCAAAGTGAGCCTGTCTATCAATGTAGAGAAGGCGGATGCCAATGTAAAAGCTGCCGGAATTGATAAGGACCTGCTTAAGAACTATTTTGAGCAGCTAAAATCTGTTAGCGAAGACTTGAATGAGCCTGTCACCAACTTGCTGCAACTTGCATTGGGCTTGCCTGAGGTTGTTAGATACGAGGAGGAAACTGTTTCAGAGGAGGAATGGAAAATAGTAGAAAAAACCTTTCAGCAGGCCGTCGCCAATTTTCAAAAGTTCAGGGGCGATGAAGGCAATGTGCTTGAACAGGATGTAAAATACCGTATTGGAATCATCCTAAAAAACCTTGAATTGGTAGAAGTAGAAGAACCGAAACGTGTGCCGGTAATCAGGGAGCGATTAAACACCTTTCTGACTGAAGCCGTTGGCCGCGAGGCAATTGACCAGAATCGCTTTGAACAGGAGCTGATCTATTTTATTGATAAGCTTGATATAACAGAAGAAAAGCTACGCCTTAAAACACATTGCGATTATTTTATCGAAAACCTGAAAAACGAAGATGCCAACGGTAAAAAGCTGGGCTTTATATCGCAGGAAATCGGTCGCGAGATAAATACCCTGGGCTCAAAAGCCAACGATGCCAATATCCAGAAACTGGTGGTGGGCATGAAGGAAGAGCTGGAGAAGATAAAAGAACAATTACTAAATGTATTATAGTAGTTCTTGGTTGATGGTTCATAGATCATAGCCATCTATCCATTGACCATGAACTATGAACCATGAACTATGAGCCAGAACGGAAAACTCATCATATTTTCGGCACCGTCAGGGGCAGGTAAAACCACTATTGTTCAGCATCTGCTGAAAAAGATACCACAACTTGAATTTTCTATTTCGGCTACTACACGCAAACCACGCGGTGATGAAGAAGATGGCAAAGACTATTATTTTATCAGCAAACAAGAATTTTTGCACCGTATAGCCAAGAAACAGTTTGTAGAGTTTGAGGAAGTTTATAGTGGTACATTTTATGGTACGCTAAGGACCGAGATCGACCGGATATGGAGCCACGGTAAAACCGTGATATTTGATATCGACGTGGAAGGCGGCCTTCACCTAAAGCGCAAATACGAAGAGCTGGCCCTTGCGGTGTTTGTTCAGCCGCCATCACTGGAGGTTTTAAAGCAGCGATTGAGCGATCGGGGCACTGATAGTGCTGAAAAATTGAAGGAACGGTTCGAAAAAGCAGAAAAAGAATTGAATTATGCTCCGCAATTTGATATTATCCTAAAAAATCACGATCTTCAAACGGCATGTGCAGAGGCGGAGGAATTAGTGCGGAACTTTCTCAAAAATAATTAAGCTCATAGTTGGTGGTTCATGACTCATGAAACGCGAAAGGGGTTCTATAGGCTTAGACAAATACTATTGAACTTTTAACCATTGAGTGAAAATGAAAATTGGTTTACTCTTCGGGTCATTCAACCCTATCCACATTGGTCATTTAATTATCGCCAACTACATGGCTAACCATACCGACCTTGATAAAGTCTGGCTGGTCGTATCGCCCCAAAACCCATTGAAAAAGTATGGAGACCTGATCAACACCTACGACAGGCTGGAGATGGCCAAACTGGCAACCGATAATTCGAAGAATATTTCGGTAAGCGATGTGGAGCTAAGAATGCCGCAGCCGTCTTATACGATCGATACACTGGCTCATCTCAAGGAGAAATACCCTGAACATGAGTTTGCTATTATCATGGGTTCGGATAACCTGGGTACGCTGCACAAATGGAAGAATTATAAACTAATATTGCGCGATTACCGCATCTATGTATATCCACGCCCCGGTTATGAGAATGCCGAGTTTGCTTCGCATCCATCGGTAACCATCACTATGACTCCCTTAATGGAACTATCAGCATCTTTTATCCGGAAATCCCTTTCCGAAAAGAAGAATGTCCAATATTTTGTGCCCGACCAGGTGCTTGAGTTTATTGAAAGTAAAAATCTGTACGCAAACGGGTAAAAATTCTGTAACAGATATAACATTCGCCTGTCAAATAACGTACAATATATTTTAATTCAAATCTCAAAATTAACAGTACCGTTATGCAGCTCTCGAAAGAAAAATTACAATATTTTGTAAGCAATATGCCCGAAAAGATGGATGTGGTGGACCTTTTCGATAAGATCATATTAATGGCGAAAATTGAGCAAGCCGACGAAGAGGTGATCAACCAATACATCCCTCACGATGAACTGGAAAAAGAGATAGACCTTTGGGGGTAAATGGTCAATAGTCATTGGCATTAGCCATTTGGCCTGTCCTAAATCTAAATACCTTTCACCTTTATCCTTTTACCTTTCACCTAAATAAAGGTATTTTTGCTCCGTGAGCGAAAGAACAATCCTTAAACTTCAACTGCCTACCGACCCGCTTTGGGTAAAAAATGTGGTAGAAAGCAATATCGAAGAGATTTTAACCGACCATGCTTTTTGCGAACAAAAGGCCGCCAGCAACGCAATCACACTTATAGTTCAAAACCCCAACCTTTCGGACCTCGTCCAGGAAATGGCCGCATTGGTGCAGGAAGAAATGGACCACTTTAAACGGGTGCATGATATTATATTGGAACGGGGCTATATACTTGGTCGTGAGCGCAAGGATAATTATGTAAACGAGTTGCGGAAATTCATCATCATTGGTGGCGGAAGGGAGGCACAACTGCTCGACCGTTTACTATTTTCGGCCATGATAGAGGCGCGCAGCTGCGAGCGGTTTAAGGTAATGTCCGAGCATATTAATGACCAACAGCTTTCAGAATTTTATCATGAATTAATGGTTAGCGAAGCCACACATTACAGCACTTTTATCCGCCTGGCAAAAAAATATTGCAGCGCACTTGATGTCGACAAACGCTGGAAAGAATTCCTGGATTATGAAGCTGTGGTGATTCAAAACTACGGCAAAAGCGAGACCATACACGGGTAACGTTATACCAATCCCGCTACATTTTGCAGGTAATTATCCAGCATAGCGATACTCACCAAATCATTCATATAACCGATGTACATATCCGGGCGAACAATAATGGCTTTTTGCTGGTGCGGGTCCGTTTCAAAAGCTTCAAAAACAGCCAGGTTTTTGCCTGATGGAGGCAGGTAAAAGAAATTCAGAATGCCCGGGTATCGACTGCTTATCCATTTAGCCATATTGAAAAGTAACATCTCATCAAAGCGGCCCAAAATGATCAGGGTGAAACCCGGTTTGCTGCACCAGTCATGCAGGTCAGTTTCTTCCTGCTTTTTCTCGTCATAGATCTCAAGATAGGGCAGCCTGTCGCCTGCCTTTATCTTTTCGGCATTGCTCAAGTGAAGGTTAATTTTGCTGTCGCGATAGCTGATGCCAATTTGCGAAATACGCTTAAAGAAAACCGATTTAATACTTTTACTTTTCCAGACAGCAGTCAAAATTTTCGGCAACAGCCAATTTTTAAAAATCAACATAAACCAGTTACCCGACATGATCATATTAAATGCCCTGTCGGTGGTAGCCAATAAGGTTTTTGCTATCGGCATGCGCTCGGCGGCGTAACTATCCAATATAGTTTCTTTGATATGACCGTTGATTACACCAGCCAGTTTCCATGCCAGGTTATAGGCGTCCTGCAAGCCTGTATTCATCCCCTGGCCACCGGCGGGCGAGTGAATATGTGCCGAATCGCCGATTAAAAAGCACCGGTTGTCGCGAAATTTATCTGCCATGCGGTGATGCAGCTTATAGGTAGTGAACCAATGGTTTTCGACGATATGCACATCCGATTTTATGATCTCAGATAAAAAAGGCAAAATCTCATCCAGCGTAACGCCTTCTCTATCGTCAAATTCTGAAGGCAGATTACCGATGATACGGTAGGAATCTTTCTCGGGCATGGGGAAGAAGCCCGTAAAGCCGTTTTTGTCAAGATATAGCTGAATATGGTCGTTATCAGGGAATGTCGCACCGAGTTTAACATCCGCCAGGTAAAAATAATTCGGATAGGTATCACCGTTAAACGGAATCTGTGATTCCTTTCGCACCGTGCTGTGCGCTCCGTCGGCACCTACCACCCAATCACATTTTAATTGGTATTCGCTATCATTATTCTTTAGCACTACCTCTATATAACCTGCCTTTTGTTGTAATGATATTAACGAAGTATCCCAATAAACCGGGCAGCAGTTAGTGGTAAGATAATCCAGTAACAGCCGTTCGTTTTTATACTGCTGGTAAAGCAATACATAGGGAAATGCCGTTTGTCCATCACCCACATTTGAAAACGACAGCGAGGTTACCGGTTTGCCATCCTTGTTAAAAGCAATGCCTTTTGTTCGTTTACCATTCGCAATTACTTTATCTTTCACACCCATTTGCCGGTATATTTCCAGTGAGCGGGCCTGTACCGCCAGTGCATTTGAGTGATTTGTCGGGCCTTTTTTATTATCAATAATTAAAGGCTGAATTCCATAACGCAATAGTTGCGCGGCCATCATCAGTCCCGATGGCCCGGCACCTACTATTAAGACTTTGGTATGCGGTTCAGTGATCAACATGTATTATCAGGAACAGAATAACAAGAAAATAGTTGGGCGTTTATGCAGATCAGGTACTTTTTGCTTCCATTCGGCGATGGTTTTGGTTTGAACAAATTCACTTTCAGCAGTAAGGTCGCATGCAATGCAAAGCCTGGTTTTGGGAGCGCATGATCGTAGTATCTCCTCCAGCATCGGATTGTTGCGGAAAGGTGTCTCGATAAACAATTGTGTCTGCTTATTGCGTTGCGATAACGCTTCCAGCTCCTTTATTTTTTTCGCCCGTTCTATCTTATCGATCGGTAAATAGCCATGAAAAGTAAAACTTTGCCCGCTAAAACCGGATGCCATTATGGCCAACAGGATAGAACTTGGCCCGACCAAGGGCACCACTTTTATTCGTTTGCGATGTGCTTCGGCTACGATTTCTGCACCCGGGTCGGCTACTCCCGGGCAGCCCGCTTCGCTCATTAAACCCACATCGTTGCCCGCAACTAATCCTGTAAAAAACTCGTTTATAGGTATATCGCGGTTATGTTTGCCATAATCGTGGATGGTGAGTTCGCTTTGCGGAATGGTTAAGCCGGCTTCCCTTAAAAACCGGCGAGCGGTTTTCTCATTCTCAACAATATACTCTTTAATATGGTTTATCGTTTGGGTAAGATAAGGCGTAAACGACTTTGCAGAGGCGTTTTCTGCAAGCGGTACAGGTATCAAAAAAAGGGTGCCGTAAACCATGTTGCAAATTGCCTTTTTTATTTATAATTTAAGCTACCATAAAATGACTTTGTAATATGAAATCATTAGGTGCCAATTGGTTTATTGAAGGTTCGATAGATTTCGAACATAAAAAGTACATCCTGCTGGATTATTTGCAGGAAATAAACCGCCATTTCGACCGCAGCCGGTTATACCCAAATCTTACCGACCTGGTATTTCACTACAATAACCTCCTCGATTTTAAGCGTAATAAAAGCGTGATGCAGCAAGCGTTCCCGCAGCGTCTTACACAAGCGGATATCGAGGCGCTGAAGCTTACCTACCAGAAAATGGTGGAGGACGACGGCACCATGCGCGAGATAGAAAGCATTATTTCGTTTGCATTGTATAAAATGGACCCGGCTATTCAAACCGGTAAGGAGATTTATGATTTTGTGGAGAGCCGGTTAACCATCGACCCTATCGGCCTTGTTCCCCTGATGCCATACAATGGCTATTTTTCTCTGCGGAACGGCAAGGAACGCACCAACTGGATATACGAATACCAGATCACGCTTTTTGAAAACAAGGACGATAAATTCCGTGGGATAAACATTCAGTTTGTAGATACGTACGAGCAAAGCATTGTCAATACACCTGAATGGGTCAAACTCGACCTGATTAACAAGCGCAAACATCTGCCCAACCCGGCAGTGTACTATGTATCAAGCGATATCAGCTTCCCGCTGGAGCAAACGTTGCTACCAGTAGCCAAAAGAAGTTTGGTGAAGTATATTTCGAATGCAGCGTAATTCTATTGAATCTTCCACCTGATAATTTTCGCTTTGCCCATTAACCGGGTTAACTGATAAATGAGGTCAATCTCGAACCAGCGGTGCGAGTGATTTGCCTTGCCCGGGAACTTATGATGGTTATTATGATAGGCGTCGCCAATAAAAATCAGATCGACAGGAATAATATTTTTAGAATAGTTTTCAACCGGGTAGTTAACATAGCCGAATTTATGCGCGCCCCAGTTGATAATAGTCCCCTGGAACGGGCACATGATTACAGTGAGCGGTAATAAAAGAAACATCCACCAGGCAGATGCAAAAAAGATATAGAAAAGCAGGTACGCCAGTATCCAGGCAACTCTCATTGGCCAGGTATGTGCAATACGGTCAAAACCTTCCCAACGGGGAAGATCCTTCGCCAGCTTATTATCAACTAAGGTTTTGCCGATAAAAATGTCGTTATAACTGTTTCTTGTTTGCCACATGGTACTCCAAAAGCCGCGGTGGTTAATGGGCGAATGCGGATCTTCTTCCGTATCAGTATGGATATGGTGCAGGCGGTGCATAATACCATAAGCGCTAGGGCTCATGTACGACGAGCCATGAACCATAAAACTGCTGATGTAAAAAAACTTTTCCGTGTTTCTTGACATATAAAAGTGCCTGTGTGCGGTATAGCGATGATAAAAGAACGATTGCAAAAAAATTGAAGCGTACCAATGAATAACAAAAAAAATGGGAATTATCATACTACCTGTTGTTTGGCATGCTGAACTTTTGCCCGTAGTTTATTAAAAAATAGCAGGCGTTCTTTTTCATTCACTTCGCTAATAAGGGTGGATTTTTGGATGATGTTATCAAAGGTCTTTTTTGAGTGGGTATTAAATGACTCATCCGATGTTAATAAATAATTCATCACACTATGATTAACGGCTGTGGCCTGCTTATTCCCATATTGTATGATCTGCATATTATCGCCCAGCAGCAGCTCATTCACAAATAGTTTAAAAGGCGCTCTCCCTGTTGAAGGATCCTGACCATATAGTAATTTTACACCATGTTCGGCTTGTATTTCCAGGTGATCGACCATAACACTGAGTTTATCGAATAATATAAGGGCGTCCTCGTTGGATTTTAATGCGCCTGTTACCCGGTAAAACTCAATTTGATGTAAGGTGCTGGTGATGTTTTCAATATTCCATATTTCGGTACTTGGCAGGGCAGCAAAAAGCTTGCTGCATTTCTGCGTTATATCATGGTACTGGCTGTAATCATCAGTTACCGAAAACTTAGCCGCTTTCCAATCCTCATAGGAGAGGATAGACTTCATGAAGAAAAAGGATTTAAAAGCAGCAATTTCAGGGATAAGATAATAATAAAAAAAAGGGACCTCCTTCGCAAAGTAAAACCAATGGTTGGGTTGAAAACTCAGGAAATATTGCAGATAACCTGCAACACTTTCCAACCAGTCATAGTATTTAAAATCTGTGCTGTTGGTAAATTTTCCGCTAAAAATATAGACGTCGCTCTCCAGGTTTAATATCTGGTCAACAGAAATTTTAAAGTGCGAAGCAAGGGTTTTTGCCTCATCAAGGGAAATGGGTTTTACGCCTCTTATACGACGGTATGCGCTGTCATTACTAATGTTTAGCACCTCGGCTATCACATCAACCAACACCAGGTTTTGTGGTATTAACCCTTTGATATGGTTAAAAAGTATTTGCTGACTATTATTAGATTCCATCAATAATCTTTTGGGGAAATTTAACAATCAGGGGTAATATTTTGGTAAATCTTCCGACGCCGGAATAAACTTAACCTAAAAACCGGGAAAATCCAAACCCGCCGGGATTATTTACAGGTAAATCATGCAATATCGCAGTTTGCAAAGTCACAGGTGTGGAAACCAATTGGTGTAGGGCGGCTATACAAAATAGTTTTGAGCAGAAATTATAACACTCAAAATTATTACTGTGAAACCATTATTACTATTAACCAATTAAATCGCACCGCCATGATACCTGTATTAATCATTTGGGCCTTTAAAAAATATGACCTGGCCACGAAAGCAAAATTTTACGCTCATGAATTCTCGAAATTCATGAGGCGTCGTTCCAAAAGCATTGTTTATCCATTGTTGTTCCTCTTTACATCATACGGGAGCCTGCAGGCACAAAGCCTCCAGTACGCAATATTAAAAGGGGGCACTAAAATTGGCATTTTAAATTATTCACGAAATGTAGTTGACAATACAGTTTTATACAAAGTGGAAAGTAAGGTAAGGACGCGTTTTATTTTTTCAATCAGTGTCGACGATAATGAAGAGTCTTTTTTTAAAGATGGCATTCTGCAATACAGCTCTGTTTACAGGAAAGTAAACGGAACTGTTAAAACCAATAATCAAACACAGCTTAGCGGGGGCAACTACGTTATTGTAGACAGAAAAGAAAATGAGACCAATAAGTTAAGCAACTATCCTATTACTGGTTGTTTTTTGGGCCTTTACTATAACGAACCATCAAATAATACCTCGCTTTACAGCGACACCTATAAACAACTGATCTCCATAGTCAAGCTCGGCGAACATAGATATAAAGTAACCCTGCCCGATGATAACTACAACTGTTACTACTACAATAAGGGCATCTGCACTAAAGTGGAGGTCGTTCACTCCTTTTATAAGATCACTTTTTCCCTTATCAATAATTCCTGAGCCATGTCAGCATTCGCCATCATCGCATTGATAACAGGATACTGCGGGTATTTTGCCGGCACCTGGATCAACTATTTAAGCAAAACCCACAAGCTTTGCAGTAAGTACGGCATTTGCACGAATTTAAAGGAGCTCAACTACTTGCATGATGCGGGTATAGTCCTTATGGGATTGCCTTTGGTCTTTATAAACAGGCAGGAAGCAGTTTTCTTACCCGGAGTTATATCCGTTGATGCGCAAAGATTGCTGGTGCTGGCCAGCCTGGTTTTACTTACGGCATATGTGGGCAGGAAAACCGCAATTAGCGCTGCTCAAAAACTACCCGGAATAAATAATCCGGGAAATGCCAGATCACTTTTTATCTATTTGCCTGTCAGGATATTTTTCCTTGCTGTTTATGAATTTTTCTTTCGCGGGGTTTTATTGGGCGTATCTATCTATTATTTTGATGTCCAGTGGGCTATTATCTTGAACATTGCTCTTTATACCCTGCTCCATTTCTTCTCAGGAAAAGAAGAACTCATTTTTTGCCCGCTTTTTGGAGCAGTGTTATGCATACTCACCATATGGTTTCATAGTGTTTTGCCTGCTGTAATACTCCATATAACACTTTCGCTCTCGCACGAAGGGTATATGCTTATAACCATCAATCAACAACTTAAACACCATCGGTCATGAAAAAGATATTCGTTACAGGGGCCACTGGATATATCGGCCATCAACTTACCAGGAAATTGGTTGAAAGCGGTCATACCGTAAACGTTCTAATACGCCATCAAAACGATGCCGCGTTATTTACCAACCCGCATATTAACGTGTTTTACGGCGATATAACCGCGTCCGAAACAATACGCGAAGCCATTAAAGGTTGTGAACAGGTTTATCATACAGCGGGATACGCTAAACTTTGGGCAAAGGATCCCTCAGTTTTTTATGAAATAAATGTAAACGGCACAAAAAATGTTTTACAGGAGGCATTAAATGCCGGTGTCCGAAAGTTGGTTTATACATCAAGTGCAGCAGTCTTTGGCCCGTCGTTCAACTCGTTGATCTGTGAAAAAGATCCAAGAATGATAAGCTTCCGGAGTGATTACGACCTGTCAAAGCAATTGGCAGAATACCAGGTAAAGGAGTATGCCCAAAAAGGACTGTTTAGCGTAATCGTTAATCCCACGCGGGTATATGGCCCAGGTTTACTGAGTCATAGCAATGCTTTTTGCCGCATGCTTTTGGATGGCATGAAAGGAAAGTTCGTTTTTATTCCCGGCGGTAAAAGTGTGATATCAAATTATGCATTTATTGACGATGTGGTGGAAGGCCATATAAAGGCAATGCAATGGGGCATTAGTGGTGAGCGGTATATACTTGGCGGGGAAAACATTGCATACGAAGAGGTACTGCGCATTTTAAAAAATGAAGTAAAAAGGATCCGTTTGATTCCGCTATCACTTAATGCCATGCAGCTTTTGGGTTATTTTGAGCTCGTAAGGAATAAAATAAGCGGCCTGGAACCATTGATCACCCCCGCTGCTGCTAAAAGATTTTTTTTAGACGCAACTTTTTCCAATGATAAAGCAATACGGCAGCTATGTTATTCCATTACTCCATTTAACGTTGGCCTAAAACAAACTATTGATTACGTAAATACAATTCATCATGAAAAATAAAACATATACGCTCATTACCGGCGCCAGTGAAGGACTTGGTAAAAGATTAGCAATTGAATGTGCCTCAAGAGGTATGAACCTTATACTGGTGGCTTTGCCAGGTGAGGCGCTGTGGGGCCTGGGAGATTTTTTGGAAAGAGCTTTTGACGTGGAAGTAAAAGTTTTTGCCAGCGATCTGTCTGACGAGATCAATTGTTATCGTCTTTTTGAAGAAATAGAACAACGTGGATTTCGTATCGATATGCTTATCAATAATGCAGGAATTGGCGGTACGGCCTGGTTTGAAGATGAATCTGCCGAACAATATGCCAGTGTTATTAAGTTAAATGTTTTGGCAACGACCCTGATTACACGCTTGTTTATAAAAATTCTCGAAGAAAATACGCCATCTTACATATTGAATATAGGTAGCATGGCCGGGTTTTTCCATCTGCCTAAGAAGCAGGTTTACTGCGGAACCAAATCCTATATCTATTCCTTCTCGAGAGCGCTGCAAAAGGAGCTAAAAAGGCATAATATCCACGTAAGTGTATTGTGCCCGGGCGGTATGAATACTTCGATCGGTTTGACATTGACCAACAAAACCATGCCCTTACTTAATCGGATGTCCGTAATGGACCCCGAAGATGTGGCCCCGTTAGCAATTGATGGTTTATTAAAAAGGAAAAATGTGATCGTTCCGGGGAAACTAAATCGCTGGTTTCTTTTTATGGATAAGATACTGCCTGGCTATTTAAAAAAATTGATAATGAACAAAACGACCAATAAAATAAATCCAAAGCTGGGGTACAATATTTATTACAAAACTGTTAGCCCCGGCTTAGCTAAGGTAAGCTGATGACCGAGAATGAAATACGGGTTACCCGTAATACGTCAAACCAAAACCTAATAACCAGGCCCTACCAGGTCGAATTTGATGCGGGATTTGCGTGTGAAGGTAACATTTTTAAGCGTACTGTCGAGCAAGGCATTCCCGGTAACCAGCCTAATCGTTTTTGCCTTTCGAAACTTGATATCCGAGGTCATCCAGTAACTATGCGACTTCGGATAACCCATAAAAAACTCTTCGGCCCTGAGCGGAATTTTTAAGGTATCATTTACCATCATATAACATTGGCTCCCACTCAATGGGCCTTTTGTGCTAATTTTTAGCGCGCTCAAAGAATCCCTTACTCTTTTATAGTCGTTGCTGTCAATAGCCATAGGCATAAAATAGCCATCGTTGCTATTAACGGTCAGCTCCAGTATGAACTTGCTGTCTATTTTTTGGAAGAAACCGCCCACGGGTATCACAGGGAAAACCACCGGGCCCATCATAAGCGGATGGCCTATACCATTGCTCACCGCTATGGAGCCAATGCTATCGCCGCCCTTGCCCGATACCCTGATCTTGTTATAGATCATCTTGAAATCGGAATGACTAAAGCGCCCTTTGAAAGTTTGATGAGGGACGGAAGGCACGTAATAATATTGCTTGCTGATCATAGCGCAGCCCTGGAGGATGGCTACAGCGAGAATAAAGGCCGCGTATTTTTTCAATTGATTGGTGTTTAGGATACGACCCTTATAACGACCAATTTTAATAAAATAGTATGAAAGGCTTATTTCAGCCCTGCTTTATACTCCGCGTTAAGGCCAACAAGCACTTCTTTGGTTACATCCAGGCTATCGTCGCCATACAGCATCGATGGGCTCGACTTAGAGTAAGTGAGCACAATTTTATAGCCTTTGGTTTTGGTGTATGCTTTGAGGAAAGTATTGATGCGCTCATATAAAGTAGCATTTTCAGAAGCTTCGATATCCTGTAACTGTTTGCCGGTATTCTGGCTAAGGTCCTGTAAGCCCTGCTGCTCTGCCGCCAGCTTCTTTTCGGTTGCAGCTTTTTGCATGGGAGTCAGGGCGCTGGCCCCCTTTTGGTAAGCAGCCACTTTCTTTTGAAAAGCATTGCCTTTTGCAGTGATTTCCGCCTGCGCTTTTTGCGACAGGGTAACCATTTTTGCCCTTTCGGCTTTATAGTAGTCGTAATTGCTTAACAGCGAATCCGCATTAACAAAAACAATGGTTGGAGTTACAGCGGTGGTTGTTGTGGCCGGTGCAGCAGCGGGTGTGGTTTGAGCATTAGCAGCAAATGACGCTGCTACCAATACAAACGCTATGAATAATGATCTCATGATATGCTTATTTAAAAAACTAAAAGCTGCGAAGTTAGGAAATTGATGTGAAAGTGACCAGTGATTAGTTAACTTGAGATTAGTTAACCGGTGAATGGCCAAGTCACTAATCTCTAATCACCAGTCACTACCCATAATTTCACCAATTTCACTCATTGCAGGTATGAAACGGTGAAATGAGTGAAACGGTACCCGTCCTCAGGCATCAGCCTGTAAAATTGCTGCAATCAATTCACGTGCTTTGCCTCTTGATCGCAAAATATCTATGGGGACAGTCACACCAAAAAATACAGCAAAAAAAGCGATGCCTTCATATTCGCCCTGAAATAGCAATATTACTATGAATGCAACGAATATGAAAAGGGGAGGCGCGTAATCATAATAATAATTCAGGTTCAAAAGTTGCTCACTGTCAGCATTGTCGCCAATTGTAAACTCTCCTCCGTCTAGCGTCGTGGGTTCAAAATTCCATCGGAACCCCGGGCGTTGTTTAAATGATACAGCTTTACCAGTAACATACTCAACTTTGTATTTTTTATCTTTTAATTCAAGCTGAATTCTTGCCATGATCTCGTAGGGTTCCAGAAGGGTAGTTGTAGAAGTATGGAATTTCAACTTAAAAATCATCGGGCCAAGGTTTCTCTAAGGTAATGATTTTATTAGAATCGATCCTAACCTTTCACCTTTGCCCTTTCGCCTTTTACCTCCTTACTTAGCCGGCGTGATCACAATATTACGGTAATCAATCGTGGCCTCGTCGCCTTGTATTTTAATGGGGCCGGGTTCGCCTTCCCTGCTGTCCAGCGCGCCGCCGGTTATACCTGGAATAACCTGGTTGCAGATCACCATGTGGCCATTAGCGATCACAGTGACCACCCTGCCTACCAAAGTAATATCGTACGACTGCCATTCGCCCGGGTTTTTAGCCATCATTTTGTTGGGCGGCAGGAAACCATAGATAGAACTGAATTGGTTGTTGATGGGTTCGGGTGTGCCATTTTTGGTATCTATTATCTGCGTTTCGTAACGCCCGCGCAGGTAAACGCCGCTATTGCTGCCCTTCTGGCAGCGAAACTCCACATGGATTTTAAAATCGGTAAAGGTTTTATCGCTGATAAGGTTGGCACCTTGCTTTTTGCTTCTTAAAATGCCGTTTTCTACAACCCATTGGTTGGGGCCATCGGTATGCCAGCCCTTGGTATCTTTCCCGTCGAACAAGTGGATAGGCTTACCCCAAACCACAGGTTTTGTACGCTCAAGAGCAGGCGCACGTACGCCTGTCCAGGTATAGGTTTTTCCGTCAGGTGATACCATCGTACCTTTAATGGCGTCGCCGTTCACCTCGAATTCAATAGTCAAATTGCCGTTGCCAGATTCCCATTGCGGCGGGATAGAAAAACTGTATTTGCCGTCCTTCACCATCACCTGCGAAATGGGCCGGGCGCTGCCGCCGTCGGACACAAAGCGCCCGATGAGTGTATGAAAGCCCGATCGCTGGACCTCAAGCCACGACGGAAAGCTTTTGCCGCCGCCTATATCAACGGTCAGGTCCCAGCGGCCTATAACGTCCGGGTCCTTAGTTAGTTGCGCGTGTGCCGCAGTACTCAAAAACAAGCTCAATACAAAAAGTAAAGGTGCAATAAGTGCCAGGCACTTGTTGCCAAAAGCGTTTGGTTGGTTCATCGTCAAATAATTTTATACCGTCAGGTTACTCATACGGCATGCCTTGCCGCGGATTTAAAGGTAATGGTTTTTGGTCAATTTTTGAATGCCGCAAAAAAGGCTGTCACACTGAGGTGCTCGAAGTGTGAGCGTAGGTTTGCCCGCCATGCTTCGAGAGCCTCAGCATGACACCTCTTATAATTTCATCAATTTCAGTTGTTGCAAGTGTGAACAGTTGAAACATTGGAGTTATTTATATTTTTGACTCATGAAAAAAACCTTATTTACCTTCCTGATAACCGCTTTCAGCTTTGCCGCATGGGCGCAGACTGACAAGCCTGTTATGACAAGCGCCTTTTCTGATTCGTTGAAAAACCAAATCAGCCATATCATCCCCAGGAATGATTACACTATCAAACTTGCTTACCAAAGCACGATATCGCCTGAAGGGAAATTATTAAAGCCGTTGATAACCCGGGAAGCTGCCGATGGCACCGTTGAGGACAATGATTTCGTGGTCAGGCTAAGGCTTTTAATTTTGAACGCTCCAGCTTGGAAACCGGGAAATTCATCGGATGCATCCGCACTGGTATTGTTTGATATAGACATAAAAAAAGGCAAAATATCCATTACTGATAAAAGCCGGTAAGGCTATTCTTAATCGTCGTCGAGGCAACTAAAAAGCTATTTCTGTTTCACCAATTTCAGTTGTTGCAAGTGTGAAGCGGTGAAATGAGTGAAACGCTATCTATCTATTGTATTTCACCTACTAAGATCTCTAAACAATCACCTTCGGAGCTTTTATTTATTTCAACACCCTTAACTGGTGGTGACCTCATCTCATAGCCGTAGGTATTTCCTTTCATAGTGTATCCGTTTGCCTTTAAAGTAGATTCAATCTGCGCTGCGATTTTATTTCCGTTACTATTGTTAACCATAGAAATTGTGAAGCATGTTGGATTGAAATTAAATTTGGCTTTTATATTTTCGATAAACTGCATAAGATATTTCTTATCAGCCTCATTCAATTGTTTTTCCTGATTAATGTTAACAGTCTGAGCTGTAATGCCACCACTTTGGAAGTAGCTAGTGACATTGCTAGGTTGATTATCAATTTGAGTTGTTGTAATAGGCTTTGATAAACCGTTACTCTGAGACAATGCTGTTGAAGTTTTATTATTAGGACTTAAATCCCTATTGAGTTTAATCGAAATTGATAAATAGGAAACTGGAGTATTTTTGGTTGTAATTTTGTAACCTGATTTCGAAACGCGTAACGTGATTGGATCACCGCTTTTTATATTGTCAGGTAGGGTTAAAAAGAAAACCCCTGAATCATCAGTCGTCGCATCTATATTTTTGCCAGCCAAGTTAATAGTGGCCAAGGCAATAGGTTTATTTTGAGCATCGACAACCTGTCCAGTTATTTTTATTTGACCATAGCTTTTAAAGGATAAAACAATTAAAAGAAGAAAAAAAAGATTCCATTTAGTCATGATGAACTTTAGTTAACTGAATTATAACATTCTCATTTGGCAGATCATAAGATTTATCGTATGGGATATAACCATTTTTAACCACTCTAATTCTAATCGATTTAATGGAATCTTTAACCGTTATTGCAAAATTGCCATTCTCTTCACTATAATACTGTTCATTTCTGCCAACTACGTCTATTTCGGCTTGCGAAACATTCTTATTTGATTGCTCATCTATTACGGTCCCACTTAATTGATAAATTGCTTTAGATTTACCTTCTACCTGAACCGTTTCTTTTTTCCAAGGATGGACTTGTATCAGCGCGACGATAATAATCGCGAGTGCGCTAATAACCGCAACAATTATAGAAGTCTTGCTTGGGTTAGTTGACATACTTATTTGAGATAAATATACGACTTCCTTATGTAAATACTAATTATATTAGCTATTTATATCAACCGAGAATGCAAATGGCGGTCCATACACATCGTTAAGTTTAATCTTTTAGCAAAATCGGAACTAAACGGGGACTAAAATCACTTGTTTAAATCATCGACATTAAAGTTTTGGTGCGAACTGATAGCCGATAACACCTCTGAAATCATATTCTTGATTCTCATATACTGCGAAATCCTTGATGGGATTATCGGGCCAGGATTTGGCATATTTGCATTGCTCTGATGAAGCATGTCGTACTTATTAAATACCATGGTTAAGCAGGTAATAAGGTCAGCGATGCATCTATCATCAATATCTATTCGTATTTGTGGGCCATTTTCCGAAATACGACAGTATTTTGCGCAAGCAAGCGCTTCAAACTCGTGCATGTTAAAATTCCTTGTAGTGATTTTTACTTCCATTTGTTTTTAATTAAGAATTTGAAATTACCACGATTGACCGTTATCCGCAACCCGTGTTTTCACGGTATTTTTAATCTTTTTTACTCAAAATCAATAATTTTATAATATAATAAACATAATTCTTTTATTATAAAGAAATATCTTTATATTTGACTGTTCCTTCTGCAACACCCTCCACGCGTTTCATGATTTCAATCCTTGCACCCTGCAACAGGTGAAATTGATGCAACGTTTTTTAGAATCAAGAATCAAGATGCAAGAAACAAGACTAACCCGGTAATAGTCTTGACTCTTGTCTCTTGATTCCTGACTCTCCAACCCCGCAATTGGAACTTCACCCTTTAACAAAAAACCATCATGGAAGAAAAACCTCCCTTGCTGCGGCCCGGCGATGCTGCGGCAGTACCCACCATTTCGCCAAAACTCAATTTCTCGGATATTGTTATCCCCACTACCGTGCCTGCACGCATTTCAAACATGTTTACCGAGGAATTGCGCGAGGAACTACTGCACGACAACGAAGAATACTGGAAAGAGCAGAACCAGGTGCGCGGCCTGTTCCTGATACGCCCGGTTGAAAAATGGATAGCCGAAGCCAAAAACGAACCTATCCCCAAAATGCTTTTCTCGGAGTTTTGGTTCGAGGGCGAGCTGTGTATCCTGTTTTCGGATACCAACCTGGGCAAATCGGTACTGGCCATACAGGTAGGCAACAGCATTACAAGCGGTGTGCCGATACCCGGTTTCAGGATGGAAGCCGAACCGCAAAAGGTGCTCTACTTCGATTTTGAGATGAGCAAAAAGCAGTTGGAAGTACGCTACGCCGCCAATTATAAAGAGCATTTCCAGTTTCACCCACACTTTTTCCGTGCGGTGGTGGACCCCGACTGCGATATCCCCGAGGACGGTACAAACTATGAGCAGTACCTGGCCGATTCGCTGGAGGCGAGCATTGTTGCCTGCGATGCCAAAGTGCTCATCATCGATAACCTCACCTACCTGCGCAACGAAACAGAAAAGGCACACAGTGCCCTGCCGCTGATGAAGCAGCTGAAACGGATGAAAACCAAGTACCGCCTCAGCATCCTCGCCCTGGCGCATACGCCCAAACGCGATAAATCAAAACCCATTACCCGCAACGATCTGCATGGCAGTAAAATGCTCATCAACTTTTGCGACAGCGCCTTTGCCATTGGCGAGAACCCTAAGGACAAGGATGTTCGCTACCTGAAACAGATAAAACAGCGCAACGTTGGCGAAATGTACGGTGCCGAAAACGTAATGGTTTGCGTGGTAAACAAGCCCCACAATTTTTTACAGTACGAGTTTACCGGCTTTGGCAGCGAATGGCAACACCTGAAAGAACCAACCGAAGGCGGCAACAATGCACTGCTTGAAAAGGTACTCGAATTGAAGCAACTGGGCAAAAGTCAACGCGACATAGCGGAAGAACTGGCTTTATCGCCATCAAAAGTAACCAGGTTGTTGAAAGGACGGACTAAAGAATAATTTCAGCAATTTCAGTTGTTGCAGGTATGAAACGATGAAATGAGTGAAACGCGAAAACAAACTATGTCATTTCGAGCGCATGCGAGAAATCTTAAACAAGGCGCAGGCATGGCGTTTAAGTTTTCTCCTCGTACCTCGTCGAAATGCCATGGTGGCTAAGCCGGCACGACCTTTCGCCTTTTACCTTTCGCCTTTTACCTTTCGCCTTTCACCTAATACAACTATTTCAGTTTCGCCAAAGCTGCCTTTATCCTCGGGATCAAATTCTGGATATCCTGTAAAGTACTTGCGCCAACCGATGCCCTGAACCAGTTTACATCATCATCCGTACCGAAGGCTGAGAATGGCACTAAAGCCACTTTTGCTTCTTTGATGAGGTAGAAATTAATATCTGTAGAGTTCTTAAGCAGGTCGCCATCAGGTGTTGTTTTGCCGGCGTAGTCAACCTTAACGGTAAGGTAAATAGCGCCCATCGGTTCGATGGAATCCACTTTAAAGCCTTCTGCCTTTAATTGCTGGAAACCTTCATGCAGTGTATTCAGGCTGGCTTGTATGTTCGATTTTATCCAGCTCAAGTAGCTGTTTACTTCGCCTTCTTGCTGCAAAAATTTAGCCATCGCAACCTGCTCCGCCTTTGGCGACCATGCGCCCATGTGGCCCACTATGGCTTTCATGTTATTAATAATGCCCGTCGGACCAAAACCCCAGCCCACACGAACGCCGGTAGAGGCAAAGCATTTGGATGCGCCATCAACAAATATCACGTAGTCTTTTAACTCGGGACGCAAAGTAACCGGGTTAACATGCACATGCTGACCAAAAGTCAGTTGCGAATAGATTTGGTCGTACAACATGTACAAAGGTTTTTCGCCTGCCTTGCGGCTTTTGTTTTCGGCTATCACCAGGTCGCATATTTCTTCCAGGTCCTTTTTGCTGAACATGGTTCCTGTTGGATTCAATGGTGAGCACAAAGATAACAATGCGGCACCTTTCAAATGCGGACGAATCTCGTCGGCAGTCGGCATAAAATTATGCTCGGGCTGGGTTTGAACAATTACCGCTTCGGCTTTAAGCAAATCGCAGTAATGGTTATTGTTCCACGACGGTGCGGGGAAAACAACCCTTTCGCCGGGGTTAACCACAGCAAGGTATATCGAATAAATGAGCGGCCTTGAGCCACCTGAAACTAATATCTGGTTGGATGCATAATCCAAATTATAACGGCTCTTGATAAAATGGGATACACTTTCGCGCAAGCTAAGCATGCCATCAGCCGGCGGGTAATTGGTTTGATTGGCATGATAGGCCTCAATAATACCCTGCTTAAGCGGAGCTGGAATAGGGTAGATGTTGGCATCAAAATCACCTATAGTTAGATTGGCAATATCCTGCCCTTGTCTTTTCAGCTCGTTTATCTCGCCTGCGATTTTAATAATTTCGGAGCCTCTTAAGTTTTGGGCCAATGAAGAAACACTCATAATATTGGTATGCAAATTTGGATTACAAAGGTGGGTATTTATTCGGAAAATTCCGATGTCAAATTAAACTGCTCTGCAAGCAAACGGTAAGATGCCAGCCGGTCGTCAAAATCCTCCGTTATAGTTACCGCGATGATCTCGTCCACATTATATTCTGCTGCCAGTTGGGTTAACTTTATTTTCATTTGCGATGGTGTACCGGTGATAACCCTTTTGCGGTTATGCATAATGCGCTCCTGTTCGTTTATGGTATAGGAAACATCTTTGATATCCTCGTAAGCTATCGGCACAATGCCTTTACCCTGTTCAAACTGGTTAAAACGGAAATCCATTACCGCCTGGTGGCGTTTGATCTTCTCTTCATCTTCCGAACAAAAAACAAAAATGGCAACGCTGGCTGCGGGCTTGGCCTGGTCTTCCGATGGTTTAAACCTTTCGCGATAAGCGGCAACAGCTTGCGGCCCGCCAATAGGATTAATAAAATGCGCGAAGGATAAACCCATGCCAAAATGCGCTGCAAACAAGCCGCTTTCGCCGCTTGAACTCAACAGCCACATATCGGGCACTGTTTGAACCTGTGGTATTGCCCTTATTTTGGATTGTGGTGTTCCGGGGTCGCCGCGGTCGTGGAAATAGTTAAGCAGATCATATAACTGATTAATAAAATCCTGTTCGCCGAATTGGTTGGATGGATTAAGTACCGAAGCCGTAAGCCTGTCGGTACCGGGTGCGCGTCCCATACCCAAATCAACCCTTCCGGGGAACAAAGCTTCCAGCATCCGGAAGTTTTCGGCAACTTTAAGCGTACTATGGTTAGGCATCATCACCCCACCTGATCCAATACGGATATTTTTGGTTTGACTGCCCAAATAGGCCAGCAGCACTTCAGGCGTGGATCCTGCAAGGCTGCCGGTGTTATGGTGCTCGGATATCCAAAACCGGGTATAGCCCAACTGGTCGGTATACTTTGCTAATTCGATAGTTTCTTTAACGGCTTGTTCGGCGGTAACGCCTTTACGTACCGGCGACTGGTCCAATACGCTGAGGCGGATTTGTTTTGTGTTCATAGATCAATAAAAACACAAAAATACAGAAGGTCTTGTGGAGCGATTGTAAAATTTGGATGGACGGCTACTTTACCGTGTAGTCAAACAGCGTTTCTGTTTCGTGCAGTATACCTTCGGTATTGGCGTCATTCTCTATCAGCCCGATGCCCTTGGCAAGGTAAAAATCATAGGTAACGGCTGTTCCAAAGACCGAGCCATTGCTATATTGCATCTCAACCTGGGTATGTATTACGTTGGTGAAAGTTTTACCATTGAGCGTGCGGGTAAGATTTTTTTCTTTAATGGTGTTGATGGTCCTTACCGGCGAGCCGCCAAGGGTGCCATCGGCAGTGGGAATGGTTATCCATTGATAGCCTACCGAGGCCGTATCATTCAATAGTTGTAATTCTATCGATCCAAAGCCCACATCGGCAGTGCGCGTAGCATAAAGATGATTACCAGCATAAAAATAGCCCGGACTTGTACCTTGCTTGTAGGTGCTGGCTGCATTATAATAGGTTTTACCGTTGATGAGCGTGGTGCCGCCGGTCATTTTTAGGATCAGCGTATCAGTTGTGCCGCCGTCAGAGGTGTAATTATATTTCCATGTGGAGCCGTCGGTAAGCGGTAAATACTCACCCGAAGGGGCCTCTTTCGCCTCCTTTTTGCAGCCAGAGCAGCAAAAAATAATCACAACAACTATTGATAGTAACCCCCTCTTCATTTAAATTCCTTATACACGGAAAGTAAATATAAGCGTTTGGTAATGAGGAGACAAATTTATTTGACAGCCCTTTTGCCCTTACAGGCACGAAGCAATTGGTTACGAAGGTATTTTGCCGGGGTCAGTATTCTCATTCAGCTTATATCCCCCGAAATCAAATTTGCTCAGGATATAACAGTAATCTTTGGCAACGCCGTGGTCGTTCAACGGTTTTTGCTTTATGAAATTGAAAAGCAGACCCGCAACCTCGTTTTCAACTTTGATGGCATCCTGGGTTAAATCCAGGTTATTGGACGTGTTGGTAACGTAAGTTCCCGTAGGCAGGTCGAGCCAGTGTTCACCTGCTATAACGCGAAAAAATGAAATTGCGGCTAATTTTTCATGTAAAAGCGTATAATCGTCGTTGTCTGCGTTAATGAGTTCAGCACGCAGGATAAAGGTGGAGTTTGCCATAAAGCTTTGATTTGATAAGGTTTAACTTTTGATAAAGATAGCAATATCGGGGAATTAAAAATTGAATCTTTCAAAAATAGACCACTCACTTAATCAACATAATCCAACTTAATCAACTAAGCATTAAAATGATACAGGAAAATAACTTCGCCGGTATAAGCAGGCTTGGCTAGTCCTTCTATTTCCATTTCGACGGCGATGGTAGCTTTGGTAATTCCCCTTAAGTTGATAATGGCCGGGAGTTTTGCTTTCAATCTAACCCGGCTGCCAACCAACACCGCCTGCCCGAACTTGAAGTTTTCGATACCATAGTTGATCTGCATCTTAAGGTTTTGCACATCGGCTATCTGGTGCCAAAAGTAGGGCAGCAGTGACATGGTGAGGTACCCATGAGCAATGGTTCCTCCAAAGGGGCCCTCATTCTTAGCTCTTTCGGGATCGGTATGTATCCATTGATGATCGATAGTGGCATCCGCAAACTGGTTTACCTGCTCCTGGGTAATGGTGTGCCAGCCTGATACGCCAAGCTCCTTGCCCAGGTACGATTCAAATTCGGCGTAATTATGGATGATGATCATATTAGATAATAGCTATGTGCAGTTTCCGGATAAAAATTCGATGCAAAATTAAGAAATGAGAGGGTATTACAAAATTCACAGTCAATTGCGCAAAGAAATTGTTGGTTCCCAAATTCGCATTTTATCGTTAAATTTGTTATAAAGTTTGAGATTATGACAACAGCGGCGATAAAGGAAAAGCTACACAGCTATATTGATGTAGCTGATGATAAAGAATTAAAGATGATTTACACGATACTGGAAGATAGTATAGAAAACGAGCGTTACGATTGGTCGCAGGACAAGGATTTTGTTGCTGAATTAGATGAACGGGTAAGAAGGTGGGAAGAAAGGATTGATCCTGGTTATTCAATCGGCGAAGTTAAAGTTTACTTAGATCAACAAAGAAAAGAGCGCCAAAGAAGCGCAACGAAATGAATTATACCATTGACTTGTCGCTTAAAGCACGACAAGAACTTGCCAACGCTTCCAAATGGTATGATGAGAAATTGGAGGGGTTAGGCGAAGAATTCGAGCGTGAATTTTTTAGAAAAACGGATTTAATACAAAGCAACCCTTTACATTACCCTCTTAAAGGGAAATACCGTGAGACTACAACGGATACATTTCCTTATTTAATAGTCTTCAAGATCGATCAGAAAAAAAACATAATTCTGATTGTTTCAGTTTTTCATACAAGCAGGCATCCGAAGAAGAAAATATCAAAACAATAGCTGCGCTACCCAAAGGTGGAACACGCAGAAAAGTGCACATGTTCAGAAACCTAAAATCACCTGCTTAATTAACCTAATCCAACTCAATCACCGAAATCTCACAAACCATTTGACAATTAAACAAAATCCTGTATCTTTGCAGTCCCGAAAATACGGGGTAAAGAAAACGTTTAATTAATTTAATTTAAAGCAAGTGAATACGTTAAGTTACAAAACTGTCTCAGCCAATAAAAAGACCGTTAACAAAGAATGGGTTGTTGTTGACGCTCAAGGCGAGATTTTGGGGCGCTTGTCTTCTAAGATCGCATCGATGATCAGAGGAAAACACAAGCCAGGGTTCACCCCGAACGTAGACTGCGGAGATAATGTAATAGTTATCAATGCAGACAAGGTAAAGTTGACCGGAAACAAATTCGCCGAAAAGCAGTATGTTTCATACACAGGTTATCCTGGTGGTCAGCGTTTCATTTCTCCTAAGGAGTTAATGGCAAAACATCCTACAAGAGTGGTTGAAAAAGCCGTTCGTGGTATGTTACCTAAAAATCGTTTGGGCCGCGCCTTATTTGGCAACCTGCATGTTTATGCCGGAGCCGAGCACCCGCATCAAGCTCAAAACCCTAAAGCCATTTAATCATTTATTTAAAGGAGAAAGAAAATGCCAACAACTAACACTTCAGGCAGAAGAAAAACCGCAGTTGCCCGCATCTATTTAAAAGATGGCAGCGGCGCTATTACCGTAAACGGTAAAGATTACAAAGAGTACTTCCCTACCTTGCCTTTACAATACATCGTTACCCAGTCGACCGAAGTATCTGGTTCGACCGGTAAATTTGATGTTTTGGTAAATGTTGCAGGTGGTGGTGTAAAAGGACAGGCAGAAGCTGTTCGTTTAGCGATCGCTAAAGCTATTGTTGAACTTGATGCTGAAAAGAAACCTGCATTACGCGCTAAAGGGTTAATGACCCGTGACGACCGTATGGTTGAGCGTAAAAAACCAGGACGCAAGAAAGCACGCAAGAGATTCCAATTCAGTAAACGTTAATCAAAGGAGGAAACAACAATGGCAAGAACAACATATCAGGATTTACTGGATGCAGGTGTACACTTTGGTCACCTTACCCGCAAATGGGACCCGAAAATGTCACAGTACATTTTTATGGAGCGCAACGGTATCCACATTATCGATCTAAACAAAACTTTAACTAAGGTTGAAGAAGCTGCCTCAGCTATAAAACAAATTGTAAAATCAGGCCGTAAGGTATTATTCGTAGCTACAAAGAAACAAGCGAAAGATATCGTTGCTGATTATGCAAAATCAGTAAACATGCCTTTCGTAACCGAGCGTTGGTTAGGTGGTATGTTAACCAATTTTGCAACTGTACGCAAGTCGATCAAAAAGATGTCAAACATCGATAAATTGACTAAAGACGGTACTTACAGCAACCTTTCTAAAAAAGAAAGACTGATGATACAACGTGAGCGTATCAAATTAGAAACATTATTAGGTGGTATTGCGGATCTAAACCGTTTACCTGCTGCATTGTTCCTGATTGACGTAAAGAAAGAACATATCGGCGTTTCAGAAGCGTTAAAGTTAAATATCCCAACCTTTGCTATGGTGGATACCAACTCTGATCCTTCAAATATCGATTTCCCGATCCCTGCAAATGATGATGCTACAAAATCAATTTCATTGATCACCGGCATTATTATCAAAGCGATTGAAGAAGGTTTGGATGAGCGTAAACGTGAAAAAGAAGACGAAGCTGAAAAAGAAGCAGCATTAGCAAAAGCTAAAGCTGATAGCCCGAAAGCTGAAGCCGAAACTGCTGCGCCTGCTGCTCATGCTGAAGGTGGCAAAAGAAAAAGAGTAACTGCTGAAGCAGAAACTCCTGCTGCTGCCCCTACTGCTGAAAAGACAGAGGAATAATATTTAGAAGTTGTAAGGGTTGAAGAAGTTGTAACTTTTACAACCTTCCCAATCTTTACAACTTCTTCCACATTTAAAACATACAGAAATGTCTACATTACAAATTACTGCATCTGATGT
>JAYUEE010000082.1:0-9490 GCA_043739405.1 Mucilaginibacter sp. | reverse complement strand
GTCTCCAGCTTTTCCGTCTTACGACTTCCTACCAAAGACTCAGGACTTAGAACAGCCCCGCTGCGCTTTATTGATTATTCCAATGTTTTAAAGAACTTTTATCGTTCACTGTCGCAGTGAACTTATAATCGAAATCCCGCAGGATTTAAATTTTTTAACTATTTGCCTCGTTCCCGAAGCGGCTGCAAAGATGGGAATAAATATATATACATGTCAAGTGTTATTTTCACTTTTTTTCAGTGTATTTTTTTAGTCCCAAATTTTCAAAAAACAACGCCTTTTTTCAAAGGGGACACAAATGTAAGGAGAATCCCGCGACCTGCCAAAAGAAATGTTAAATTAATCCCAACTAAGCCTTAACTCATTGTAAACTAAGACTTATAAATCGCACCTAAAATGGCTCTTTTCTTCTAAAATCAAAGTAACTGATTTTTGTACCTTTGAGAATCGATATGAGCGCCGCTGATTTTCCACCAAATTTTTTATCCGGTATATCCGGTTCGCCGGGATTTGACACCGAAAATTTTATCAAAGCGCACGCCGAAGCCGACTCGCCGACCTCCATCCGGCTTAATCCTTTTAAGCCATCATCAATAAAAAGCAGCAACCCGGTGCCCTGGTGTCCCGAAGGATATTATTTGGATACCCGCCCCTCCTTTACTTTCGACCCACTGTTTCACGCGGGATGCTATTATGTACAGGAGGCATCGTCCATGTTTATCGGCCATATCCTGCACCATATATATAAGGAGAACGAGGACAGCATTAAAGTGCTTGATCTTTGCGCCGCACCGGGTGGTAAAAGCACGCTCATTAGTTCGGCATTAAAAAGAGATGATCTGCTGGTTGCCAATGAGATCATCAAAACACGAGTGCCCGTGCTTGGCGATAACTTAACGCGCTGGGGAATCGCTAATACCATCGTAACCAATAACGACCCAAAAGACTTTAGTCGCCTTAAAGGTTTTTTTGATATGATACTGGTAGATGCGCCTTGCTCAGGCTCCGGGATGTTCCGCAAGGACCCGGCGGCGATGGACGAATGGAGCGAAGGTAACGTGAACCTTTGTCACCAACGACAGGAGCGTATCCTTGCTGACGTTTACCCGGCTTTAAAGGAAGACGGATACCTTATATATAGTACCTGCTCTTATTCGATGCAGGAGAATGAGAATATCCTGGACTGGCTGTGTACCGAATTCGACCTGGAAAGCATCCGGATACCTATTAATAGTGATTGGGGTATTGTAGAAAGTCAATCGCACCAAAAACAGGCTTGGGGATACCGTTTCTACCCTGACAAGGTAAAAGGCGAAGGTTTATTTGCCGCCTGCCTGCGAAAAAAGGAAGATACCGGTGAATTGTCGAACACTAAATATAAAGAGCAGCAAAAAGCCAATTATAAAGAAATTGACCTGGTAAAGCCTTATATCAACGAACCGGACAACTATTATTACTTTAAAGTAAACGACGACTGGCTGGCTATTGATAAAGTACATAAAGAAAGCCTGGCTACGTTAACACAATACTTGTATTTGAGAAAATCCGGGGTGCGTATGGGGAAATTGGCGGGCAGGGACCTGATACCCGACCACGAACTGGCTTTAAGCCTGATTATTAATAAGGACCGTTTTTTACAAACCGAACTAACCAAGCAGCAAGCAATACAATACCTTCAGCGTGCTGAAATTTCAAATTTAAATACCACTGAGAAAGGCTGGAGTTTGATGACCTTTGAGGGCCACCCTTTAGGCTGGGCAAAATTGCTGCCGAACAGGGTCAATAATTATTATCCGAAGGAGATCAGGATATTTTCTCAACAATCCCTACCGTAGAGACGCAAGATTTTGCGTCTCCGGATAATGCATTTTCGGTCCGAGACGCATAATCATGCGTCTCTTCATTACAGATTAATATTGTCCTATCGACAACAACACCAGCGTACACGCATATTCCGTTTCGATGCCCTTTTCATTGGCCATGCGGCGCAGTTCGGCGTTTTCTGTGCCGGGGTTAAAGATGAGGCGCTTGGGATGGGTATCTAATATATAATTGTATAGGTCCTCCTGGTGCTGGGGACCCACATAAAGGGTAATGGTATCTATATCTTTGTGTATAGTTTCGGGTTTTTCGATAGGTACACCGGCCACCTCGCCATCTTTTATACCCACGTTTACAATACTATGCCCGCTGCGTACCAGCCTGTTGGAGGCAAGGTTTGCGTAGCGGCTCTCGTCGGGCGTTGCGCCAAGTACGAGTGTTTTTTTGTTATCCATTTATCATCCTGTTCAATATCGCGATCTGCGCCGAGTGGTATACGTGATGTTGTATCAATCCGTTCACCAATTCTTTATAATTCACGCCCGTACCCAATTCGCGGTTCCTTTCGTCGTTTACTGGCTCATCCCATTTTTCCTCGGGGAAATCCTGGATAAGACCCTGCAAATTTACGTTGACCAGCTTTAAATCATTAACATAATTGTGCCATTTTTGTTCCTCGGGAGCGCCGGTATCGGGCCAGTCGCCGCTTGTGGGCACGCCGGCGGTCATACCGTTCAGCCGGTCCATCACCTCTTCGGTCCAGGCGATCATGTGCAGTACAATCCCGGCGATGGTATGCGAAGCGCCGGGCGCTTTTTCAAAAGCGGCTTCAAAACTTACCTGTTCAATTATATGGTAAACATTATTGCCGTACCAGGGGTCGCCGGATAGAACGTTTTGTAATTCGTTGCTGAGTTTGGTGGATGTTGTCATTTTGCTTACTATTTCTCTGTGCCTCTCTGTGAAAATCTTCGTGCCCTCTGTGGTTAACTTGCCAATTATTTTAACCACAAAGAACACAGAGGATTGCACGGAGTTACACAGAGGTTTTTCTGTTAAATTATTGTACCCGCAATTACCTTACTATCTTTCTGGCCGCCAGCGCACAATTTATCCCATCAATTGCAGCAGAAATAATGCCACCCGCATAACCCGCACCCTCGCCGCAAGGAAACAGTCCCGCTACCTGCGGATGCTGTAAGGTTTCCTTATCCCTTGGCACTTTTATCGGCGACGAGGTGCGTGATTCCACACCTACCAATATCGCCTCGTTAGTATAATAGCCCTTCATTTTTTGTCCGAATACGGGTAAGGCCTTCTTCAGTCGTTCTGCTATCCAGCCCGGTAAAACTTCGGTTAAATTTACGCTTTTTGTGCCCGGCAGGTAGGAGTTTTTGGGTAAATCGGTTGAAATACGACCCTCCGCAAAATCAATCATCCGCTGTGCCGGGGCAACCAGGTTTCCGCCGCCTGCGGTGAAGGCCAACTGCTCTATTTCGCGCTGAAAATTGAGCAGTTTAAACGGGTCGGCATTGTCGCCTTTTACATCTTCCAGGTTTACCTGTACCACCGTGCCCGAATTGGCGTAAGGGTTATTCCGCTTGGACGGGCTCCAGCCGTTGACTACAATTTCTTTATCTTCTGTTGAGCAGGGCGCAATGATCCCGCCCGGGCACATGCAGAACGAGAAAACGCCCCGACCATCCACCTGTTCCACCAAGCTATAATAGGATGGCGGCAGGTATTCGCCGCGGTCCTCGCAATGGTATTGGGCCTTGTCGATAATTTCTTGCGGGTGCTCGATGCGTACGCCTAACGCAAAGGGCTTGGCTTCTATCAAAATATTTTGCCGGTGCAGCATCTCGAAAATATCGCGTGCCGAATGGCCTGTTGCCAATATAACCGCATCGGCTTTATGCGTTTCGCCGTCTAAAGTTTTTACGCCTTTTATCTTACCAAAATCCACAACAAGCTCTGTTACTTTGGTATCGAAATGCAATTCGCCGCCTGCGTTTTGTATGGTTTCGCGGATGGCGGTGATAATGCCCGGCAATTTGTTGGTGCCGATATGCGGACGGGCATCTATCAATATATCCTCATCCGCGCCGTGCGCCACAAAGGTTTTTAATACTTGCGTTACGTCGCCGCGTTTGGTGGACCTGGTGTATAGCTTGCCGTCCGAATAAGTTCCCGCACCACCTTCGCCGAAGCAATAGTTGGATTCGGGGTTAACCAAACCTTGCTTATTGATGTTAGCCAAATCGCGGCGGCGCTGTTTTACATCTTTACCCCGTTCTAAAATAATCGGCTTTAAACCTGATTCGATACATTGCAAAGCGGCGAATAGTCCCGCCGGGCCAGCTCCTATAATAATTACCGGTTTGGCATTTTTTACATTGGGGTATTTGATAGCATATGTTTCCGGAATATAAGGCTCACCCATAAAAACCTGCACCTGCATGCGGTAAAGTACCCTGCGGCCACGGGCATCAATGGAACGTTTAAGAATTTTTAAGCCGGTAATTTGATTGGGTGATATTTTTAGGGAAGCCGCTGCCAGTCGTACTAAAACGGCTTCGTCTTCATGCTGTTCGGGCGAACAAACAATTTCGGTTTCTTTAGTCATGGTGTTGCCGGGTTTTTATCCCGGATATACAAAGGTAGTGAATTAGTGGTTAGTGCCCTGTGATTACAGATTAGGCAGAGGCTTTAAAACAAAAAATCCTTCTCGTTGGAAAAGGATCTCTGTGCTTAATCTATTTTTAAAGGTGTGTTATTTTTTTAAATAAAGAGTCTCTGTGTTGAAGAACGCTCCTGGGCCTATGGCTCCCATACCAAAGGTTATGGTAGCGTTATGCTGGGTTAACGGGTCAACCGCGTTTACAATTCCGTTGTTTTCAAATACCATTCCATTGCTTACTACTTTATATGCGAGCGTATCATAAGTACCATTTCGGCTGACGTAGCATTTACCATCGGCCCTGAAATCATAATAGTCGGCACGTTTGCCTATGTATTGCTTGATAGTTACCGGGCTGTTTTCAAATTGATGAACACTAAAGGATGTGCTATCTTTTACCAGGTTCCATTTGCCCAATAAGTGCTTGGCCATAGTGTCGGCGGCATCGGTATTAATCGGCTGTGGGTGGTCTGGTACTACCACGATTGGATTGCTGGTAGTGTTTGCAGCCTGTGGCTTTACAGTTTCCTTTTTACAACCAAATAATGTTACTGCAACTAAGCCGGCGATTAATAATCTGTGAATTTTCATTTTTAACTGATTTGAATTGGTTTTAATACGGGAGGGCCCCGTCAAGGGTTACATAAACCACACAATTCACTGAAAAACAAGTAGTTGTAATAGTAAAATCATCATCAATGTAGGCTCATCCTTTCGTTGCTTCGCTCGCCCACCCTCTCTGTTGAACAAAGAGGGTTCAGTTTACCTTTAGCAAGAATAATTTATGATAATTTGATCCCCCCCTACGCATCCTGGAACGCATCATCAGATTCCAGCCGGATTGCTTTGAAGCCGGATTTAAGCGCATTTGTAATATGGGTCCTGCTGGTAGTGTCCAGGCCAGGATTTGCTTTTAAAAAATCGCGCCTTAGGGACAGGGCGGTGTTGGCTACGGATACAGGCGTCCAGCCGGGAGGCATGACGATGTATAAGAGCTTGTTTTTGATGCCCTCGGCGTTTTTTACATCACGCCACAGGAGTATGAGTTCGCCAAAATACAGATCCGAAAAATTGGTCACGTCCAAATCTCTTGTCACGCCATATTCTACTTTAACCTCTTCCTTAAAGGGCTGCAGGGTACCGAACAGCCAGTCCCAAAAGGGCAGCACAAACGCAAAATTGGTATCCGCGTACAGCGGGTTTTTGGCATGGTGCACCCGGTGATGCGCCGGCGTTATCAAAAAATGCTGCAATATGCCCATGCGCCCGTTTTTTAAGGTCCGTTCGCTCACGTGGGTAAATACGCCCCATGCGGCATCGATAGACATAATAACCAGGAACATAACCGGGTTAACGCCCATCAGGGTTAAAACAACCAAATGAATTAAGGTAGAATAATAACTTTCGGCAAAAAAATGCACCCAGTTTACCGTCATGTTTATTTCGGATGGGGCATGGTGCGGCGCGTGAAGGCACCATAAAAATCGTACGCGATGCGAGCTGAAATGGAAAATCCAGGTGGAAAGTTCCCAGCACAGGTAGCCATAAATCCAGCTGTACCAGCTTAAATTGGCGGTGAACAACGCAAATTTTTGAATATAAGGCAGCCATATCCAAAACGTATTCACCAGGAGCAGTTTGGGCAAAAGCTGGTGGATCAGCAACGACAAAAACGACGTTTTATAGTTGACCGAGAATTTTTTGAAGACGAGCTTATACTTCGGGGAACCGGGCGTATTGCCCTTTTCCTGCTTAATAACCTGGAAAAGGAAGGACAATATTTCCCAAAGGATAAAAGTGGTGTTTAAGATAATCAGCACGGTTACCACGCTCATGTAATAGTCGTGCTTTTCAAATGGGCTGGTGATGGCGCCTATATAGCCCTTACCTTTTATCGAGTCGAAAAACGCCAGCCCATAGCTGGAAAGCAGCTTATACATGATAAAACCAAATGCAAATACGAAAATTGCGTTTTCGGCAATTCGTAAATTTCTATTTAGTTTCTCCGCAGAACTCATTTATTAGCTGTTGGTTACCCGGTTTATGTTCAAGGTACACAAAGGTAATAATAAAGTAGCGAAGGTAATGGAAAGTTATTCTGGGGTAGCCAGGGTAAACGTATTAAAATAATTATATCTATTATCGCTTCAAAACCGTCCTGATAGAGGAGGCTCCTAATGGAGCCGCAACACTTTTGGATTCCTTTTCTATAAACAGCAGGCTCCGATGGAGCCAATAACTCGTTCTGTAAAGTCCATTTGACTCCTTTCGGAGTCGCCTGTTTATAGGATACCACAAATCCTGACATTATGGCTCCATCGGAGCCTCCTTGGCGAATTATTTATTTCAAATATGCTTAAGAATAATTGCGGGCTATTGGTTATTTTATTTGCCCTGCATACGAATCGTATATTGAGCGCCATTTGGTTGAAGCGGTTCAATTTTGAAGCCTGATTTAATTGCGGTCATCACTTTGGTCCGGCTTGTAGTGCCCAGCTCGGGATTTTTTTCTAAAAATTTGTACCTTAAAACTGAAGCGGTATCGGCTATGGATACAGGCGTCCAGCCCGGTGGCATAAAGATATAGCGGAGCTTATTCTTGAGACCCTCTGCATTTTTCACATCGTTATAAAGCAGGAATATTTCGCCAAAATACAGGTCGGAAAAATTGGTAACATCTAATTTCCGGGTGATACCATATTCTATTTTAACCTCTTCTTTATAAGGTTGAAGAGTACCAAACAGCCAATCCCAAATGGGCATAAACGAGCAAAAGTTGGTATCCACATACAGTGGGTTTTTTGCGTGGTGCACGCGGTGATGCGATGGCGTGATGATCAAATGCTGCAAAAAGCCCATCCGGCCGGTTTTCAGGGATTCTTCGCTGATGTGGGTAAACACACCCCATGCGCTGTCGACCGACATAATGGCCAGGAACATCAACGGGTTAACACCCATCAAGGTTAAACCAAGCAAATGAATCAGGGTTGAATAATAACTCTCCGCAAAAAAATGGACCCAGTTTACAGCCATATTTATTTCGGTTGGCGCATGATGCGGGGCGTGAAGGCACCACAATAACCGTACGCGATGCGAGGTGAAATGGAACACCCAGGTAGAAAGCTCCCAGCAGATATAGGCATAGATCCAGCTGTACCATTGCAAATTGGTGGTAAATGGCGCCAGTTTCTGAATAGTCGGCAGCCAGATCCAAAACATATTTACCAAAAGTAATTTTGGTAAAAGCTGGTGTATAAGCAGCGACAAAAATGATGGCTTATAGTTTGTTGAAACGTTTTTAAAGATGAGCCTGTACTTCTGAAATCCAGTGGTATTACCGCCGTCCTGTTTTAAAATACGGATGATAAAAGTGATGATTTCCCAAAGGATAAAAGTGCTGTTTACGATGACGAGAATTGATGCAACGCTGGTGTAATATTCGTGCTTTTGGAAGGGCTCGATAACCGCGCCGATATAGCCTTTACCTTTGATGGAATCGTAAAGATAATGCCCATAGCTGGACACTAATTTATACATGATAAAACCAAATGCGAAGATGAAAATTACGTTTTCGGTAACCCTTAAATTTCTGTTTAGTTTGGCTGAAGAGCTCATTTATCGATTTGATTTCTCTTTTATACGATAATGATTTACAGCTTGTTACATTTTTTTTGATACGATTTTTACTTAAAATTGGGGTTTTAAGGCACAAGAAATCAGTCCTTTATGGGAGAGTAGAGAAGGGGGGAAATTAGACGGCTCAGACTTGCCGCAACCTCGTAGAGTTATTTTGTCAGGAACACCGTTTTACTATAGAAACCACCACCGGGGCCCTGAGGTTCTGCAAAAGAAATCATGGCGCTGTGGCTGGTGAGGGGATTGATAATGCTCGGATATCTAGCGTCAAACGCAACGGTTGTATCAGTAACGATTTTAAACGTCAGCGTATCAAAAGCACCATTTTCGTGGATATAACATTTGCCATCGGCCCTGAAATCATAATAATCATCAGCACCACCAACGTATACATGGGTATTTACCAGCGTAGTTGTAAATGCGGAAGCGGTTGAATCTTTCGCGATATTCCATTTGGCTACTATCGGGCCATGTTGCGCGATATTCAAAGGCCCTACGGGCGCCACGCTTTGCTTTTTACAGCTAGTTGCCAATGCCGCGATGGCTAACAATACAAATAAAAAATTCGCTTTCATACCGGTTTGATTTTCGCCTGTTTACGAAGATGATTTACAGTTAGTTACGGGGATTATGTGAACCTGCTGATATTCAGCTAAATAATTTATCTCTATAGCTGCAAGGTGACCTGAACGCGGGTAGACTCACCCGGGTCTTTTAACTTCTTTAGCCCTCTTTGCGCCAAAGGCGGAGAGAGGGCCGACAAGCGTCTGAGCGATGTGGGGGCGAGTTTTCGCCGCGATGCATTGCCGGTAATGTCGCTTCGTAGACTCACCCGGTCATTGCTTCGCTCGACCACCCTCTCTACCGCAATCGGTAAAGAGGGTTTTTTGTTTTTTTTCCTCCTCCACTTTGCGGAAAGAGGGTTTTTAAAGTCCTAATCTTATAGGAGTTGTTGTATAATCGCCAAATCCAAATTTCCTAAAAAGTAAAACGAAATGTCCAAAAAATGTGCGAAAAAACCCTTGAAAACGGCAAAAACAAGGTAGGGGTAAGTGCTTTTTTAGCCCATTTCAACACCCCCTTAAGCCTCAAATCATAGTGGTATTTGCATAAAATATGCCACTTTAGGGGGGGGTAGCAGTATTTTTAAGCCTTAAAAACCGCCTCCAAATACCCATAAAGCCCCTAAATGGCAAATGATCGCGCCCGCGCGTTTTGAAGCGGGAGATAACATACTCGTCTAATCTGTCAATGGCAGTAAGGCTTTCCATGCTTAAAGATACAAGGTTTAGTTAAACAAAAAGCCATTAAGGTCGGTATCTGTGCAACGACTTTGCAGGCCGACACAGTCCT
>JAYUEE010000081.1:0-28688 GCA_043739405.1 Mucilaginibacter sp. | reverse complement strand
CAGTATCAAACATACGGTCTCAAAACGCTGCCATGTTTTTACTGAACCTGTCCAGCCAAATGAACATACGGAATATATTTTGCGGCGGAGCCCAGTTGCACGGTCGCGGATACTTGCCAAATCGGGTAATAAACCAGTGTACCAGAATACCAACGATACCGAGAAATATGTCGAGATCGCGAATACATCCCATACCAATGGTGAGTTAAAGTTAACCCATAACGAACCAAACTGATTTGGCAGCGGTAAAGGCCAATATGCTAGCCATGGGCGGCCCATATGCGATACTACGTAAGTAGCCGCGCAAATTACGGCGAAGATGGTCATAGCTTCCGCGGAGCGGTTGATGGAGTTACGCCAGTTTTGACGGAACAGTAAAAGGATGGCTGAAATAAGTGTTCCGGCGTGACCAATACCTACCCACCACACGAAACCGGTGATATCCCATGCCCAGCCAACAGTTTTGTTAAGGCCCCATTCGCCTATACCGAACCAAAATGTCCAGCTTACGGCAAAAACCCACAGCGCCGCACCAAGCGATGCTATAGAAAAGCCAATCCACCAGGCTTTGTTGGGCATATTTTCTACAGGGCGCAAAACATCTTCCGTTACTTTAGCGTAGGTGATATTCTCCCCGGTAACTAACGGTTCCCTTATTATCGATTCATTATGAGATGCCATATGTTATATATCTCTTGTAGTAATTTATGCTTGTATATCAGTAGTGTTTCTCACTTTCACCTGGTAACCAATGCCTGGTTCCACGCCTAATTCTTCCAGTACGTAGAAAGTTCTTTCGCCTTTCAGCGCTTGTGAAACTTCCGAATTTGGATCATTCCTGTTACCAAAAATTATTGCGTTTGTTGGGCAGGTTTGCTGGCAGGCCATTTTGATATCTCCATCCTTAACGGGACGTTTTTCAATTTTAGCTTTCAATTTACCGGCCTGTATGCGCTGGATACACATCGAGCATTTCTCCATTACCCCACGGAAACGCGTGGTAACATCAGGGTTAAGCACAAGGTGTGTATGTTCGTTTATCAGGTAGTTATCAAAACGTGCATCGTTCCAGTAATTGAACCAGTTAAAGCGGCGCACTTTGTACGGACAGTTGTTAGCACAATAACGGGTACCTACGCAACGGTTATAAGCCATGTGGTTCAAGCCTTCGCTCGAGTGTACAGTTGCCAATACCGGGCAAACGGTTTCGCAAGGTGCATGATCGCAGTGCTGGCAAAGCATCGGCTGGTAAACAACCGCTACATTATCCAGGTCCTTCAGATCGGCAATTTCTCTTTCTTCGGTTACCGATTTGCCATCGTCATTGAAGCTGTAATAGCGGTCGATGCGTATCCAGTGCATTTCGCGGCGGCGGCGAACCTCGTCACGACCTACAACAGGAATGTTATTTTCCGCACTACAAGCTACCACGCAGGCACCGCAACCGGTACAGGCGTTAAGGTCGATTGCCATTACCCAATCATATTGCGGGCGTTCGTATTCGTCCCACAAAGTCTCGTACTTTTTATGTTTTAACGAGCCTCCGCTGTTTGATGACGGATCTTTTACATATTCTTTAAAAGTAGTTTCCCGCACTACATTACGGCCTTCAATGGAGTGGTGCGTTTGTGTTTGAGCCAGGATGATATTATCACCAGTTGGGGTAATATTCGCAACTGTTGCTGCCTGGAAAGTACCATTAACAAAATTGAGGAAAGGGAAAGCATTTTTCCCTGTACCCTGTCCAACAGGACCGGCCACGGTACGGCCATAACCCAATGCAACCGAAATAGTGCCTTGTGTTTGTCCCGGCTGAATTAATATAGGCAGTGCAACTGAATAGCTGGCACCGTCATTGCTTTTAACATCAATCGTAATGACATCACCTTGTACATAACCTTTCTTGGTCATGTCCGTCGGCGACATTGCTGCAAAGTTGTCCCAGGTTACTTTTGAAACCGGGTCGGGCATTTCCTGCAGCCATGGATTGTTGGCACGCTTACCGTCGCGTAAAGCAACGGTTTGATATAATTGCAATTCGAAACCACCATTTGCTGCTTCAAGTTTGCTGCTTTGATTTAAAATCGTTTGGGCAACACCGCCAAGGTCATGTGTAAATGTGTAAGTTGTTGACGCCTTAGGTGCAGCCTTAACAAAACCAGTTTGTAATAAGGTTTCCCAGCCGCTCTGGCCCGACAGTCCGCCTTTTGCAAGCAGGTTCTTGTCCCAGTTATTCCTAACGTAGGTATAATAATCTTTCACCGCATTCTCGGACCACAACAGCAAGCTTTGTTCGGCCTGGCGGGTATCGTATACAGGGTTGATAGTTGGCTGTACAACGGTATAATATCCTTCGATGGCGTTACCGTCACCCCATGATTCCAAATAGTAGTGTTTTGGAGCAACAACATTGCAAAGTTCCGAAGTTTCGTCTTTACGATCAGCAAATGATACTTTAAGACGTACCTTTTTTAGCGCAGCTTTTATTGCATCGCCGCTGTGATATTCATAAGCAGGATTTGCATCCAGAAAGAACACGGCATCAACTTCGCCATGGTTCATCTCTTCTACAAAGTCTACAAACTCTTTGTCGTTGCCTTTATATTGATTTGAATAATTATCAATGTCGATGGTAGTACCATAACTTCCTAATAAGGAATTTATAGCATTTACCAGTGTTTGTTTGGCTACATCATTTGAACCGCAAACTACTAATGCTTTTCCTTTAGCTGCTTTCAATTCGGCGGCAACCAGTTTAATGGCTTTATCTGTATTGGGATTAGCCAGGTTTTTGCTTCCCGGCAAAGTGGTTCCCGAAATTTGATTATAAAGGTTAACCAATGCAACACCTTCTTCTGATGGTTTTACCAGGATACGGGTATCGGCATTTGAACCGGTTATACTCATACCCGTTTCAAACTGGATATGGCGCGACATTTTTTTGCTTTGCAGCGATTTATTGTTGCGGTTTTGAACCCATTGGTTCATAAACTCAACCGGTGATATCCAGGTACCCAGGAAATCAGCGCCAAAGCTTACAATTACATCGGCCTTATCAAAATTATAGTGCGGCAATACTGCCTTACCAAAGCTGTTTTGATTAGCCTGGATGATACCTGTGTAAGATACGGCATCATAATTAATATGTTTTGTAGTGGGGAATTGCGTAATAAAGTCGGCTATTACAGCTAAAGTAGAGGGGCTGTTAACAGAAGAAGAAACGATCCTGATCTTTTTGCCGCCTGCTTTAATAACCGCAAGTTCTCTCTTTACAAAAGCGTCTATATCAGACCAGCTGGCATCACTGCCATCCAGTTTTGGGTTATTTAAACGGTTATAATCATATAAATCAAGTACCGAAGCTTGTGCCTGCGCGCTCAAGCCGCCTTTTGACAGCAAATCGTTAGGATTACCTTCAATTTTGATAGGACGGCCCTCGCGGGTTTTAACCAGAACAGCGTGCCCTTCATACGTAGAAACATAATAGTTGGCCACGCCAGGAGTTACTTCCTCTGGCTTAATGAGGTACGGAATAGATTTATGTACCGGTACTTTCTGACAAGCAGCTAACGTAACTGCGCCCACACCAAAGCCCAGAGCTTTAAGGAAATCGCGACGCGGCGTTTTAGCCATCAAACCTGCCCCGCTCAATAACTCCTCGATAGGAAGCGGCTCTGCAAATTCGTGTTTATTCTTCTCAACAAATTCCGGTTCGTTGTTTAGCTCTTCTAAACCTTTCCAGTATTTTTTATTGCTGTCCATTTAAACTATTTTGTTAGATTCAAGAACCAAGATTCAAGAATCAAGATTGTTTTTTACAATATTTTAAAATCGCCACTTTTCAATTTTAAGCGCCTTTCCTGGCTCTTGACTCTTGCTTCCTGGCTCTATTTTATTAATAATGGCACTTGCCGCACTCTATACCGCCCATTTCTGATGCAGTTACCTTTTCGCCACGTTTGATACGATCGTGTATGCTGACCATTTTTTCAGCCATATCTTTATAGTAAGGATTCTTATCATCAACACCTGTGCGTTTGTGGCACTGGATACACCATTTCATTGTAAGCGGCGAATACTGTTTAACTTCTGCCATTGTTTCAATTGGGCCGTGGCAGTTCTGGCATTTTAAGCCGGCTACCTTTACGTGCTGCGAGTGGTTGAAGTAAGCAAAATCAGGTAAATTGTGGATACGGATCCATTGCATTGGCCTGGCCTTAGTGGTATCATATTTCTGGGTCTGGGGGTCATAACCCAAAGCAGTGTATATTTTTTGAATTTCTTCCGAAGGTGCCTTTGCGCCCATTCTTCTGTCGACAACCTTATGGCAGTTCATACAGATATTCAATGAAGGAATGGTAGCATTTTTTGATTTGTAAGCGCCTGAATGGCAATACTGGCAATTGATCTGCATCACACCTGCATGCAGGTCGTGCGGGAACTTGATCGGTTGTACCGGCTGGTACCCCTGGTGAACGTTAGTGTTCCACATGGTCATCCAGGTCCAGCTTCCACCTGCGATAGACACGCAAATCAGCACAAAGAATACGAACTTTTTATTCTTAGCCAGTTTCTTTATAACGGCATAACGGTCAACAGGAACAGTTTCAACAACAGGTTCCTCTTCCAAAAGAGCAGGGCGGTTTAAAACTAAGCGCTCAAGCGTTTTGATAACCTTATTTAATACCAGTATTACGATAAAGGCAATTATAACAACACCTATCAGTCCGAAAATAACCAGGTCGCTCGGGCCTTTTTCAGCAGCTGCGCCTGTTGCGGCCACAGGTGTTGCCTGCTGTTCCTTCTTCCATTCTGCGCGGACGTATGTGATGATATTTGTCGCATCGGCATCCGAAAGATCCGTAAAAGCAGTCATTGCCGACTGATTGAACTTGTTGTAGATATCCAGAGCTTTTTTATCCCCTGCGGCAATCAAAGCCTGGTTGTTTTCGATCCATTTGACCAGGAATTTGTCATCTGTTTCTGTCTCCAGCTGTTTGCCTAATGCCGGGCCTATTACCTGCCTGTCAATGGCATGGCATGTGGTACATTTTGCTTTAAATATGGCTTCACCCTTGGCTGCGTCTCCCTGTGCATAGGCTGAAAATCCCATAATGGCAAAACCGGCTACCAGTAGAACCGACCTTGAGAATTGTTTTAAAATCAATGAGATGCTTCTCATAAAGTGTATTTATGCTAAATATTATTTCGTTTTATGTGCTTAAAATCAACTGCACACCTGTTAATTGTTCCGGTTTTTCAGCCACAAAAGTAAAATTTATTACAGTATAGCTGACAAATTAATGACAGTTATATCTAATTTATAATCGTTCTAAATAATTATAAAAAGTCCTTTTAAAGTGCAGTAAGGGCAATTTTTAAACTAATAGGCGTAATTGGGAATTGTTATACAATATTAACTTTTTTTGAAATAAAAACTATTGTTTTAATAACCATGCAAAAATAAGTGGTGCAACAATAGTTGCATCCGACTCAACTATAAACTTCGGAGTATGGATATCCAGTTTCCCCCAGGTTATTTTTTCGTTAGGTACAGCGCCTGAATATGAACCATATGAAGTGGTTGAATCTGATATCTGGCAGAAGTAACTCCAGAAAGGTATTTCAGGCATTTCCATATCCTGGTAAAGCATTGGCACCACGCAAATCGGGAAGTCGCCGGCAATACCACCACCGATCTGGAAAAAGCCTACGCCTTTGCCGCCCGAGTTTTTGATGTACCAATCAGCAAGCCATGCCATATATTCGATACCGCTTTTCATAGCCGAAGCCCTAATCTGCCCTTTGATAACATATGACGCAAAAATATTTCCCATTGTCGAGTCTTCCCATCCGGGAACTACGATCGGCAAATTCTTTTCGGCAGCAGCCAGCATCCACGAGTTTTTGGGGTCTATCTCGTAGTATTGCTCCAGTTCGCCGCTTAACAATATTTTGTACATGTATTCGTGCGGAAAATAGCGTTCGCCTTTATCATCCGCATCTTTCCATATCTTATGTATATGTTTTTGCAAGCGCCTGAAGGCTTCTTCTTCGGGAATACAGGTATCAGTAACCCTGTTATAATGATTTTCGAGCAAATCCCATTCGTCTTTGGGGCTCAGGTCGCGGTAATGCGGTACCCGTTTGTAGTGCGAATGCGCTACCAGGTTCATGATATCTTCTTCCAGGTTTGCGCCTGTGCACGATATGATCGCGATTTTATCCTGCCTGATCATTTCTGCTAAGGATATGCCCAGTTCGGCGGTACTCATGGCACCGGCAAGCGTCACCATCATTTTGCCGCCTTCGGCCAGGTGCGTTTCGTATCCTTTAGCTGCATCCATTAATGCCGCGGCATTAAAGTGCAGGTAATTTTTTTCGATAAATTGTGAGATTGGTCCCCGTGTGCTGCTCATTTCGTTGCTAATAGAATTTGCCGCAAAATTAGTTTTTTTGTTTAAAGATGATTTTAATTTTTAGTGATTTGTGATTAGTGACTCGTTAATCAGCCATTAGTCAACAAATAACTAGTCACAGGTTAACCGATCACAAACAGTTATCTTAGCGCATTAGTCATCCAATGAAGAAACTGTTTACCGCTATTATATTCACATTCTGTTTACAACAGGTAAATGCGCAGGTAGACGCCGTATCCAGGTTTATCAAAAAGATGTATTTTGATAAGGACAGTACAAAAAAAAGCAGCTTCGTGGTGTTGCCTATCCTTACGTCGGCGCCCGAAACTGGTTTGGAAATAGGCGCCGCCGGGTTATATTCTTTTTACAGCGATACCATAGCTGCCAACCATACCAGGGTATCCAATATTTACCCATATGTCTCCATTACCACTAAAGGACAGAGCCATTTTAGTGTGAGTACGAATTACTGGAGCCCCCAAAATATCTTTAATTACACCGCATCCATAAGTTATATCAATTATCCTTTCAGTTTTTATGGAATAGGCAACAACACCCTGAAATCGGATGTAGAATCTATTGACGAAAAGCGCTTCAAATTCAATTTAGGCGCCGATAAACTCATAACCAAAAACCTTTACGCGGGTTTTGTGGCCGGAGGATTTAATTATAGTTATTCTAATATTGATTTATCTGCCGGGCACTTTGCAGGCGAGCCGCCAATTGAAAATGCCGCTGGCGGGGCAAGCGTTTTTATTGGTCCGAGTTTGATATATGATAGCCGCGATAATAACACGTACACTACCAAGGGCATCATCGTAACCAGCTATTATAACGTGATGCACGGCCTTTTTGCTAATAACAATTATACCGGCGGCTTTTTCAATATCGAATACTCACAGTTTTTTCTGCTCAGCAAAAAGCTGGTGTTGGGATTGGACATACAGGAACAAAGCTTGACCGGCGGCTTATCCCCGTTTTACCTGCTGCCCGAACTCGGCAGCGACGAAATGATGCGGGGCTATTACAACGGCCGCTACCGCGACCGCAACTTTATAGCCGGGCAAGCTGAGCTACGCTACCGCATCAGCGACCGCGTTGGCGTTGTTGGTTTTTTAGGCGCAGGCGAAGTGGCGCATGACATGTTTTCTATTAATACCTTAAAACCAGATTACGGCGGCGGCATTCGTTATTTCTTTGATACGGAAAAGGGCCTCAGTATTCGTGCTGATTATGGTAGTGGTGAAAAAGTAGCCGGCGAGCCGAGACAAAGCGGCTTTTATATCGGGTTGGGGCAATCGTTTTGAACACGATTTCGGGATTTCTATGATTGACAGGATACCATATCGTGAAAATCTCCCGAATCATTTAATCATGTTCAAAATCTGATCACAAAATCTTCCTTGACCTGCCCCTTTTTAAAGTAAACCAGCCCCATCCAAAACAGGTCAATAGTCACTGAGACTTCGGGGTTTGCTTTTATTTCATTCCACGCCTCTTTCATTCCTTCGCTCCAGTAAATATCATCAAAAATTAACAGCGTATTTTCATGCACCTTTGGCAGGCACCATTTAAAATATTTCAAAACCGGGTCCTTTTGGTGATTGCCATCAACAAACACAAAATCGAGCTTTTCCAACTTGTCAATCACACCCGGCAGTGTATCATCAAAATTACCCATAACTTGCTCAATATTGGTTTCACCAGCCTTTATAAAAACTTCATTGGCTGTCCCGGCCGTTTGTTGGCAGCCTTCCAGCGTATATAATTTAGCTTTCGGGGCTGCTTTTGTTAAATAGAGCGACGTGATGCCAAGGCTTGTTCCTAATTCGACGATATTTTCCGGCTGTAAATCTGCTACCAGGCGGTATAACAATTGGGCGAGTTTTGGCGGCGTTAAAGCACTTTTCGCTATTTTACTTACTTTCTTCTGCCCATTGTTGCTACGGTGAGAGCCTGCGCCCAGGTCGGTTATATTTATAATCCGTTCGTCAGAAAGTAATGCCTTGCGCTGATTTTCAACTTCATCGTATACTTTTTTGGGAGTAAAGTCGTAAATTACATTATCTAACAGCCTATAAACAAAAGGTGAGTGTGTTCCGTGCCTGGTTTTTCCTTTTAACCGGTGCAAAAGGTAATCCTTAGCGAACCTAAAATTTAGCATGGCCGTAAAATTAGATAAACGTTTATTATTTTAGCATTTGGATGATAGACCCGATTGAGATCAAATCCCTAATAAGGTTGCTTGACGACCCCGACAGGGAAATATTTGAACACATACACAGCAGATTAGTTTCATTTGGTGGCGAAGCTATCGAATACCTTGAATCGGCGTGGGAGCAGGCCTTCGATCCTATCCAGGCGGAGCGCATTGCCAATTTAGTTCACGAGATACAATTCGGCATCGTAAAGGAAGAACTCAAATTATGGTACCAGGGAGGATCATTTGACTTATTACAGGGTGTACTCACTATTAATAAATACCAATACCCCGACCTTGATGAGCAAAAAATAATCAACCAGATAGAAGCTATTAAGCGGGATATCTGGCTGCAAATGATATACGATGCCAGCCCGGCCGAGCAGATAAAACTCATCAACCACGTTTTTTACAATATTCATGGTTTTAGCGGCAATACAACAAACCACCACGACCCGCAAAACAGCTACCTGAACCAGGTGCTGGAAACCAAAAAGGGCAACCAAATATCGTTGGCTATTATCTATTCTATCATTGCACAAAAGCTGGACATACCTGTTTACGGTGTAAACCTGCCGCAGCATTTTATTTTGGCGTATGTGGATGAGAGCATGGAAACCGAGTTTGAGGGCGGTGTCCTGTTCTACATCAATGCCTTTAACCGGGGGCTGATATTTGGTCGCCGTGATGTAGATATGTTCCTAAAACAGTTGAAGCTCCATGCCGAAAAGCAGTTTTATGAACCCTGCTCCAATGCAGATATTATCAGGCGTATCCTGCGCAACCTTATAAGCGCTTATGAAAACCTGGGCTCAACAGAAAAAGTAGCCGAGCTGAATGAATTGCTGGAAATAGTTAATTAGTGATTTGTGATCAGTTAATCGGTGGAATCATCTTCAAAAATCGGTGAAATCCATTAAAAACCGTTCGCATTTAACCAGCTTTCCGCCAAGTTGAACCAATGTTCGCTGCTGGTAGGATTATTCAACCCAAACCCATGACCGCCAGCTTCAAAGATGTGCATTTCGGCTTTCACTTTGTTTTTTACCAGCGCATCGTAAAATAAAATTGAATTTTGAACAGGCACAGCGTCATCGTCCGTAGCGTGTACCAGGAAAGTTGGCGGTGTATCCGGTGTTACCTGCTTTTCGTTAGAATAAAGGTTGAGCAATTCCTGCGAGGGATTTTTACCGATGAGGTTCTCACGGGAACCAACATGCGCGTATTGCCCAAAGGACACAACCGGGTATAGGAGTATGCCAAAGTCGGGGCGCAAACTGGTATTCTTTTTATTATCTATCAGGGCCTTGCTGTAGTGCGTTAGTAACGTAGAGGCTAAGTGCCCCCCCGCCGAAAAACCAATGATACCTATTTTATGCGGATCAATTCCCCAGTCAGCCGCCTTTTCGCGTACCAATTGAATGGCACGTTGAACATCTTGCAACGGGCCGATGGTTTTATCAACCATAATAGCGTCGCTTGGTAAACGATATTTCACTACGAATGCGGTTACACCGATCTTGTTAAACTCCTGCGCTATTTGCATCCCTTCATGATTTGACGCAAGCCCGGCATAGCTACCGCCCGGGAATATCAATATGGCCGTGCCGTTAGCTTTTCCTTTTTGTGGGAGGTAAGGCGTTATAGTAGGTGTGCTTACATCCGTTATCCAATAGTTATTGGCCACATCTGTATTTTCGACATAATTCGCCGGGGTTGGCTTTGAATTGGGCACGCCGTCAGGGTAAAGCAGTATGGGTTTTTCCTGTGAAAAGGCGGTGGTTGAAAATAGCATAGCCACTGTAAGTAATAAACCGAAATTCTTAAACATAATTGGTTACAATTGATGAGCGTTGCTGCCCGTTAAGACCAAATATAGCCTATTACTTCGACCCGCCAAATTCCATCAGGTAGGCTTTTATAAAATCATTCAGTTCTCCGTCCAGCACCGCCTGCGCGTTTGACGTTTCGAAATCGGTACGCAAATCTTTCACCAACTTATAAGGATGCAAAACGTAGTTACGAATTTGTGAGCCCCACTCAATTTTCTTTTTGTTACCTTCAATCGCGTTACTGGTTTCCTGGCGTTTGCGCATTTCTATCTCATATAATTGAGATTTCAACAACCGTATTGCATTATCCTTATTCTGTAATTGCGAGCGCGACTCCTGGTTTTTGATGATAATGCCTGATGGTTTGTGATATAAACGCACAGCGGTCTCCACCTTGTTTACGTTCTGCCCGCCGGCACCCCCCGAACGGAAGGTTTCAAATTCTATATCAGCGGGGTTAATGTCAATTTCAATCGTATCGTCAACAAGAGGATAAACATATACCGATGCAAACGAAGTATGGCGCTTAGCGTTGGAGTCAAAGGGAGATATACGCACTAACCGGTGCACGCCATTTTCGCCTTTTAAATAGCCATAAGCAAAATCACCTTCAAATTGTAAAGTGACGGTTTTTACACCGGCCACATCACCCTCCTGGAAATCCTGCTCCGTTACTTTGCAACCGTTCTTTTCACCCCACATAATATACATGCGCATGAGCATGCCCGCCCAGTCGCAGCTTTCGGTTCCGCCAGCGCCTGCGGTAACTTGTAGCACGGCATTAAACTGGTCTTCCTCGGCCGAAAGCATATTCTTGAACTCCAATTCCTCAACTGCTTTTGTAGCTGCATTAAACTGCTCCTGCATTTCCGCTTCGGTTGCATCACCTGCCTGGAAAAATTCAAAAATTACGCCGGCATCCTCAACAATAGAAGCTACCTTCTGATAAGCGTCCGTCCAGACTTTTTTTGTTTTAATAGAAGCCAGTACCTTTTCGGCCTCTTTAGGTTGATCCCAGAAGTTAGGGCCAAGTGTTATATCCTGCTCCTTTTGCAGCGCATCGAGTTTGGTATCGATGTCAAAGATGCCTCCTCAGGGAAATTACTCTATCCCTTAAATCCTGTACCTGTTCTTTAGTCATGGGGCAAATATAAATTTAATGTGCAGATTTCAGATGTGCAAATGCACATAAAACGTCAAAGGGGTTGTAAATCAATTTACAGCCCCCTTGAACATGTTTTTATAGATAATGTGCTTATTGTCCGACCGTCATCCGGTTCACCAACCCGCTCAAGTCGGCGCGGTTACCGTTGATTTTGGATAGAAATGAGCTTAATGCAAATTCCCTGCTTTGCCCGCTTTTAGACTGCTTGATCAATTCAAGCATCACAGGCGGCATCAGTGAATTGGCGGTTTGCAAGGCAGTTGCAGGGTCCATTCCATAAAATTGGTTCAGCTTATTGGCGAATTTATTGACTACGCTTGTTACCAGCGGATTTTGATAAATATCGGGATACTGGAAATATTTTACCAGGTCCTTTAATTTACCCGACTCCATCTGCCCTTTTAAAACTTCAATGATCGAACTCGACGCCTCGTTAATGATCGCTTCGCGATATTTTTCAGGTATCTCAGGGTTTTCTATAACAGCCTTCCCGGCGTTATTTTTTACAAGCAAAAACAGTTTTTCAAACATAAAATTTTAGCCTTTAAGTGTATTGACAAAATGATGACAAATGGTTCGTTTATTTATCAACAAGACAAAGATATTTATTAATTGTTCTAAAATTCAAAAGAAATGTCAAAATATTTTCACATTTTCTCAATTTTTATCGTGTAAAATAAACACTAAGCATAGTGTGTTAGTCCTACACGCAAACTGAGTGTGTTTTTGACACCTAAATGCGGTGTCGTTTAAACACAAATCGAACTTAATTTTAGATTTAAGTTGCACCTGAATTTTTAATTCTATTTTTGTAAAAAACATCAATTATGCTGCCAAACATTGATTTTACCGCCACAGAGGCTTATAAGTATTTAGCCGACCATTTTATTGATATCACATCAAAAAACCTGAAAGATCTGTTTAAAACTGATAGTGAGCGTTTTAATAAATTTTCGATTGAATTCAATGATATCCTCGTTGATTATTCAAAAAACCGGATAGATGATAAGACCGTTGCCTTATTGATACAACTGGCCAAAGAATGTAGGGTAAAAGAGGCAGCAGAGGCCATGTTTTCGGGCGAGATCATTAACGCCACCGAGAACCGCCCGGTACTGCATACAGCGCTTCGCAACCGTAGTAACAAACCCATTTATGTAGATGGAAAGGATGTGATGCCTGATGTGAATCGTGTGCTTGATCATATGAAAACTTTCAGCGAAGCCATTATATCCGGCGATTGGAAAGGTTTTACCGGCAAAGCCATAACCGATGTGGTTAATATAGGCATCGGTGGCTCGGACCTTGGGCCAGTAATGGTGACCGAAGCATTACGGCCGTACAAAAATCATCTGCAAATGCATTTTGTTTCTAATGTTGACGGCACACATATCGCCGAAGCTTTAAAAACCCTCAACCCTGAAACTACTTTATTCCTGATAGCATCAAAAACATTTACCACGCAGGAAACCATGGCCAATGCCCACAGCGCACGCGACTGGTTCCTGGCTGGCGGTGGTAAGGATGCTGATGTAGCTAAACATTTTGCAGCGCTTTCGACCAATAGCGAAGGCGTTTCGAAATTCGGTATTGATACCAAAAACATGTTCGAATTTTGGGATTGGGTTGGCGGCCGTTATTCACTATGGAGCGCGATAGGTTTATCCATCGTACTAAGTGTTGGGTATGATAATTTTATTGAACTGCTAACCGGTGCTCACCAGGTTGACCAGCACTTCCTGAATACTGAATTTGAAGAAAACATCCCGGTAATATTGGGGCTTATCGGTATCTGGTATAATAACTTTTTTGAGACCGAAACTAACGCCATCCTCCCATACGACCAGTACATGCATCGTTTCGCTGCCTATTTCCAGCAAGGCGACATGGAGAGTAACGGCAAGCACGTTGACCGTAATGGAAACGCCGTTGATTATTCAACCGGCCCTATCATCTGGGGCGAACCAGGCACCAACGGGCAACACGCGTTCTATCAATTGATACACCAGGGCACAAAATTAATTCCATGTGATTTCATAGCCCCAGCGCAATCCCATAACCCGCTTGGTGACCATCATCCCATGCTGCTCTCAAACTTCTTCGCCCAAACCGAAGCTTTGATGAACGGCAAAACCAATGGTGAAGTAACCGCTGAATTAAAAGCATCCGGAAAAACTGATGAGGAAATAGCTAAGCTGGCTCCTTTTAAGGAATTTGATGGCAACAGGCCAACCAACTCTATACTGGTTAAGAAAATAACTCCGCGTACTTTAGGTTCGCTTATCGCGATGTACGAGCATAAGATATTCGTACAGGGTATTATCTGGAATATCTACAGCTTTGACCAATGGGGTGTTGAACTTGGCAAGCAATTGGCCGGAAAGATACTTCCTGAATTGAAAAATGATGATACGGTAAACAGCCACGATTCTTCAACCAATGGGTTGATCAATCAATATAAAGCATGGAGGTGACGCTAGTCAGCTGAGAAGCTTTATTTAACTGATTGGCGTGTCATTATTTCCCGGCATTGGATATGGATTAGGGGGCAAAGGGCTGGGGTCGGTATAATTCTCCGGGTCAAAAAGGCGTGATTCCTTAGGGTCCCTGCCATACTCATTGTCACCGGGCTGCCCTGCCTGGAATATCAGCCAAAAAACGTAAAAGGGAATCAACTGCCACCACCCGCTATTCCCAACGTCGTGACAGCGCTTCGCCGCCTGAGCAATTAAAAACCAAACAACAGGGAGAAACGGGAGCCACACAATGCCTCCACCTTGTACAGCTTTAGAAATGTAAAGCACAGCCAGGTAAAGTACAATATAAATAATATAGCTTATGCCAAATTCAGTTCTCCTGATACGGCCCTCGAATGAAAAAATACTTCTGAACATGTGATTTTGATTAGGTTATCTAAAAATAGGCGATGACTTTCAGAAAACCTAAACTAATCAAGCTATTTTTTTACAAACTTCACCTGGTACAGGTATGGCCATTTCTTGCCTGTAACAAACAGGCGTTTGCCCTTTTCATCCCAGGCAATGCCGTTCAGAACATTTTGCTGATTGTCATAGTTCGCGGGCCTGTCTTTTAAGGGCCATAGGTTTTTCATATCTACCCTTTGCTCTACCGCTCCTGTTTTGGGGTTTATCACTAATATCGTATCCTTAGTATATATATTCGAATATAATTTCCCGTCGATATATTCCAGTTCGTTTACCTCGTCAATAGAGTCTTTATCATCATAAACTTCAATATAGCCCGTCGGATGGTAATCATTCTTATCCAAAAACCAAATCCTGTTGGTGCTGTCATCGGTATACAGTTTCTTGCCGTCGAAACAAAGTCCCCAGCCCTCCAGACCCACATTATAAGGAAATGTTCTTAGCAACTTAAAGGTGCTTTTATCATACACCAGGCCAACTCTTGGGTCCTTATAAGTCAGCATTAGTATCTTATCGCCAATGATGGCGCTGCCTTCCCCAAAGTATTTATTATCTAATTTCGCAGACTGTACGGTCTTGCCTGTTTCCAGGTTCACTTTCTTCAAAAAAGAGTGCCCGGGGTTGCCTGTGCTCTCGTACAAATAGCCGTCCTGGTATAATAACCCTTCGGTATATGAACTGGTATCGTGTGGGTATTTTTTGATAACCTGGTAGGTATATTCATCAGGTACTTTAGCCGCCAACAAAACAATATCGGTAGAACCCTCCTGGCTTTTGCCGTCCTGGTATACCCGTGCTGTGATCACTCGTGGCCCCACGCGCATGGTATCCGTTTTCAGGTTAAGCACAGACAGGTCTTTTTTTGATTCAATTTTTACAGAATCAACCAGGTAAACAATAGAGTCTGGCTTGCTATCGCCAACACTTACTTTTACCAGGACAATATCCCCTGCTTTATACCGGGTACCGGCATCGGGAGTAAGTGTTATATCTGCGATCTGTTGCTTTTTATTGCAGCTTGAGCAACCATAAACCATCACGGCTGCAAAGAAAAGAAGGATTTTAGTTTTCATAGATCAAATAGAAGACGGCCAAAAGGCATCCTCGATATGTTTTAATGTATAATTAGCATTCCTGTCAAACAAAATGGATATAATATCAAAGCGCACTTCGCCTTTGTGCTCCATCAGGTAAATATATTCATCTGCTGCTTCAACCAGTAATTTTTGCTTGCGCGCATCCACAAAATCTTCCGGTTCGCCGAAGCTATTGCCAGTTCTTGTTTTCACTTCGGTAAATATGATGACCCCGTCCTTATAAACAATTAAATCGACTTCGCATTTTCGATGCGTCCAGTTCTCGTCCAGTATTTCGTAACCTAAACCCTCCAAAAATGTTTTTGCCAGGCTTTCCCCTTTACGGCCAAGGTCGAGATGCTGCGCCATTATTTAAGAATTACCGACCCTAAATAATCCGAAATGCTTTTCTCCACCTTCTTCATGTGCATGTATTGAGTAAGCAAAAGCTCGGTATCGGCTTCCCCCTCCACTTTCTGCAACTCAGTGCGCAGGTTATCCAGTATCTTACCTACCTTTTGCTTTTTCAAATGAAATATAGCCCCCAAAATGGTGGCTTTCATATTCACCTGCTCATCAGGCACCATGATCTTATGCATCTCGTACCAATTCTCGCTCAATGTATACTTGGTCGCGAGCAATGTAACCGACAAATCCACAATCTCTTTATCGGGATAATGAATAAAATATTGTTCTTCGGGTAAAATTCCGTTTTCCAGTTCCTTGCTGTATAGCTCAATAAACTTCTTGCTCGGCGGGTGCTCAAACTCTACATCGCCCAATTCGGCCACCATAAACGGTCCGATATAGGTATTGGCAATGCCGTCCCAATCGATCATGCGGTTGCCGTATACCAATAGAAGCCGTATAATTTCCTTTTCCTGGTTTGAATCGTCTTTGGCTTCTTTTTCGAAATTGAATTCTTCAACAACCGGGAAATTTCTTTCTTCCGCTTCGCGTGACTGTTGCTGTTGTGAATCTTTTTTGGCTTTATTGAGCCGCATTTTATTCAGCTCAGTAAGCAGCGCGCGTTCATCTATCTGTAATATGTGGCTGCATTCCTTAATAAATACGGAAGCCTTTATCGAATCGGGGATTTTAGCGATACTTTCAACAATTTCCCGTATCACATCAGCTCGGCGTATCGGGTCGGTACCTGCTTCTTTTAACAGTATATCCGTTTTATAAAGAATAAAATCTTTTTTGTTTTGGGCGATATGATTTTTGAACCCTTGAGTGCCCATCAAGCGTACATACGAATCCGGGTCATGACCGTCTGGGAAAAGCACCACTTTTACGTTGAGCCCTTCCTCCAGTATCATATCCAAACCGCGCAACGATGCTTTGATACCCGCTGCATCACCGTCATATAATATGGTAATGTTTTTTGTGAATCGTCCAATCAGCCGTATCTGTTCCACCGTAAGCGAAGTACCTGACGATGCCACCACATTCTCAATCCCCGCCTGGTGCACCGAAAGCACATCCGCGTATCCTTCAACCAAGTAACAATTATCCTCGTCCCTTATCGCTTTTTTCGCGAAGAACAAACCATATAATATATTCGATTTATGGTATATCTCGGATTCCGGCGAGTTAACGTATTTTGGAACATTTTTATCATTCTTTAAGGTACGGCCTCCGAATGCGATCACCCTGCCTGTAAAGCTATGTATCGGGAACATCACCCGACCGCGATAACGATCGTACAGCGTGCCATTATCCCGTTTGACAGATAGGCCTGTCTCCTCTAAAAACTGCTGCTGATACCCCTCTTTTAATGCTTTGCCCGTAAACGCTTCCCACTGGTCGGGCGAGTAGCCCAATTCAAACTTTTTGATAGTTTCATTAGTAAAACCGCGCTCTTTAAAGTAGCTCAAGCCGATGTTCTTCCCCTCTTCGGTCTCAAGCATGCTTTCATGAAAGAATTTGGCCGCATAGCCACTCACGATCATCAGGCTTTCGCGGTGGTTTTCTTCTTCCTTGTTTTCAGATGATTCAACCGTTTCTTCAACCTCGATGCCGTATTTTTTGGCGAGCCATTTCAGCGCTTCCGGGTAGGTAAACTTTTCCAACTCCATCAAAAACGTAACTGCCGAGCCGCCTTTACCGGATGAAAAATCTTTAAAAATACCCTTCGCGGGAGACACGGTAAAAGAAGGCGTCCTTTCATTGGCAAATGGCGATAAGCCTACGTAATTTGCCCCGCGTTTTTTCAACTGCACAAACTCGCCCACCACCTCGACGATGTCGATGGCTTCCATAATACGGTCAACGGTGGGTTTGGTAATCATTCAGTAATCCTGCTTAAGGCGTAACCACAAAAATAGTTTTTTACCTCTTAACAGTTTCTTAATCCCCTCAATAAATTTACCAACGGTTGTATCGCTTTGAAGAGTTAAAGCGTATTTCACTTAAATAGCACAAATACAATTATGAAAAAGTCACTAATCATCCCAGCCGCCTTTTGCTTGCTCCTCTTTTTTTCGTGTAAAAAGGATTATCAGCCCCATGCCTTATTCATCGGCGCGACCTTAAATAACACAGACTGGGTAGCCCAGCCATCAACCGCTTACCTGGCAAACAGGGATACGCTGCAGATACAAGGATCGACAGGAGAAGTAACCAGGGGAGGTCAGAATTTAATATTCAAAATAAGATTTAGCGGGGTGGGAAGTTATGGACTTACGAGCGCCAGCCAGGCAACGTATCTTGTCACCATGGAAGCAGGCGCCACAAATATATATGCGTTAGACATTACGCAGGCCAACTATGTGACCATCAGCCAATTTAATGTCAGGACCAATATTGCCCAGGGCTCTTTTCAATTGCATTTTATAAAAACTTCAGGGCCTGGAGCTAACTCGGTGAACTTTACGAATGGATCATTTTGGATTCAAACACCAGCGGTCCCGGGTCAGTAAGTTTTGACGCTCTGTTTTTTCCGGAGGAAGGTGAGCGCGATGCCAGCCAGTACGATAACGCTGCCTATGATCTCATTAAGTTCAAGCTTTTCGCTTAGGAAAAGCGTCGCCCATAAGCAGGCGATAACCGTTTGACTGAGCAAGGCAATGGAAACTTTTGTAGCCTCCAGGTAGTGCAATGAGTAATTAATGGTGATCCAGCCCACTAATTGGCACAGCAGGCCCATCCCGATAAGGCACAACCATGTATTCAGGGGAAAGTGTAAAAGTTCATCATGCCGGAAGCCGCAAATCAAAAATAAAAACACACTTGCGCCTAGCATATTGTAAAACATAAAGGTAACCGTACTTATTTTCTTCAAAATACCTTTGGTGATCATGATATAGATAGCATAAAACAAACTGGCTATTAAGGCCTCTGTCAAACCTATATTAAATTTCAAATGCAAAACATCAGTATACCCTACTAATACTACCATACCAGCGATAGCTACGCAGGTGCCGGCCCAGAATAAGGCACCCGACCTTTTCCGTAAGATCAGAAAGCTTAGTAGTCCCACCCAAAGCGGCGCCAGGTTAGCGACAAGTGTTGAAACCGTAGCGTTGATCTTTAAAAGCGACAGGTTCCATATGGCTATATCCGCACCAAAAATCACACCTCCCAATACAGCAATGCTTAAATCCCTATAGCCAATTTTGAGTTTATTGGTAAAGATGCAATAGGGCGCAAGCACCAGCCAGGCGATAAAAATGCGGTAAAATCCAGAGGTAATGGGTGGTGAAACAGCAATCTTAACAAATATGGGCGAGAAAGAAATACAAATGATGCCTATAATCAGGCTTGCCTTGGGATTCATCTACAGCAAACTTAAAGAAATCAGCTTTTAATAATTGGTATGAGTTAATTATTATTTTCTCATGACTGTTATGAATCAACTAAACCTTTCGTATATTCAGAAAACCACCGGCATGAAAAAACTTATCCTTATCCTATTTTCGGTTTTAGTCTTATTCCACCTCTCATGTATCCCCGAAAAATGCTGTATGCCACCACAACCATCGGCACATATTATGGCCGAAAAAAATGGTGTGTCGTGGAGTTCTTTTTATGTGAAAGCATCCATATCCAATCTTGACTCGCTGGGCCTTACAGCTAGCGCTACTACCGACAGTATTTACCCAATCGGCAAGCTTGATTCCCTAAATATAAAAATATCATATACAGGAAACCATACTTACTCCTTGCATAGCAACCAGGTTTTTTATGCAACGTTTCGTAAAGGTGTTACAAAGAGCTACAAATTAGACACTACTTATAATAATGTGCTAAATATCTCCGGGTACGAAATACTGCATAATCCGGCAACATTGAACCCGGACCCCATTAAGATAACCGGGACCTTTGATCTGAAATTTACCGACCCGGAGAATCCAGCGGGTATCAGTTTCACAAATGGTAATTTTTATACATTGATGAGTCAATAGTTTTATGATGAAAAAGATTTTTTATCTGTTTGCCGCCCTTGTTTTTATCTCAAGCATATCGTGCAGCCGTTATTGCTGCGACGTGCCGAAACCAATGGATTCTATAAACGCGTCAAAAAATGGTTCGGCATGGATCATTAATGATGTAAGGGGCAAAACCTCACCTGATTCATTAACTTTAACAGCTTCCGAAGTCTCGCCCACTAATTCCGAAACAATAACATTTAAAATAAGGTTCAACGGCACCGACAATTACACACTTGCATCAAACAACGTTGTTTATGGATATATTATCGGGATGGATAATCCTTACGTAAGCTACCATGTGGATAGTTCATTTCAAAATTCGTTAAATGTAATCGACTATCAGTCCGACCTCAATCTAATAGCGGGCACATTTACCATGAAATTGCTTAAAGATCCTTCGAATTCCGACCCCCGTTATCCCGGCACCATCACTTTTTTAAACGGCTCATTCCGTGTTCAGTTAAACAAATAATCGTATTTTTGCCGCTCAAAATATTTTTTACATGAGCCAGCGGACTAAGATCAAAGCATTATTACAAAGTGAACAAACCAACATTGAGGTTACAGTTAAAGGATGGATACGCACCTTTCGTAACAACCAGTTTATCGCTCTTAATGATGGCTCGACCAATAATAATATCCAGGTTGTAGTTGATTTTGAAAATACTGATCCTGCTCTTTTGAAACGTCTGACCACGGGCGCTGCTATCAGCGTGGTCGGGCTACTTGTCCCTTCCTTAGGCAAGGGCCAAAAAGTTGAGATCAAAGCAAAACAAATAGAAGTTTTAGGCGACAGCGACCCTGAAAAGTACCCGCTTCAACCTAAAAAACATAGTTTAGAATTTTTGCGGGAGATAGCTCACCTGCGTTTTCGCACCAATACTTTCGGGGCAGTTTTTCGTGTGCGTAATACATTAGCTTTTGCTGTGCATACCTTTTTCCAGGAACGAGGCTTTGTTTATCTGCATACGCCTATTATTACCGCGTCCGATGCCGAGGGGGCCGGCGAAACATTCCATGTAACCAATCTTGATATGGCCAATCCCCCCAGGATTGAAAACGGTGAGGTTGATTTTAAACAAGACTTTTTTGGCAGGGCAACCAACCTAACCGTTTCAGGCCAGTTAGAAGGCGAATTGGGTGCAATGGCATTGAGCGATATTTATACTTTCGGGCCGACTTTCAGGGCTGAGAACTCCAATACTACCCGTCACTTGGCCGAGTTTTGGATGATTGAGCCCGAAATGGCTTTTTATGACCTGGTTGATAACATGGACCTGGCTGAAGAGCTATTAAAATACCTGATCGCGGAAGCGCTAAAACATAATGCGGAAGACATCGAGTTTTTGACTCAACGCTTGGATGAAGAGGAAAAACAAAAACCGCAGCATGAACGCTCGGATATGTCGTTGGTTGATAAGCTGAAATTTTGTTTGGATAATAGTTTTGAAAGACTGACTTATACGGAAGCTATTGAGATATTAAAAGAATCAACCCCGAATAAAAAGAAGAAATTTCAATACCCTATTGAAGGATGGGGCACCGATCTGCAATCAGAACATGAGCGCTATTTGGTTGAGAAGCATTTCAAAAAACCGGTAATCCTGACCGACTATCCTAAAGCCATCAAAGCATTTTACATGCGTCAAAACGAGCCGGATGCGCAAGGTCGCGAGACTGTAAGGGCAATGGACATCCTGTTTCCCGGTATCGGTGAAATGGTTGGTGGCTCGCAGCGCGAGGAGCGTTTGGATAAACTGGAACAACGCATGGACGAGATGGGCATCCCCAAAGAAGAATTGTGGTGGTACCTGGATACCCGCCGCTTTGGCGCCTGTCCACATGCCGGTTTTGGTTTGGGATTTGAGCGTATGGTACAGTTTGTTACCGGGATGAATAACATCCGCGACGTGATACCTTTCCCAAGGTTCCCGAAGAATGCGGAGTTCTAGATTTCACCGATTTGGTTTGATTACACCGATAATATTGCCTTCTGAAAAGAGGGCTTTTTTTATTAATCGATACCGTCAAAATGGCCAAATCCAAAAATAAGCGCCAAGATTGAGATAAGCAGGCAAATTAACACAAGAGCGCATTCGGTAGTGCTCCAAAATAGCAACAACAGGAACCGAAATCCGTCAAACTTGTGCTTCTGCGGAAAATTAACCGACCTTGAACGCAAGTACCTGCCGAAAAGAACAATCAAGCCTGCTATTGAACAGGCGATGATGACTGAGATGATAATATCGCCAATGCTTGCTGACGAAATGTGGTACAAGTATATCTCCTGGCATATCATAATAGCGGAAGCAATGCCGAAACTGATCAAAAAGCCCTTATTTATATACAAAAAACGTTGGTAGACCCTCGCGGATGAAGACTGGAGAACTATCCAACTGTTGAACCGGTTTGAGCAATAGTAAAGTAAGGTCGCAATGGCAAAAACTCCGGGATAGGTTAGTAGGAATATCATAAATGATCTGATTCTAATGCTAAATTATCAGATGCCGCGGAATTACCTAATATTTCGTTAACTATTTAACAATAATTAACTATGCCAGTAATTGAGTTGCTGACTAATATTAATGCGCCAATAGAAACCTGTTTCGATTTGGCGTGCAGTATCGATCTGCACATTGAGTCGACCAAACAAACAGGCGAAAAAGCGATCGCAGGAAAAACCAGCGGATTAATAGAGTTAGGCGAAACCGTCACCTGGAGGGCAAAACATTTAGGCATCTGGCAAACGCTCACCTCAAAAATTACAGAATTTGATTACCCAAATTTCTTTGCAGATGAGATGATAAAGGGCGCGTTCAAAAATTTCCGGCATGAACATTATTTTTCCAAGACTGGCAGCGGAACACTGATGAAGGATGTATTTGTTTTTGAATCACCTGGGGGTGTATTAGGCAGACTATTCAATTGGTTGTATCTGACCGGTTATATGACAAGGCTTTTGGTGGAGAGGAACAGGGTGATAAAGGAAGCCGCCGAATCCCGCTAACGGAATTTTTAAACGGAAAAACACATAGAAGATTCAGATCGCGTCTAAGGTTCAAATTAGTATATAACTGAAAATAAAACGAGATTTGAAAAGGCAACTAAGCAGCCCAGCATTTCTTATGAACATACAAGAACAAATCGTAGAGTATATCACCAGCCAATCTGAGCCAAAACGCAGTGACATGCAAGAGCTGCACCACATCATACTTCAAATATTACCAGGCTGTAAATTATGGTTTTTAGACGGTAAAAACAGTGAAAATAAGATTGTTTCTAACCCTAATATAGGATATGGATCTTACACCATAAAATATACTAATGGAACAACAAGAGAGTTTTATCAAATTGGTATGAGTGCAAACACAACCGGAATCTCTATCTATATCCTTGGCATTGAGGATAAGACATTCTTAGCGCAAACGTATGGGAAAACACTGGGCAAGGCGAGCGTGAGCGGGTATTGTATTAAGTTTAAAACGCTAAAGGATATAAACATAGATATACTTGTGGCGGCAATGCGACATGGGGTTGAAGTTACAAGTGGAAATTGAATTTCAGCCTGAGACCCTAGCAGAATACAATTAATTCCCCAACTGCTTCAAAGCAATATAAGCCATCAGCCCTGTGCTCACTTTAAAAGCATCTTCCTCCACATCAAAGGTTGGCGTGTGCACGGATGCGGTAATCCCCCGGCTTTCATTACGTGTACCTAAGCGGTAAAAGCAGGAATCAGCAACTTGCGAGTAATAAGCAAAATCTTCGGCTGCCATCCAGATATCCAGGTCGAGCACATTTTCTTTGCCAAGATAGTCTTCCGCATAAGAGCGGGCAGATGCGGTCAACTTTTCTTCGTTAACAAGAAAAGGGTAACCGCGCATAATATTAAAGTCACAGCTTCCACCCATACTTTCGGCAATGCCCTCGGCCATTTTTTTCATCTTTTTGTGGGCATCGTTACGCCATGCTTCATCCATGGTGCGGAAAGTACCTTCTAAATAAACCTCGTTTGGTATCACATTGGTTGCACCATTAGCGATCACTTTTCCAAATGAAAGTACCGAGGGGCTTTTAGGGTCATTGGAACGGCTGATGATGGTTTGCAAAGCAGTTAAAATATGAGCGGTAATAATTACCGGGTCGATATTTTGCTGTGGTTGTGCGCCGTGGCCCCCCTTGCCATGAATAGTTACGTAGATCTCATCCGTCGAGGCCATATATTTGCCTGATCTGAAACCTACTTTTCCGGCATCTATTAATGGCATTACATGCTGACCGATTACCGCTTGTGGTTTCGGATTTTCCAATACGCCTTCTTTTATCATGATGCTGGCGCCACCGGGCAATTTTTCTTCTGCCGGCTGAAATATCAGCTTAACCGTACCGGCAAACTGGCTTTTTAACCGGGTGAGTATTTTGGCAGTGCCTAATAAAGACGAGGTATGCGCATCGTGCCCGCAAGCGTGCATTACCCCTGTATTTTGAGATTTGTAAGAAACATCGTTCGCCTCAGTGATCGGCAGCGCATCCATATCGGCACGCAGGGCCACCACCCGGTCCGAAGGCTTCTCACCCTTTATCAATGCAACTAAACCATTTTCGGCCATTTTATGATATTCCAGCCCCAGTTCTTCCAGCTTTTTTGCCACATAAGCCGACGTTTCCACTTCGTGAAAGGAAAGCTCCGGGTGTGCGTGTAAGTAACGGCGATCGGCCACAACTTCATTAAAAATACTCTGTGAAAGTTCCTGTATCTGTTCTTTATTCATCTGCTGTGTCCGGTTTAGGCGGATTAATTTTGTCCTGGATGATAAACATCCCGTTAAACCATTTTTTTAAGTCCCCCTCTAATTTCTCAGCTTCGGGTTTTGTTCTGAAATCCCCTACACGAACCTTAAAATTGGGGTCGCTATAAATTACATAAGTACGAATATCAGGATATTCTTCCTGAAATTTTTCCTGGGCGCTGTAAGCATCTTTTCGGTTCGTTCCTGTGAAGATCTGAACACGGAACCCACTTACAGTTTCAGTGCCTAAAGTACGATTTAACTCAGCCCGCCTGGCTGCAAGTGTGTCTATACGTGGGTCCTTTATTACTTCTACTTTGCCCCTGGTTTGCGCTGAGGCAGTTTTGGAAATAAAAAGCACAAAAAAACAGCATCCCATTATTTTGACCAATGCCTTAATATAGGATGCTGTTATATTCATAATTCGATATTTCTTACGCTTGGCCCGCGCCGTGGCAATTCTTATATTTTTTGCCGCTGCCGCATGGACAAGGATCGTTACGACCCACCTTTTGTTCAACTCTTACCGGCATTGCCTTTTGCAGTTCGCGGGTATCTTCCATTGGCATACCGCTATTGCTTTCACCAACCAATTCAGGTTTTGAGGTGCGGAACTTTTTCAGGTCAAGCTTAGGCTGTGGCCTTGCTTCTCTCACTTCCTCTGCTTGCTGTACCGGTATGCCGCCCCTGAACAAGAAGCTTATTACTTCCTTGTTCACATTGGCCAACATCCCACGGAACAATTCAAAAGCCTCGAACTTATAAACCAGCAAAGGATCCTTTTGTTCGTATACTGCGTTTTGTACCGACTGCTTTAACTCGTCCATTTCGCGCAGGTGCTCTTTCCAGGCATCATCAATCAGTGATAATACTACGTTCTTTTCAAAAGACCTGAATACCTCAGCGCCTTTATTTTCAACCGCCTTTTTAAGCGGGACAGCTACCTGTATACCGTGGATACCATCGGTAAACGGCACCACAATATTTTCAATATACTCGCCACGGTTTGCATAAACATCTTTCAGAACAGGTAAAGCCTGTAATGCGACACCCTCTGCTTTGCGTTTATAAAACAAAGTAACTTCGTTGAATACTTTATCTATCAAACCATTCAGCGTAGTCGCGGCAAATTCCTCTTCCGATATCTCCGTATCAACAGAAAACACACGGATAATTTCCAACTGGAAGCCATCATAGTTGTTTGATTCCTTGTATTCAGTAACTACATCGGCAACTACATCAAAAATGGTATTATTGATATCCACTTCCAGGCGCTCGCCGAACAGCGCGTTCTTACGTTTTGAATATACAACCGTTCGTTGCGAGTTCATTACGTCATCATACTCCAGTAAGCGTTTACGGATACCGAAGTTATTTTCTTCTACTTTCTTCTGTGCGCGTTCGATCGATTTGGTGATCATCGAGTGCTGAATTACTTCACCCTCTTCGATACCCATACGTACCATCAGGTTGGATATCCGTTCAGAACCGAATAAACGCATCAGGTTATCTTCCAGCGATACAAAGAACTGTGTTGAACCGGGGTCACCCTGGCGACCGGCACGGCCGCGCAACTGCCTGTCAACACGACGCGATTCATGGCGCTCTGTACCTACGATGGCCAAACCACCGGAATCTTTCACGCCTGGCCCAAGCTTGATGTCCGTACCACGACCAGCCATGTTGGTGGCGATGGTAACGGTGCCTGCCTGTCCGGCTTCGGCCACAATATCAGCTTCTTTCTGGTGCAACTTGGCATTCAGTACATTATGCTTGATGCCGCGCATTTTCAGCATACGGCTCAATAATTCGGATATATCAACCGAAGTTGTACCCACAAGCACAGGCCTGCCGGCCTGTGTCAGTTTCACGATCTCGTCGGCTACGGCATTGAACTTTTCGCGGACGGTACGGTAAACAAAATCCTGCCTGTCATCGCGTATCATAGCTGTATTGGTCGGTATTTCAACCACGTCCAGTTTGTATATCTGCCAAAACTCACCTGCTTCAGTAACGGCAGTACCGGTCATACCACAAAGCTTGTGGTACATCCTGAAATAGTTTTGCAGCGTAATGGTCGCAAAAGTTTGTGTTGCATCTTCAACCTTCACATTTTCCTTGGCTTCAATAGCCTGGTGCAAACCATCCGAGTAACGACGGCCATCCAATATACGGCCGGTCTGCTCGTCGACAATCTTCACTTTGCCCTCATCTATAATATACTCAGTGTCCTTTTCAAATAAGGTATAAGCTTTCAATAACTGGTTAACCGAGTGGATACGTTCTGATTTGATTGAGAAATCGCGCATCAGCGTATCTTTCTGGGCTACCTTTTCTTCGTTGGTCTGGTGCGATTTTTCAATCTCCGCAATTTCAGAACCTACATCCGGCATTACGAAAAAATGGGGGTCCTCACCTGAGGCGGTGATCAATTCGATGCCCTTTTCAGTCAATTCAACCTGGTTATTTTTTTCGTCGATCACAAAAAACAATTCCGAATCCACCTTAGGCATTTCTTTGCCCTGATCCTGCATATAGTAGTTCTCTGTTTTCAAAAGAACCGTCTTATTTGCGCCTTCGCTGAGGTATTTGATCAATGCTTTGCTTTTGGGTAACGCCCTGTGAGCGCGCAACAATGCTAAACCGCCCTCATCAGTTCCTGTCTTACCTTCCGCAATCGCTTTTTTAGCTTCGTTGAGTGCGATATTCACATAGGCTTTTTGGGCATTTACAAGCCGTTCGATACGCGGTTTCAATTCATAAAACTCATGTTCGTCGCCGCGGGGAATTGGTCCTGAAATAATTAAAGGGGTACGTGCATCATCAATCAACACCGAGTCGACCTCATCCACCATGGCATAGTGTAGCTTGCGCTGTACCAACTCTTCAGGGCTACGTGTCATATTGTCACGCAGGTAATCAAAACCAAATTCGTTATTGGTACCAAAAGTGATATCAGCCAAATAAGCATTGCGGCGTTCCTGCGAGTTCGGCTCATGCTTGTCGATACAATCAACTGAAAGACCATGAAACTCATAAAGTGGGCCCATCCATTCCGAGTCACGTCGTGCCAGGTAATCGTTCACAGTTACAATGTGAACCCCTTGCCCGGCCAGCGCATTCAAGTAAGCAGGCAAAGTAGCAACCAGCGTTTTACCTTCACCTGTCGCCATTTCGGCGATTTTACCCTGGTGCAATACAACGCCACCTATCAGCTGCACGTCATAGTGTACCATGTCCCAGGTCACTTCATTGCCCGCTGCCAGCCATGTATTATGGTGTATGGCTTTGTCGCCTTTAATGATCACATTTGTCTTACGGGCAGCCAGATCGCGGTCAAATTGGGTGGCCGTAACTTCAACGGTTTTATTTTCTTTAAGACGGCGCGCAGTTTCTTTTACCACGGCAAAAGCCTCCGGTAAAATATCCATCAGGATAACTTCGAGCTCTTTATTACGGTCTTTTTCAAGTTTATCAACAAGGGTATATAGCTCTACCTTTTCGCTTACATCCATTTCAGGATTAGCTTCTATCCTATCCTTAATTTCCTGCAATTCAGCATCTATTTCGGTAAGCCCCTGCTTGATGGTTTCCTTAAAGCCGACGGTTTTCGCGCGCAGCTCATCATGACTTATGCCATCAAGTTTTGCGTAGGCTTCTTTTACCTTCTCAACTATCGGCAGTATACTTTTTACATCGCGTTCCGACTTATTGCCGAAAAGCTTGCTGATAAATTCTAACATATTTAATTCGATATAAATACCACGAACTCAACAATTGCGCCATAGCAATCTATGAGGTCATAATGGCAGGCAAAGGTAAGGA
>JAYUEE010000080.1:0-29008 GCA_043739405.1 Mucilaginibacter sp. | reverse complement strand
TAACCACGTGGTTGAAAAAGCTGCGAAAGTTGAAGTAGTTACCAATGACCACCGTCATTTTACCGCAAAGGTTATCGGTACAGATCCTAATACCGACCTTGCCCTGATCAAGATCAGCGGCGAAAACCTGCCTATCGTTAAATTTGGCAACTCAGATGCTGTTAAAGTAGGCGAATGGGTGTTAGCCGTGGGTAACCCATTCAAATTAACATCTACGGTTACTGCAGGTATCGTGAGCGCTAAAGGCCGTGGTATCGGTATTATAGGCAGCGAAGACCAGGAACAGTCAACTCCTTTTGGCCACATGCGTATGCAGCGCCAGGGCGGTCAGCCAAAGCTGAATACTGGTATTGAATCTTTCATACAAACCGATGCCGCCATTAACCCCGGCAACAGCGGCGGCGCTTTGGTGAATACACGCGGTGAACTCATTGGTATTAACTCAGCCATCGCATCACAAACCGGTTCTTACGAAGGTTATGGTTTTGCTATTCCTATTAACCTGGCTAAAAAAGTATTGAACGATATTGAAAAATACGGTTCGGTTAAACGCGGTTATTTGGGTGTAAGCTTCCAGGAGCTTGACCAGGACAAGGCCGATGCATTGCATATTGATAAGTCGGTAGGTCTTTATATTGACAACGTTGCGCCTGGCAGCGGCGCTGCACAGGCCGGCTTGCAGCATGGTGATATCATTTCAAAAGTAAATGGTAAAACGGTTTACGAATCATCAGACCTGCAGGAGCCTGTGGCACGCTTGCAGCCGGGAGATAAGATCGACGTTACCGTATTGAGAGGCGGTGAAGAAAAGAATGTTTCAGTTACTCTGAAGGCCGATGCCGGTAACCTCGCTTCTACAACTGCTATGACTAAGTCAGCTGAAGAAATGTACAACAAACTCGGTGCAAGCTTTAAAGCGATCACCCCGGCTCAAAAAGCTAAGTTCCATATCAATTCAGGAGTAGTGGTAACACAGGTTCGGGCCGGATTGTTATTTGATGACACACAGATTCCGGTTGGCTCCATCATTACCAATATCAACAAACAACCTGTAAACAATACGGATGATGTAAGCCGCGCGATCGCGAATATGAAAAATGGCAACCTCATCATAACAGGTTATTATCCGGATGGGACCGCCTTTAATAACGTGTTCCAGCAAGGAGGAGAATAATAAGATCAATAGTTTATAGAAACAGAAGACCCGGTTTAACAGCCGGGTTTTTTGTTTTACACTCCTATTACCAACATCATTTCATTTGATAATCATATTATGATACTTTAGTAGTGTAAAACCAATTATCATTAATGAAAAAGACACTCTTCTGCCTGGTTGCCCTGCTGATTGCCGGTGCAACTCAAAACACGTATGCACAAGAACTTAAAACTCCGCAATTAAGTTCAACTCAAACTATTGTACAAGAGCTTGGTCTCGGCAAGATCACTTTAGTTTATTCACGTCCGAACGTGAAGGGCCGTAAGATATTCGGAAATATGGAGCCTTACGGCGTGGTATGGCGCACCGGTGCAAATGCGGCCACTACAATCACATTTACCGATGATGTAACCATTGAAGGCAACAAGGTGCCAGCCGGTGAATATGGCTTGTTCTCCATTCCGGATAAAGATGAATGGACTGTAATCCTGAACAAAACCGCAAATCAGTGGGGTGCTTATACCTATAAGCAGGCTGATGATATTTTACGCTTCAAGGTAAAAACTGTCAATCACGCTGATCCGCTTGAAACACTTACAATGCAATTCAACGATGTCGACCAGACCAAATGCGAACTGGAATTACGCTGGGAAAATATTTCATTCTCATTCCATATCAGCACCGAAGTTGATTCGAAGATCATGGCCAGTATTGACGACATCATGAATCATGACAAAAAACCTTACTTCAGCGCCGCCTTATATTATTATGAAAACAATAAAGACCTGACCAAGGCATTGGAGTGGATAAGCGCAGGCGAAAAAAATAGCCCAAAATCATCGTTTTATAAAGTATGGAAAGCACGCATACAACTGAAAATGGGTGATAAAGCAGGTGCATTGAAAACAGCGCAGGAAGGCGTAGAACTTGCTAAAGCAGACAATGACGCTGAATACCAGCGTTTGAACCAGGCTGTTGCTGACCAGGCTAAAAAGTAGTTGATTCCAACGGTATAGGCTTACGAAGTTTCAGAGGCTTCGTAAGTTTTATTATCTGGTATCGCGAGGTTCAGGATGCAAGCAATTATTATAACCAAAATGCAGCCTATGCCATTTAGCCATAAATAGGCTATAACCTTATAGTAACCCATAATGCAGATAGTGATCTCGGTCAAAACCGCTGCGACAAATACCGAAGTCCCACGTATTTTTTTGAGATAAAAGGCTACTACAAAAACGCCGAGTATGGTTCCATAAATATAAGAGCCCAACTGGTTCACGGCTTCAAGCAGGTTGCCCATTTTGCTGGCATAAAGCGCCATGCCAATACAAACCAATCCCCAAAAAACTGTCGCCCATCTTGATGCATTCACATAGGTCTTGTCTGAGGCATTCGCATTGATACTGCGCTTGTAAATATCAATCACCGTAGTTGAGGCTAATGAATTCAATGCGCTGGCCGTGGAGCCCATAGAGGCAAGAAACACGATAGCGATAAGCAAACCTATCAATCCGCGCGGCAAAAAATGCGTCACAAAATTTAGGAAAACATAGTTGGTGTCATCTGTATCGGCTTTGACATCGCTCTTTTTCATCAGGTCGGTTGCCTTTTGCCGGATTCCCAATTGCTGTGCTTCTGCCTGTTTAAACTTGGCTCCGGCTATAGCAATTTCACCAGTGTTTTTACCGTCCATTGCCCGGGCAAGTTCATCGGCGCTAAGCTTTTTTTGCTGAAAAGCGGCGGCATATTGCGACTCGAGTTGATTGTACTGTGCCGAATATTTGCCGTCCTTAACCTGCTTAACCTCGTACCGGTTAAAGAACATCGGCGGTTGATTGAACTGGTAAAAAGCAAACACCAACACGCCTATCAACAGGATCATAAACTGCATGGGTATTTTGATCAAGCCGTTCATGATCAAACCCAATCGGCTTTGGCCAACGGAACTCCCGGTCAAATACCGGCCCACCTGGCTCTGGTCGGTACCAAAATAGGATAGTTGCAGGAAAAACCCGCCCAATAAACCGCTCCATACCGTGTATTTATTGTTAAGGTCGAATTTCCAGTCGATCACATTCATCCGGCCTAATTTCCCGGCAAGGTGCAACGCTTTATTGAAACCAACCCCGGACGGCAATAAGTTTACTACCAACACACCTGCCAAAAACATCCCTGCGAATATGATGCTCATTTGCAGTAGCTGTGTATAGGATACAGCCTTCGTACCACCATAAACCGTGTAAAAAATCACCAGTCCGCCGATAAAGAGCGTAGTATAAACCGTATTGATGTTGAGGATGGTTGATAATATAATGGAAGGCGCATAAATGGTGATGCCGGTTGACAAGCCCCGCTGTACCAGGAAAAGAAAAGCCGTAAGCGCGCGGGTTTTAAGGTCGAAACGCTGCTCCAAAAATTCGTAAGCGGTATAAACTTTCAGGCGGTGAAAAATGGGCACAAAGGTGATGCAAAGCACGATCATGGCCAGTGGCAGTCCGAAGTAAAACTGCACAAAACGCATCCCGTCCGAATAGGCCTGGCCCGGTGCCGATAAAAAAGTAATAGCGCTGGCTTGTGTAGCCATTACCGATAAACCAACCGTGTACCAGGGCATGGAACGACCACCGACAAGGTACTGGTCAATGTTTTGGTTTTTGCCGCTTTTCCATACCCCATAGGCTATAATGCCCAGTATGGTAACCCCTAATACGATCCAGTCGGCTAAGCTCATTTTTTAGGCTAAAAGGTGAAAGCTGACCGTGAATATCCGATGTTTTTAGGGAATTTGGATAAGATTATTAATAAACCTTATTTAAATGACAAGGTGATGAGCCAAAAGGCCAGAATTAAAAAAACCAGCCATACGATAACAATACCGTAAAACTGGTTCCAGTTTTTTATGAACGAGGGCAGGTCAGGATCAACGTTGCTCACGGCCTCTTACAAACACCTGCTGAAACAAGGCCGAAAATAGCAAACCTGTTACGCCAAGACCTATCGTCAATCCAATGCCGTTATCAATGAATAAGCCGGTAGCTAAACCTGAAAACAAGCCTACCAGGTAATATAATCCGCTAATGTTTATTTCCTTTTCTTTGTGATGATGTGCCATGATATGCTTAATTACAATGTTGCAAAAGTAATTGTTTCTACGATGTGTAGCAATAGGGGATATCTAAATTCAAAAAGTAATAATATATTTAATCCTGTAATAATTAAAGCCTATAAGTATGTTTTCACTATTTAAAAGAAAAAGAGACAAGCCTGAAATTCCTGAGTGGGCTTCATTCTTCAACGATAGTCAATACAATGAGTTTATTAAGGCGGTTGATAGTTATTTATATAATAAGAATATTACTTTCAGTTTTGGTGATGGGGTTGTTATTGTAGGGCCAAATGATTTTGACTTTGGCACTTTAGGATTAATAAATGTAGCGCAAGTTTGCAACCAAAGTGAAATCGCAGATTATAGTCAAATTGTAAATGAACATTTTGATACCCTGGTCAGGACTAACCAGTTTAATATAGAATTTGAAAAAATTGTACATGATTACGGGAAGGTCAAGCAATATATCGGAACCCGACTTTACTCTACCGATTTATTTTTACAGATTAAAAAAGGAAAGATATTCAGCGAAAATTTTGCGGCTGATATATTCAAAACGCTAATTTTCGATTTACCAGATAGTATATCATGGATAACTACCGATCAGCCTGATACATGGAATAAAAGTTTGAAAGACCTGTTTGAAACAGGAATAAAAAACGTAAGAAATAAATATCCGTTTGATATTTCATTACAGAACTTCGGCGAATTCGATATTTGGTTTGTACAAGGTGATCACTTTTTTACTCCAAATATTGTATTTGAACTAGACGACAGACAGAACCTGGTTGGTTCAAAGGGCTCACTTATCGGTATGCCTCACCGGCATGCCGTTATTATTTATCCAATCGAAAACATAGAGGTTATAAAAGCAATAAACGCACTGATTCCAACCGTTAACGGAATGTATAAAGAAGGGCCTGGCTCGCTAAGCGAAAGTCTTTTTTGGTATAGAGACGGTCAATTCGAAGACTTGCCATATAAAATTGAGGACGGCAAACTTCAATTTTATCCACCTGAAAATTTTGTTACAATGCTAAACACCTTGCGATCAGCAGAATAATTTCACAAACCTCACTCCGCTCTCAAGCTCTTCACCGGGTTGGCAAACGCCGCTTTAATGGATTGGAAGCTTACTGTTATAAATACGATCAGCAATATAGCAAACCCAGCTATCGCGAACATCCACCACTCAATTGAAATGCGATAAGTAAACCCTTGCAGCCACTTGGTCATGGCGTACCATGTTACCGGGAACGCTATGACTATTGCAATAAGCGACAGTTTCAAAAAGTTACGGGATAATACAAATGTGAGGTTTGAAACCGAGGCACCCAATACTTTGCGTATGGAAACTTCCTTAAGCCTTTGCTGTATCGAATAGGAAGATAAGCCAAACAAGCCGAGACATGCCAGCGTGATCGCGATGGCGGAAAATATGTCCATCACCTTACCCAAACGTAGTTCTGCACTATACATCCTGTTATAATCATCATCCAAAAAACGATAGGTAAAAGGTATCGACGGTACAAGTTCTCCCCATTTGGCTTGTATAAATGCGAGGGTTCGTTTCAAGTCATTGCCGCCTATTTTTACCATTAAATTTCTTCCGCGTACCTCTGGAAACAATATCAGCGGCTTTATAGCATAATGCATCGACTGGAAATGGAAGTCTTTTATTACCCCCTTAACATAACCCGGCCGAGACGCATCCAGGAACATTTTTTTTCCAATGGCTTCCTGCGGAGTCCATCCCAGAACTTTGGCCGCAGCTTCATTCAGGATAAAATGGTAGACGTTATCTGCATCCTTTTTATGCGTTACATCTTTAATATCCTGTTCAGTAATATCATTTCCGGCTATGATCTGCAGACCTGTCGTTTTTATATAATCTTCATCAATGGGGTCAGCATTTACTGCCATCTGTGCATTTTCGGGCATTACGGATGAGCGCATATTGTAACCGCTCGCGATATTTACCGGCGTATTGTTGCAAGGCGCCACACTTAATATGGAGCGGTCTGTTTTCAATTCCTGTTTGATGAGAGCCAGTTTATTCAAAACACCTTTATCCATCGGCAACACCAAAACATGTTCACGGTCGTAGCCCAATTTTTTATGCTGAATATAAAATAGTTGGTTTTGCATAATAAATGTGGATACCATAAGGAATACCGAAATAGCAAACTGGAAAACAATGAGCGAGTTGCGCATGATGCGTCCCGATCCGGTATTTTTAAAACTACCCTTCAATCCTTTTATCGGATCGAATTTGGAAATGATCAGCGCCGGGTAACTACCTGCCAGGAATGTCACAGAAACAGCGATAAACAATATTCCGGCAAAAAATTGAGCCGAGAATAGCGTACTCATAGCCAGATCTCTTTGAGTTAATCCGTTAAAATAGGGTAATGCAAGGGTTGCAAATACATAACTCAAAACCACGGCGAATAAACATAACAAAGCTGACTCGCCAATAAACTGCCAGAAAAGCTGTCCTTTGCCCGCTCCGACAACCTTACGTACGCTTACTTCTTTTGCCCTTTCAATTGACCTAGCAGTGCTCAGGTTGATATAGGTAAAGCAGGCTATAACCAATATTAGCAAGCCTACAATTGCAATAATGTAGATGTAGGTAATACTGTTATTAGGTTCAAATCCGTCATACTCCGAGTGCAGGTGTATCCATTTAAACGGTTCCAGGTAAAAACTGATGGATGCGCCTGATCCTTTCATTTCCTTTTGCATAAAAGGAGGTAATTTGGCCTGTAAAGTTTTTATGGAAGCCTCGTTTTTGAGTAATAAATAGGTTGTATAATTGGCATCCCAGTAAGTGTCTTCCTGGTCGGCATGCAGGGCGGAGAAAGGGACCAGGAAATCAAACTTTATTTGCGAATTGGATGGACTATCCTGTATCACACCAGTCACTTTGTATACGCTGGTGTCGTTACCCACTTTAACTAATTTTCCCATCGCGTCATCATCGCCGAAATATTTTTTTGCTGATGACTGTGTAAATACGATCTGGTTTGGTGCCGACAGTGCGGTTTTGGCATCGCCCTCCAGCAGCTTAAAGCTGAACATATCAAAGAACGAAGGATCGGTAAATACTACCCTTTCCTCGTTGAAGAACTTATTCCTATATAATACCGGCCGGCCGTATGAAATCATGCGAACGGCATTTTCAACTTCGGGGAAAACCCTTTTAAAGGTTGGTGCAACTTTGGTGCTCGTAAAATTCCCTCCCTTTGATTCAGCAGAGCCATCAAATCTATACTCCATTATCACGCGTGCAATCCGGTCTCCCTTTTGCTGAAACTTGTCATAACTTATTTCGTGACTGACATACAAGACTATAAGCAGGCAACTGCTTAACCCTATTGATAGCCCGAAAATATTAATGGCTGAAGAAAACTTGTTCTTAACGAGCCCGCGAAAGGCCACTTTGAGATAATTTTTAAACATGGCTGTATATTTTGAGTTTCTTAACGATCAAATACTCTCCCGACACGCCAAGGGCATGATCTAATTAAAAAGACGCTAAATCGTTTGAATTAGTGACAGCAAATGTTTGTTTTTGAACACGATTTAATGATTGCTTAGATTAACACGATTATGGCAATCATTAAAATCCTGAAAATCGTGTTCAGACATCTATGGATTAACCTTCGGCTTACTCAGCAAATTAATAAACAGCCGGTACGCTCCGGGAACGCCGGCGGGCAATTGCCTGAAGAATGCCAGCGACGTATAAATAAACCGCCCCTTACCATATTGCGTAGTGATCAATGCCCCATCTTTTGGCCCTTCACCGGGATCGGCCATCTGCAAAACCTTTTGGTATTGCGAATCGGCGTCTTTGGTAAAGTATAAGCCACGCTCCTGTATCCAGCCATCAAAGTCTGACTGTCCGATTTTATTCGGATAGTTCAACACAGGGTTATTGGGGTCAAGTATGGTTATTTTGGCATTTTCATCCGTCACGCGTTCGTTTACTACATTAAACGGATACGGGCCGATCTTTTTTGTCACGAGGCCGTTACTGTTATTGTATTGTATAAGCAGGTTCCCTCCGTTTTTTACATATTCCATTAATTTGGGCTGCTCCACAACCAGGCGCGTATCAACATTATAAGCACGCACGCCAACAACGATAGCATCATAGCCCGACAGGTCGCCGTTTAGTATCTCGTTCTCATTCAGTTCGTGTACCTCATAGCCAACTTGCTTCAAGGCATCAGGTACCAGGTCGCCGGCGCCATTGATATAACCTATCTTTTTGCCGGTCAGTTTTAGGTCCAGCTGTAGTAGTTTGGCCTGTGCCGGCGGGAAAATGGTGATATTCGGAATATGATTGTAATGAATAGATAATATGCCTTTATTATAAACCTCTCTATCGCCGTTTACACTTACCTGCGCTTCCAATACGCCTGTTTGCGACTGGCTGCCCGTTGGTGTTACCGAAAAGTCCTGTTCCCATTCATCATTTTTAGCTTTGTTTGTGAAAGCAGCATTTTCGGGGGTAACCTTCCAGCCTGTGGGCACATTTAGGCTGATACTTCCTGATGCGGCATTTTTAAATGCTTTCAATTTTACTTGTACAATTTGCGGTTGCTGGGAGTTGAAGATATAGACGGCATTGCGGATGTTGGCAGTTACCGGCGGGGCAATGTCAACTGGTTGGTAAATCTCTCCAACAGCTGGATTGACATATTTATAAACTAACTTCCTGTCAAGCGACAACGAGTGACCGTCTATCGAAAATATAAATCGCATTGTTGGCGCATACGGATTTTCGGGATTACCAACCTTCCGTTCATTATTAATTTCATAAGAACCTATCGTGTGTGGCGATTCCAGCCAATATGGTTGACTGATCTGTCCGGTAGAGGAATAATCGCCGTTGTAAGTTTGCAGCTCATTTGCCTGAAGTATTTTTCGCTCGGCCAATGTGTTTCCGTAAAATGCCATCGTATCGAACACATTCCCCCGTGCATTATTGGCCGGCTGCATCAGTTGCAGTTCATCAAGCGAAATTTTTAGACCGAAACGGCTGATCACCTGCGAACGGACCTCCATTGGCTGATCGAGCGCATAGGTGGATTCTGCTGTATATGATTCAGCCCACAGCCCGGCACAGGCGGTGGTTAATTCGGCAAGCTCTTTTTTCTTCTGTACACGCCAATATGAATCACTTATCTCTTCAACTTGCCCGTAGACTTTTAGTAATGCCGGAACTGATTTATCCGGGTGATTCGCGTCAAAACTCTTTTGGATTGCAGCTATCTCTTTGCCTATCTCACCACCACCCTTCACACGATCCCAGGCAGTATTTACACCATCCATCAGGTCATCTTTTGGTGCATCGCCCAATATCGTTTTAAAATACTCGTATGCATCGCCTCTTTGCCTGGCCGAGCCAAAACCCTGTGTTTTATGGTTCGAGCGGCTTTCGGCTGCCATTTCGCCGTAGCCTTTACCGAGTATCGGGTTATATACGCCTACATTTATTTTAAACTGGTCGGGCGCGATAGTATTGGTCGTGCCAAAATTGAAAGTGTTCCACATTAACCTTTTAGCCTGCCAAACCTGTACGTATTGCAACTGTTCAGGATATTTGGTTGGATCCGCAGCAGCAGTAAATGCCTCCTGCGCCAATATAGCCGACGCCGTATGGTTACCGTGGCCCCCTTCGCCGGTTGTAGGGAAACGGCAAATAATTACATCAGGCCTGAATTTTCTTATCACCCATACTACATCACCCAATACCTTTTCCTTGTTCCAGAAATCCAGCGTTTCCTGTGGGCCCTTTGAAAAACCGAAATCATTCGCACGGGTAAAAAATTGCTCTGCACCGTCTATTTTACGTGCTGCCAAAAGTTCCTGCGTACGAATCAATCCGAGCAGTTCGCCTTGCTCATTGCCTATCAGGTTTTGCCCTCCGTCACCGCGCGTCATCGAAAGATAGCCCGTACGATAATGCTTTTCCTGCGCCAGGTAAGCCAGCAACCGGGTGTTCTCGTCGTCGGGGTGAGCAGCCACGTAGAGCACACTTCCTAAAACATCCAATTTCTTTAGATTTTGCTCGATGGCAACCATATCCGTCGGTGGATTGGTTTGAGCAAACGTATTAATAGTTATAAATGCCGTTACAGCAAGCAGCAGGATACGCTTCATATTCAATAAAATAGGGTGAAAGATAGGCAGCTCTTTTTAATACTTCAAATGTAAAACAAAACTGTTACATCGGTAATTATACTGAAAACCAACCTTTTGATTGAAAATAAATATTAGGGTAATCAAATGATTACATTAAAATAACAAAAAAGATTTTGGCATAATCAATCGATTGATTAATTTTGTGGAAGAAAAAGCAATGGACAAAGATAAAATTGATAAAAAGGATCATATCCTTGATGTAGCTGAAAGGGTTTTTTCAGAGCTTGGATTTGATGGCGCCTCCACCCGTACGATATCGGGTGAAGCGGGCGTAAATATGGCAATGCTGAACTATTACTTCGGCTCAAAAGAAGGCTTGTTTTTAGCGGTTTTCCAGCGAAAGATCGTCTCCTTCCAGGACCTGATGAAGAACCTGGGTAACGACGGAACCATGACCGCATGGAGCAAAATCGAAAAGTACATCGAAATGTATACCCAGCGGGTGGTCAACAATAACTGTTTCCAAAAGATGCTTTACCAGGAATTGACTATGCAGCGTCGCGGTGAGCTTTCCGATCAAATCACTGAGATACTGATGAAAAACACATCAGAGGTGAAAAAATTATTGCTGGAAGGCGTAAATAATGGAGAGTTCAAAAAAGACATTGATGTTGAAATGGTGATTGCCACCATTTACGGAACAAAAAATTTCATAGTCAATTCTCCGCAGCTTACCTCAAAAGTGCTTGGATTTGATATACAAAACGAAAAGTTGCTCGAAGAAAGACTTAAGCCGCGCATCGAGACTTATTTAAAAGCATTACTAAAATCGTACCTATTGAATGAACATGATAACACAAATAAATAAATCCCTACACACGCAACCATTAAAAAAAATGGTTAGAGCCCTGTACCTTTTCGTTATAGTCTTTACGGCACAAGGAATGCTGATGACTGCATCGGCGCAGGACAAGACCCTAACTTTGGACGAAGCCATTAAGCTTGGTATCCAGAACAGTAAGGTTCTAAAACTCTCTCAATCCAAAATTGACAGGGCCGTATCACAATACAACCAGGCCAAGGATGCAGTACTGCCAAGCGGTAAGGCCAGTTTCGGTTACAACCGGGCAGAAATTCCGGCAAATATGCTGTCGCTGGGACCGAAAACAACTTTCAATCTGCCGAGTAGTGCAAACGCTTACCTTGGTATCGTATCGTTAAGCGAGCCGATATTAGCCGGTGGAAAGTTTAAGTATGCACAGCAATCAACAGAATTGCTGACCAAAGTAGCCAAATTGGATGCTGACAGGGATAAGGACGAGATCGCTTATGATGTGATCAATTCCTATTACAACCTGTACAAAGTACTGCAAAGCATTAAGGTAGTTCAGCAAAACCTAACTTCTATTGATGCGCAGATTCACCAGTCGCAGCGTTTTTTTGAGCAGGGTATAGTCACCAAAAATGATGTGCTTCGTTTCCAGTTGCAACGGGCCAATATCCAATTGAACGAGTTAGACCTGGAAAGTAACCGCAAGGTGATCAATTACGATCTCAACGTTATGCTTGGGCTGCCTGAAAGCACCATTATCAATATCGGCCAAATAACAGAAGTCGATCACCAGGTTGGCCCGCTGAGTGCTTATATCGATACGGCTATGGCAAACCGCCAGGAAGTAAAACAATTACTGCTGCAATCGCAGGTTGCCGAAACGAATGTAAAAAGTGTGAGGGCTAATCAACTGCCTACCCTTGCAGCTTCATTAGGCGGCTATTATGTAGACGTCAAAGCGGATCCTCTTCCAAAATCAGGAAGCTATATCACGCCAATTACTTTGGGTGTAACCTTCGCCTGGAACTTCTCGTCGCTATGGACCAATAAAAACAAAGTAACGGAAGCTAAAATACAGACTGAAGAAGTAACCATTAACCAGGGCGTGACATCTGATAATATCCGCAAAGAAGTTAACAGGAGCTACGAGAGTTATATGGTAGCGCTGGATAAAATCAAACTGCTGCAAACATCTATAGACCAGGCTGGCGAAAACGACAAAATTTTGGAATCGAAATACAAAAGCAATATCGCATCAGCTACTGACAGGGTTGATGCAGAAACCCTGCTTTACCAGGCACAAATAAGCCTGGAGCTGGCTAAAGCCGACGCAGGGCTTGCTTATTATAATTTATTGAAATCAACCGGAAAGCTTAACAAACAATAAAACAACCCAATACAATGGCACAAGAACAAGAAACCACAAAAAAACCCAACAGGGTATTACCTATAATACTTGGAGTTATACTTATAGGCGGTATCATATTCGGGATAAAAGAATACATATACTTTTCGAAACATATTGATACGGATGATGCACAAATAGATGCTGATATCAGCCCGGTAGTCGCCCGCGTAGGTGGCTATGTCGACAGCATCTTTTTTGAAGAAAACAGCCATGTTGAAAAAGGCAAGGTGCTGGTGAAATTGGATGACCGCGATTACAAAGTAAAGGTGGAGCAGGCGTTAGCAGCAAAATCAACAGCAAATGCCGGTGTTGGCGTTGGCGAATCGCAGATAAGCAGTACTGCCGCAAATGCGTCAAGTTCGCACGCACAGGTCGAATCAGCCCAGGCTAAACTCGAACAGGCAAATAAGGATTACGCACGTTACGCTAACCTGGTAAAAGATGGCTCCGTTACGCAACAACAGTTTGACCAAGTAAAGGCCAACCGTGATGTTGCACAGGCTACCTATAATGCTGCGCAGGGCCAGTATAAAGCTGCTCTCGAACAAGTAGGCACTACCAAAAACCAATTGACTGTAACTAATGTGGGTGTTACCCAGCGCCAGTCTGACGTTGATTATGCCAAACTGCAACTGTCATACACTACTATTACAGCACCGGCAAGTGGCATTGCTTCTAAAAAGAACATTCAAATTGGGCAGTTGGTTCAGCCTGGGCAAACTTTGTTTTCAGTAGTGAATGACAACAGCGTTTTTATCACCGCCAACTTCAAAGAAACCCAGCTTACTAACTTAAAAAATGGGCAGAAAGTAAATATCGAAGTAGATGCCTACCCTGATATGAAACTGCATGGCGAGGTGTACAATTTTGCACCAGCAACAGGTGCAAAATTCTCGCTGTTACCACCGGATAACGCCACGGGCAACTTTGTGAAAGTAGTGCAGCGCGTGCCGGTGAAAATAAAATTCAATACTTCAAAAGATACATTGGCGATGCTTCGCCCCGGGATGAGTGTGAATGTATCGGTTATCTATAAAAACTAATATAAATGGCTGAAACTGGGTTTAGAAAATGGATCATTACTATTACAGTAATATCAGCCGCATTATTGGAGCTGATAGATACGACGATAGTGAATGTATCATTACCTGATATACAGGGTAACCTGGGCGCAACCCTCGAGGATGTTGCCTGGGTGGTTACCGGGTATGCAGTGGCTAACGTAATTATTTTACCCATGTCGGGATGGCTGGGAAGCTATTTCGGCCGGAAGAATTACTTTTTAGCCTCCATCGTACTATTTACTATTGCTTCTTTCTTGTGCGGTAATTCAACCTCGCTAAGTGAATTGGTTGTATTCCGCATCATACAGGGCCTCGCGGGCGGCGGCTTGATCTCTACCGGCCAGGCTATTTTGCTGGAAACATGGCCGCGTGACCAAATTGGCACAGCAACCGCGTTATTTGGTTTGGGAGCGGTTGTGGGCCCGACTGTTGGGCCAACTATCGGTGGTTTTATTACCGATCACGCATCCTGGAAGTGGATATTTTATGTCAATATCCCGGTAGGCGCTATAGCTGCATTTTTTGCATTGACATTTGTACGAGAGACGCCAAAGGATGGGAAGGGGAAGCCCATCGACTGGTGGGGCATCGGTTTGCTGGCGGTAGCTGTGGGTAGTTTGCAAGTGATTTTGGAGAAGGGCGAATCGGAAGACTGGTTCTCAAAAAGCTACATCCTGGTACTTACGATCGCTGCGGTCTTAGGCACTTTCCTATTCATCTGGCGCGAGCTGAGTACCGACCATCCCATCGTGAATTTCTCCATCATGCGACATCGAAGTTTTGCGGTTGGGATGTTTACATCATTTATTTTGGGATTTGGCTTATACGGATCAGTGTTTGTGTTCCCGGTATTTTGTCAGAATTTACTTGGTTTCACCGCGCAGCAAACAGGCGAGTTATTGTTCCCGGGTGGTTTGTGTACCATAGTGATGATGCCATTCATAGGTAAAATGCTCAACCGGGGTATCCCTGCGCAATTTATGGCTACGATAGGTATGTTCCTGTTCTTTGTTTTTACTTTCATGCTTAGCAATTCTACACTGCAGACTGGACAAGCCGATGTGTTAATCCCCTTATTGATAAGAGGCGTGGGGATGGCGCTATTATTTGTGCCATTAACCACATTGGCTATTTCCGAATTGAAAGGGGCCGAAATGGGCCAGGGAACAGGCTTGAATAACATGATGCGCCAGTTAGGCGGTTCATTTGGTATTGCAGCGCTTACAACGCTTATTCATATCCGGCAAGCTAAGCATAGGAATGACCTGCTTACAAACATTAATCCGTACAACAACCCACTCGTTCAGCAGATGCATGGACTTGAAGCCCGCTTTATAGCAGCGGGAAAATCGGCTATTGACGCCACACAGATGGCGTACCAGGCGATTGAAGGGAAAGTGGTACGGCAATCGTTGCTTTTGACCTATAACGATGCTTATTTAGTATCTGGGTTGCTGATGCTGTTCTCGATACCACTGTTATACCTCCAGCCGTTTAAGAAAAAAGGCGAAGGCGCTAAACTGCATGTTGATGCGCACTAAATAAATGAATAAAGCCGTCCCGCTCACGCGGGACGGCTTTCCCCAAAAAAAATTTAACAATTAAAAGTTTAATAATAATCTTCTCCGGAAAAGTCCAGTCCTTTCAAAAAGGCATTCCCGAAGTTGTTTTTCTTAAAGTCTAAAATTAGGAGTTTTTAATTGATATTCCCAAATTTTTGATGAAAATATTCTATGCCAAAACCACCTCATTTGCCGAAGAAAACTCCCCCTTTTTACATCCATAATTTGGGTCTTTACAGGTTGATATTTATCTAAAAACCTACAAATACTACTTTTAAAATTTGCATGTAAACAAATTTTAGAGAAATTGCTTATTAGTTTGATATGAAAGTTTTTAGTAAAGAATTTATAAGGCAGCTTTGGAAAGTAATTGCAGCCACCTTTATGGGCTTCATTAATGATAACGGGCTAAAGCTGAGTGCTTCGCTAGCCTACTACACCGTTTTTTCTATAGCCCCATTGATCATATTATCCATTTCACTAACCAGCCTGATCCTGAAAAATTACAATTTCAACGATACTATTTATACACAAATAAGCGGATTTATCGGCAATAACGCTGCGGTGCAATTAGAGGACACCGTAAGGCATTTACAACTGTCGGGTAAATCGGGTGTAGCCCTTGTGGCTGGAGTAATTATATTGCTGATAGGCGCAAGCAGTATGTTCATCGATATGCAGGAATCACTTAATATTATCTGGAACGTGAAAGCAAAACCCAAACGGGGGTGGATAAAATTGTTAAAAAATCGCTTCTTGTCATTTTCATTAATTATAAGTCTTAGTTTCCTGCTGTTGGTTTCGTTGATCCTCGACCTGGCAATAAAAGGCCTCAGTGCGCGGCTCGAACATATTCCTTTTATAAGCGTCACCCTATTTGAATTGATTAACCTGGGCATAACCTTCCTCGTTATCGCCACCCTTTTTGGCATTATTTTTAAGTTTCTTCCTGATGTGAACATTCGGTGGAAAAACGTTCGGGCGGGCGCCATATTTACAGCACTGTTATTTATGCTGGGACAATACCTGATAGGTTTATATATTAAATATACGGCCCAGGGCTCGGCTTATGGTGCGGCAGGTTCCATCATTGTTATCCTCGTTTGGATATATTATACGGCCGCTATTTTATACGTGGGCGCCGAATTTACAGAGGTCTATGCCGAAGCGAAGGGCAGCAAAATCGAACCTGCGGAATATGCGGTATATGTCCAACAGACCGAACACGAGCAGGTAGTGAAAGTGCTCCCTCCGCAAAATCCGGAACTGCAGGGAAACCTGAAAGACATCGGTAAAGATAAGAGCTAATAATTATCGTGGATATAGGTTATTATCCGAACCATTTCATCGCGTATTTCGCGGCTGGGCCGGGTGAAATTATTATTCATAAACGCAAAGGCCAGGCGCTTCCCTTTTCGGGTGATCAAATACCCGCTCTGGTTATGATTGTTTAGTAGTGAACCTGTTTTTGCCCATACAAATGGCAGCCCGTTATCCGTTTTATAGGCGCTTTTGATGGTACCGACAACCCCGCCGGCGGGCATCAGGCTGTGCAGTAAGCTGTCATTCTTCATCTCATCCGATATTTTGCAAAGCAACGCCACAATACTTCTCGGTGTAAACAGGTTAAATCGTGAAAGACCGGAACCGTCAACCCACTGCGGAACATCAGGCAAGTCGTTAAGGTAATGTGTTTTGGAATACTGTATTACCGAATCGGCGTTAAGGCTATTAAATTTTACCGACGAGCAAACCAGCAACAGCTGTTCGGCTATAAAATTATCGCTTGGCTGCAGCATATGCCTGTACACTGTGTCTGCATTGTCGTCGTAAATAACCTTCGCATCCGAGCCTAATGATAAATGTGTTTCAATAACAGGTTTTTTTAGCGTATCCTGCAATAAAGCGATTGTTACGTCAGTATTTGTTTTCCAGGGAATTTCCTGGTGGTAGTTGGCAGGAACAGGCATCGCCGGGTATACAAATGCATTGCTCAAAAAATCCCTTCTAACCCTAAATGTCTTAGGCTTGTAATTACTATCGCATTTCAAATACATTTTTAATAGCGACGGGCTGATTTGTACATCGCCATCTTTACCGGCTGATAAAACCGCCACATTATCTTCAACAGGCATTTCGCTAATCTCCGCCTGGTAATAATCGTTATAATCGTCCCATGCCCATCCGGAGCCATAAAAATCGTTTTGATACCAGCCGGACGAGAAAAAGAGTTTTTTGTCCTGGTTCTTCAAAAAATTAAACCCTTTTATTGCTTTAAGGCCGGTATGCAGGAACGAAGGGTCGCCTGTTCCCCAGAATATCAGTGAATCGTGATGGACAGTATATCGCATCGCTGGAATAGAATCGCCCAGCATTTTAAGACAAGTATAAAATGTAAAAAGCTTGGTATTTGAAGCAGGCGTAAAATATTTATCTGCATTTAGCTGATAGATCATGCGCTTTTGGTCCATGTCATAAAGGGCAAAGCCCGTAAAATGGTCCTTCACTATCGCCGAGTGCCTGAAAAGCTTCCTTATTTTACGCTTGTGGATCCTACCAGCGTATATATTGGTTGTTGATAGGCCAAAATAAGCTATTAACACCATTATTATTGCTTTTCGTAACATCATGCTCTATAACTAAAGTTTTTGTTATAAATTTAATAAGCCAATTATAAACAAATTGTTACTAAAAAATCTGCATAGGATTAAGGTATCGGTCATACTCGGACTTACCTTCCTTATATGTTTTGCCGCTTCGCCGGCAAAAGCACAATACTTTGATCTGAACAAAAACAGGAAATCGGTAAACATGCGTTTCAAGTTAATTAGAAACCTTGTTATTATCCAGGTCAAAATAAACGACAAGGGCCCCTTTAACTTTATTTTGGATACCGGTGTTGGCCTGATGATCATGACTAACCCCAAAATGGTTGACTCTCTCGATCTGGTAAGCAAAAGAACAATCAAAATAGTGGGCCTTGGCGAAGGCGATGCCTATGAAGCATATGTCACACCCCCGCTAAAAATAGATATCCCTGGTTTAACGAGCTACGATGTGGCAGCAACCATACTTAAAACCGACCACTTTAATCTTTCGAACTTTGTAGGCGTCCCAATATCCGGTTTGTTAGGGTATGAATTTTTTAACAATTTGGCTGTTAAGCTAAACTTTATAGACAGCACATTGACGGTTTATAAACCACAGGATACGCGTTTATTTCGCCAGGGCACCAAAATTCCAATAACCATTGAAGGCCGCAAACCTTATGTACAGGCGCTGGTAGCGATGCCAAACGGTACTATTCAGCAATGTAAAATGATTATTGACCTTGGTGCCGGCCATCCCGTTTCTCTCGAAAATATGATCAAAAAGCATGGCCTGCCGCAAAATTTCATAGCTGCAAACCTTGGTGTCGGGCTTGCAGGGCCCATTAGCGGTTTCCTGAGCAGGATAGACGAAATAGACATCGGAAAATTTCGGATAAAAAAAGTAATCACCTCGTTTCCGAACGATTACGACACCACCACATTAAAATACATGACCGTAGCGCGTGACGGTAATATTGGTTTAGGAGTTCTAAAAAGGTTCACTGTTGTATTTAATTACCAGGAAAGCGTTATATATCTTAAACCAAACTCAGCTTTTCGCGATCCCTTTGAACATGATATGAGCGGGATTGAATATTATGCAGCGGGTGATGATTTTAAACACATTATTGTAAGCAGGGTAGAGCCGGGATCCCCGGCGGATGAGATAGGGCTCGAGAAAGATGATGAGATCACTTCTATAAATTTCAAACCTGTGGCCGATATGTCCCTGGAGGAGATTGACGGTATTCTTAAATCAAAACATGAACGAAGCTTGTTACTCGAAGTCTATCATGACCATAAATATGACCGGATAATCATGACTCTTAGACGAAGAATATAGGGTGTGCCTTTGAAGCACAGGGTGTTTTTACCCTGGTAAAACGAAGTGTTTCTTTTCCTAATAAGCAAATAGCATCAAATGCATAACCAGGCGATAAGAAAGCTCCAATTATTTCAACTGGCTTATATTTTCAAAAAAAGCTACTTGCAAGTCCAATAACGAATTAACTTTCATCTTTTCGCCATAAGCATCAAAACACATGAATTTTGACCGTTCGGGGTGCCTGCGATCTGATCTCTCAACAAAATTAAAGGTTTCGAAAAAATAGTGTTTTATCGTAATGCTCCGCGTTTTATTGGTTTGCGAGGCGTTAAGCCTGAATCCGATCGCGTCAATCCAGTGGTGTATTCTCGCATGTAGTGAGTTGGCCATATTTCTCATAGCATCATAGGTATTTGAGTTTAACGAAAAAAAAGGCTTTGTGTTTTTCCTGAAACGTATTATTTTATTAACGATGGTTAATAACCCGGGTACTATGACTATTAAAGCGTAAGATATAATAGTAAGAAAATAAATTTCCCAATGAGCAAAGTGTAACTTATTCGATTTGTTCCCGTAGAAAGCTGTAATTAATTTATTTAACGTACCCTATATGAGACAAATTAGACACATACTACCGTTGATACTTTTAGCATGTTTTATAAGTATAAGCGGCTGTAAAAAAGACAAAACACCTGGCCCAATAGGTGCTACCGGCGCAACAGGCGCTACGGGCAACACAGGTGCTATCGGTGCAACAGGTGCTGCAGGACCGCAAGGTGCAACAGGGCCAGCTGGCGGACCAGTTGGAGCTACCGGCGCAACAGGTGCCACTGGAGCAACTGGTGCTACCGGTACCGGAATTGCTGGTTCTACTGGCGCTACTGGTGCAACCGGCGCTACTGGTGCCACAGGTTCTAATGGAACCAACGGAACAAATGGAACGAATGGAGCTACAGGCGCAACTGGTGCTACTGGTGCAGCAGGTTCTACCGGCGCAACTGGTGCTACCGGTGCAGCAGGTTCTACTGGCGCTACCGGCGCTACTGGCGCTGCAGGTTCAACTGGCGCAACAGGTGCTACTGGCAACAATGGCGCGGCAGGTGCTACTGGCGCAACAGGTGCTACCGGCGCAACTGGTGCTGACGGCAGTGCTAACGTTTCGACCTATATTAAAACTGGTGTAACTGTTCCGGTAACAGGAACTACTATCAATGTGCCTGCTATAACCCAAAGCGTGGTTGACCAGGGCCTTGTAGTGGTATTCATGAGCAATACCGGCACAACCGGACCTTGGTACGCGTTGCCATTTACAGCAGGAACTTCTACTATCAGCCTGGTTGACTTCGGTGTCGGCACGGTTACAGTAACCGCAACTACCCAACAAACCGGACTTGACTTTAAGATTGTTGTGATACCAGGAAGCTCAGTTACCTTATTAGGTACAGCTCATCCAGGCCTTAACTTCAATAATTATGGTCAGCTGGCAAGAGCATTGCATCTGAAAAACTAATATTCTTACGCAAGTATTCATAATCAAGCCCTCCGATGTATCGGAGGGCTTTTTTTGTTCAGTGTGTAACAATGATATGATTATTGACAGCGTAAAACATTTAAGTTGAACCTTTGCGTTCTAACATTGTCATATCGTTATGGAACCGGCCATTTACAAAATAAGAAGACCCTTTCTATTTAGCATTTTCTTTGTTTTTGTTGTAAATATTTGTGCCTATGCACAAAGCGGCCGCGAAGTAGATGGGACAGTGATCGACTCAACCAAGCTTTCGGTTCCCGGCGTAAACGTCAAACTTATTTCTGATAAAGGTGATAGTACCAACGCTGTCACTGATGGTAAGGGAAAGTTTGTTTTTCCTTCGGTTAACGGAACAAAATTCACGCTTACCATAACATCCATCGGTTACCAAATACTAAAAAGGCATTATACGCTTGACAACGATACCAAACCTGCTCAATTAGGCCCGATTGTCTTAGCAACGGAATCCCATACCCTGGCAGGTGTAACCATAGTTGGCATCAACCCAATCGTTTTAAAAGAAGATACCGTCGAATACAAGGCAAGCGCATACAAAGTACGTCAGAATGCCCCGGTGGAGGACCTGGTAAAAAAATTACCGGGCGTTGATGTTGACGTAAACGGGAATATCACCACACAGGGCAAACAAGTTACCAAGGTAAGGATCAACGGTAAAGACTTTATGGGCGGCGACGTGCAGAGCGCTACCAAAAATCTGCCTGCCGACATTGTCGAAAACATACAAATGATAGATGATTACGGCGATCAGGCTAATTTAACCGGCATTAAAACCGGTGAGCCCGATAAAATAATGAATATCACTATCAGGAAAGATAGGAACTATGGCTATTCGTTACAAGCCACAGGAGGGGATGGTGAAGATGCCTTGCCGGCAAGCCAGGGAATACCCGACGCAAACCGTTACCTGGGAACACTCAACTCATTCAAGTTTAATGGCGACCAGCAAATGGCCCTCTTGGGGAGCATCAACAATACCAATGTAAACACGTTTTCATTCGGCTCGCCAGCAGGTGGTGGCGGAGGAGGTGGTGGCCGGGGCAATGCGGCTCGCGGCGGGGGCGGTAACGGCAGCCTTATTACAACACAAAATGGTATTACTGCTGCTCACTCATTAGGTGCAAACTTTCGCGATCAATGGGGTAAATTCCTTTCAGTATATGGCAGCTATAGCTTCGCTGATAACACTGCATCAACCAACAGCACCAACCAACAACAAAACTTTTCGCCAGTAAACCCGAGTGTAAACAACCAGGTAAGCGCTGAAATTAACAGGACTACTAACCACCGCTTTACATGGAACATGGAGTATAAGCCTGATACCATAAACTACTTCAAAATAACGCCCACATTTTCCTACGCCGGCACAAATGGCGCAGATAACGAGCAGGTCAATATTCAAAGAAAGGACACTATATCATCTGCATATACTTCAAATTCTGTCAGTAATTCAAACTCGCCAACTTACGGACTCACCGCCCTTTATAATCGCAGACTTGGGCATCGCCGCAATTTCAGTTTAAATTTTACATTTAGTTCTTCAACCAGTAACCAGTATCAGAACCCTGAGTATGAATATCTAACAGGTCCGCATACCGCGCCTGCCGATCAAATCATCAACGCTCATAGCCGCACAACCACCGCAGGTGCCAATTTATCTTATATCGAGCCCCTGGGTAAAACTACCTATCTCGAAGTGAACTATAATTTTAACCATACTTCAACCATTAACAATAAGGAAACCGATACAGCCTCGGTAATTAATGACCCGTCTATACTATTATTTCCGGATAGCGCTTTGAGCACTAATTACAATTACACGTTTACAACGCATCGCATTGGTTTGAATTTCAGGGAGGTTAAAAAGAACTATAATTTTACCCTGGGTGTTGCTGCGCTGCCTTCCATACTGGACGGTTATTCACCTTTGACAGGCGCAACTACCCATGTAAGTACCTTCAATATCATTCCAACCGCAAGGTATGTCTATAATTTCTCGAGGAGCCAGTTGTTTAGCATTAACTATAACGGATCAAGCAGTCAGCCAAGTTTCACCCAGTTACAACCAACAACTGATTTCTCAAACGCTTTATACCCTGTGCAAGGCAACCCGAAGTTGGGCCCCCGGTTCACAAACAATTTTTCTATCCGTTATAATAATTTCAGTTTTTCCACGGGCAATGTGTTTTTCGCCAATTTATCATTCCAGCAAATAAACAACCAGGTGGTGACCAACTCGATCACTTACCCAAGAAGGTATAAGCCAGACACCAGCTTTAACAACACCATTTTGACACAATATCTAAATGCAAATGGATATTATTCAATAAACGGAAGTGTATTGTATTCCAAACCCTGGGATAATAGAAAATTTACCCTGACCCTTAGGGGCACTGTCGCTTACAACAATAATATCGGTTATCTAACTAATGTCGCCAATATCGACTCTAACACCTACAGCTCTACAACAGTTAAGAACGTTGCAAAAAACCTGGTTTTCACCCCGCAAATCCAATTTAGAGTAGATATAACAGATGTGATAGATGCCCAGATCATGACCAATTATGCCGTCAACAAGACGGACAATTCAGTAAATAATTCCCTTACTAATGCAACATCAAATGTCAGAACATGGAATATTGCACTTAATGGCAAGCAGTATATTTTGAAAGATTGGGCGTTCAGCTATGACTATGGCAAAGCCATAAATTATGGTTATAGCCCGGCAGTAAAAGTGACCAATCCCAATATATTGAACGTATACCTGGAGCGGCGGTTCCTGAAACAGAACCGGGCAACCATCCGCCTTGCTGCTTTTGACTTATTTAATGAAAATACCGGGTTCTCATCGTCGACAACGGCCAGCTCATTTACCGAAACGCACGTTAATCGTCTATCCCGCTACTACCTTGCAACGTTTACGTTACGACTGCAGAAATTTGCGGGCAAAGCGCCAACGCAAAATTTTGATCGGGGTAACAGAGGTAATGGTGGAGGTGGCCGACGTGGCGGCGATGGCGGCGGCCCGGGTGGCGATTAAGATACAGCCAGCTCTATTGTTTATTGATCACCCTGTTGATCGTATTCTCCAGTTCATGCAAATCAAAAGGCTTTGCAAGGTAAGCTTCCGCTCCGGCCTGGCTGGCTAACATTTGGATATCGCTGTTTGCGGAAAAATACACTACCGGAATGTCTCGGAGAGCGTCTGAGTTCTTCAATTTCTGGGTTGCAACAATTCCCCCCGCATCCGGTATCCAATTATCCATCAGGATAACAACCGGATGTATTGCTGATACTTTCTCTGTTATATTGAAACAATCTGTAAAGGTGAAAACCTCCCAGCCCTGTTCTTCTAAAACATAACTGCAGATTGATAAGATGTCTTCATCATCATCAAAAATGATAATTTTCCGGGTGGTGGGTCTCTCCATTAATTGTGAGGCTTATAATGTAGTTTATACACAGTTTAGCAGCAAATGTTTTAATTTTTTTAAATAAATCAAATATGTACTTTTATAATGACAAAGCAAATTCATAAAATTCTTATTAGCAGGGCTTTATATATTGCTATAATTATTAGAAAACTATTGCCTGCTATTTTAAATATGAGTGGTTTTGATTCTCCTGCATATTCATCTGCAACCAATTGAAATGAAAAGAGACGATGTGAACAAAGTGCGGTACCTCGACACTATTGATTCGCGATCACGAGAGGAAGATATTCAGCACGAATTGATGGATTTCTTCAATGCGATGGATGAAGTTTTTTACACTGTCGATATGATAAACCTGAGGGTGATGCATATATCAAAAGCCTGCGAAAAACTTTTTGGGTTCAAACAATCTGATTTTATGAGTGATCCGAAGTTTTGGATGGGGCTGGTTCACCCTGAGGATAAACATATTATTGAAGAAGAAGACAAAATACTGCGCAGGGGCGGAAAAGTAAATAATCAATACCGGGTTATTTGTAAAGATAAAAGCATCAGGTGGGTTGAAAACAAGATCGTCCCATGCCTTGATGACAATAGGATATTAATACGGCTTGACGGCATAACCAGGGATATTACAGAGCGGGTTGAGGCAGAAGACAAACACAGGCAAAGCGAAACTCGCTACCGGCAAATTGTCGAAACTGCCCAGGAAGGTATATGGACAATTGACGAAAATGAAAAAACGAACTTTGTAAACAAAAAAATCTGCGACATACTTGGATACAGCCCGGGTGAAATGATGGGCAAGGAACTTTACGATTTCATGGATGAAGAGGGCAAGGTTTATGCCCTGGCCTGCATGGAAAGAAGAAGAAAGGGCTCGAGGGAAAATCTCGATGTCCGGTATAAAACCAAAACCGGCGAGGATGTTTGGGCCAACATATCTGCCAACCCTATCATTGACGAAAAAGGCAATTACAAGGGCGCGCTTGCAATGGTTACTGATATTACCCAGCGTAAAATGGATGAGGACGCTGTAAAAAAATCCGAAGCCAACCTGCGTACTATTTTTGATAATACTGCTACTGCTTATGTGTTGTTTAATACAGAACTGTCCATTATTTCTTTCAACGCCCTGGCCCAAAAATTCTCTGAGGAAATAAACCGGAAAAGCCTGGAAGTAAATCGCCTGATAAAAGATTATTTCACCGAAGAAAGGTGGTTGTTTGTAAGGGAAACGCTTGACAAGGTGGCCAAAGGCAAGATTGTTAATTACGAGCTAAGTCACACCCGCGAAGATGGTTCCGTGAGGTGGAACAATGTGAGGTGGTTAAATGTAAAAGATGATCAAAACAAAAACTGGGGTTTCATACTGGCTAATGAAGACATAACCGAAGCAAAAATAGCCGCTTTGGAACGCGAAAAAATAACGGCCGACCTCATACAGCATAATAATGACCTTGAACAGTTTACTTATATTATTTCGCATAATCTGCGCGCGCCTGTAGCTAATATTATAGGCTTGTCAGAGATGTTAAAAGATCACGACCTTGACGCGGCAGCAAAAGAGGAAGTGCTTGACAGGGTATCCTTGTCTATAAAAAATATTGACACAGTAATAAAGGATCTCAATCATATTTTACAAGCCAGGGAACTGGCTAATGAGAAAAAGGAACAGGTTTATTTCCGGGAATTGCTGGATGCCATACGAACAAGTATTTACAATACGGTTGTTAGCGAAAACGTACAATTCAAATGCTTCTTTGAAGAAGCTGAATCCATTTTCACCGTACGCAGTTATTTGTATAGCATATTTTACAACTTATCATCTAACGCCATTAAATACCATAAACCAGGTATTGCTCCAATTATCCGTATAAGAAGCCACCGCTTGAAAAACAAAATAGAGCTCCGGTTTAAAGACAATGGAAAGGGTATCGACCTTGATAAATACTCATCACAATTGTTCGGCTTATACAAGCGATTTGATAATACCGTAGAAGGCAAAGGCATGGGCCTGTTTATGGTAAAAACACAGGTGGAGGCACTTGGCGGAACTATTCACATCAAAAGCAAACCAGGCGAAGGGGTAGAGTTTATTATATTATTGCCGATGTAAGTCCTTTCGATAAAACAACAAAGCCCGCAAATTTTGAATTTGCAGGCTTTGTTGTTAAAATCACCGCTTTAACGATAATTCTAAATATAAATTAAGGATGAACAGAATTTGCAATTAGCGTAACTGCAGTTTGTGCCAATAATTTACCCTGAACCTTAGCATTAGTGTTAAGGGATATCAGCGTTTTGCTGAGGATATTGCCACTGAAGTTAACCGTGGTACCCAATGTAGCCTTCCCGCTTACTACCCAAAAAACATTTTTAGCTAATGCGCCACCCTTTAAGGTAATAATAGCAGCGTTGTTAACGGTAAGATTTTGAGCGATCTGGAAAACCCATACATCGTCTGCGGCACCTTCTAAGGTAACACCAGCGTTTGATACTAAAACTCCGGTGCTCCATTTATACACGCCCGGCTGCAATGTCCTGCCGCTTATATTTCCGGCGTAAGCATTAACAACGGGAGCAGGAAATGTCATACCATTGGCTGTCGTGAATGCTGTTTTCATGTCGTTTACAGCCGTAGTCATATTCGACGGCGTAGGGGCTGTATAGTTCGCAGCATAAACTTTTCCTATTACGATAGGTGTATGCGAAAATTGCCCGCTGGCATCCATTATCAATCCAAAGCCTGTAATGGCGGTTGCCGCTATCGGGCTCACACCTATATTACCTACAATTGATGTAACACCGGTAGTTGATATTCCTGTTGCCGACAATATGGTGAAATTACCCGCTGTCCGAAGATTAACAGGGGCAAAATCAATATCACGGCTTAATGGTCTCACAGCCAATTGGCTTGATGATACCGCCGGGTCTGGTGTGGGATTTGAACTATCCTTACTGCATCCCACTGTAAAAACGGCAGCAAGTAATACTAAGGACCAAACAACTTTTAATGGTTTAAAAAATCCGGGGAATTGATACCCGGGGGCACTTTCGATAAAATCGATTTTCGAGGTCATGATTTATTTTTTAGATAATGGTTAAGTATCGAAACTTCAGTCTCAATACATCAACACACTTGCAAAGCGGGTGCCCCGTATTAAATGCATTTTTATTGTGCCGGCATTCCTCTTTATTTTATTTGTCATATTTACCGGCATAACGATTTGTAAACTCCCTGGGGCACAAATGGATGGGGTTTTTGAGATAAATTTTAATTAAAATAAAATAAAGTTTATAATTAGTTAAGAAATGTGAATTGAATTTAAAAGTGATTTGTGATTGGTATAAAGGAATAAACTGTAGTCTGTGAACTAAAGCAGGTATTCAATTTCGTGCTTATCCAGTGCCGACACAGAAAAAGATGAGTTAGTGACAAAACCGTGTCACCACATTATTCTTCACAATCATTTATCTTTGAATATATCACTGCCGGCCGGCAGTTTGGATTAGGTTTCTATAAAGTTTTTGGTTTTACACCGGGTTATTTGTGAAAATAACCGCAATGTTCTTTGACGTACTAGACTTCTTTATCTACTCGTATTACACAGAAGTCCATAAATCAAAAATCCCGATAGCAGTTAAAGCAGTGCCAGGCTTTTCTGAAATAAACAGGCACAAAGAAAAAAATCGATACCAATAAACTAGGTAAATGAAAGGCGGGCTCGGTAGCTATTCCATATTTTGTATTTGTTGAGCCACAATGGGTACACTGGTTATTTATATTATTCACATCACTAAACTCGAACCCATCTTGTTCGGAAAGATCGTATTGAACTGCCAAAATCTCGCGGCATTTCTCCAGGTCCTTTTCAAATACCCTGAGTTTGACGCCACCTAAAAGCTGATTATAATAGGGTTTTGCCCAAAGGATGTACTCATCAGCAATATAACAAGCCATGCCATTGTATTCAAGCCTGTTAAAAGCCAGATGAGCTAACATTGGATCGTAATAAGATTCAACCGTTACTATTTTATCCTTGTCCATTTTGATAAAAAGTAGTGTATTTACGTTAATGTATTTTTTACCTTGCCGATCTTGATTTAGGTAGCAATGATCACCCCGCCCAGCCCTCTCTATCCAAACTCCTAAAGTGTATAGCTTCAGCCAAATGCTCCAATTTGATCTCATCGCTTCCGGCAAGGTCGGCTATAGTGCGCGATACTTTTAAAATACGGTCATAAGCGCGTGCCGATAACCCCAGCTTTTCCATTGCTTTTTTGAGCAACGTTTGCCCGGCGGCGTTTATTTTGCAGATATCCCGCACCATTTGCGGGCTCATTTGCGCATTGGCATGCAATTCGGGGCGGTCGCCGAAACGTTCGGTTTGCCGTTCCCTGGCCCGGATAACCCGCTCACGAATGTCTTCGCTTTTCTCCGCCAGGCGGTCAGATGATAGTTCCGAAAAGTTAACCGGTGTTACCTCTACATGCAGGTCGATACGGTCAAGCAGCGGCCCCGATATTTTGTTCAGGTATTTTTGTACCGCACCCGGCGGACATGTGCATTCCTTCTCCGGGTGGTTGTAAAATCCACACAAACAGGGGTTCATACTGGCTATCAGCATCACATTAGCGGGATAATCGACCGACATTTTTGCTCTTGAAACCGTTATTCTCCGTTCTTCGAGCGGTTGCCGCATTACTTCAAGTACAGTACGTTTAAACTCAGGCAACTCATCCAGGAAAAGTACCCCGTTGTGAGCCAGCGAGATTTCGCCCGGTTGCGGATTACTGCCGCCGCCCACCAAAGCCACATC
>JAYUEE010000079.1:0-29233 GCA_043739405.1 Mucilaginibacter sp. | reverse complement strand
TTGACAAGCACTACTTACAAAGTTGGTACAATTAAAAGTATTTAAATCATAGGTAGCTGGAGGATTAGCTACATAATTAGTGATTTGGTTAAATTGACACGCCATCCCCATTTAGTTTTGAAAAGCCGTAGGGAGACATGAAGGAAAGGTTAGTCCAATAAGGCAAGAATTTGAATACAATCGCAAATGCCAGGCCACCGATAGTTGCAAATAACGCTGCGTTTGAAGTTGCCTTTTTCCAAAAGAAACCAAGAATAAACATCGCGAATATACCCGGAGATACAAATCCTGTGTATTCCTGTATGTACTGGAATCCTTGTTTGCCCTCGCCCATTAACATATCGCCAATAACAAAAGATAAACCAACGCCCAACACCATCGCAACTATAACTGCTATTTTACCGGTATTTACCAGGTTCTTCTCTGTTGCCTCTCTGTTTATCGCCTTTTTATAGATATCCAATGTAAAAATGGTAGCTATGCTATTGGCTTTACCTGCCAAAGACGCTACGATAGCTGCAGTTAATGCTGCGAACGAAAGCCCTTTAAGATAGCTGGGTAATAAATTAAGCACAGAAGGGTAAGCCTTGTTGACGTCCAAAACGCCCTTTGAACTTAACATTTCCTGGTGGAACATGCCTTTCTGATAAAGCACGTACGCTGCGATTCCCGGCAGTACGACGATCACTGGCATAAGCAACTTAAGGAAAGCCGCAAAAAGGATCCCGGAGCGGGCTGTCTTAAGGTCGGCTCCAAGTGCTCTTTGTGTGATGTACTGATTACACCCCCAATAATTTAAATTGGTGATCCACATCCCGCCGATGAGCACTGTAAGGCCCGGCAAATCGAGGTAATTGGGGTTATTCTTCTTGAATATCATTTGGAAGTGATCACTGGCATCTGCGCGCAATAACTTAAAGCCGTTCCAAAGACCGGTTGTACCGGATTTTTCGCTTATCAAATGCAATGCGATATAAGAAGCAGCGAGGCCGCCTAATATCAGGAAGAATACCTGTATCACATCCGTATAACCAATTACCTTCATACCGCCCAGCGTGATAATTACTGCGAAAATGGCTAATAAACAAATAACCAGTTTAAGGTCTAATCCCGAAATACCCGCTATCGCCACACCGCCCAGGTAAAGTATTGACATCAGGTTTACAACAATATAAAGCATCAACCAGAAAACAGCCATGATCATAGCTACAGTACCATTATACCGCTGGTGCAGAAACTGCGGCATGGTTGCTATTTTATTTTTAAGGTAAACCGGTATGAAAAATACAGCCACAATAACAAGGGTAGCAGCCGCCATCCACTCATAGGTACTAATAGCCAGTCCCATCTTAAAACCCGAACCACTCATACCCACCATCTGCTCGGCAGAGATATTTGATGCGATCAACGATGCACCTATTGCCCACCAGGTTAGCGAACCTTCCGCTAAAAAATAGCCTTTAGACGTAGCATCACCTTTATTTTTACGCTGGTAAACCCACCAGCCATAAAGCGATACGATGATGAAATAGACAAGGAAGACGGCCCAGTCACCGGGAGATAACGTTTTCAAGCTCATATTTGATTTTGGAATTTAAAATTTGATTGAAATGGCACAACTATATGTACTTGTTGATCAGGTTTTCGATATACTCCTGTTTACCGCTGGCAGGTGCAGGCTCGCCGTTTTCAATGGCGTAAGCCCTCAAGTTTTCCAATGATAATTTTCCTTCTTCAAAGGCTTTCCCTTTACCGCTATCGAAAGAGGCATACCTCTGTTCGCGTAGTTTAAGGTATTCAGATTTTTGCAGAATATTATTAGCGGTAATTAGAGCTCTGGCAAATCTGTCCATCCCACCAATGTGAGCGTAGAACAGGTCTTCCGAATCTGTTGAATTACGGCGAATTTTGGCATCGAAGTTGATACCTCCACCCGCTAAACCACCTGCCTCCAGGATGATCATCATGATCCCGGTAACTTCATTAATATCGTTAGGGAACTGGTCGGTATCCCACCCATTTTGCGAATCGCCTCTGTTAGCATCTATTGACCCTAACAAGCCTGCATCAGCTGCAACCTGTAATTCATGCTGAAAGGTATGGCCGGCCAGCGTGGCGTGGTTAACCTCCAGGTTTAGTTTAAAATCCTTCAGCAGGTCGTATTTCTGCAAAAAGCTGAGAACGGTTGCTGCGTCATAGTCATACTGGTGTTTGGTTGGCTCGCATGGCTTTGGTTCGACAAAGAAAGTACCTTTAAAACCTTGTTTGCGGGCATAATCTTTCGCCATGTGAAGAAATTTAGCCAAATGCTCCTGTTCGCGTTTCATATTGGTGTTCAGGAGGCTCATATAACCTTCGCGACCGCCCCAGAACACATAATTTTCGCCTTTAAGTGCAATTGTTGCATCCAGCGCGGCCTTTACCTGGGCAGCCGCATGACTCAATACATAAAAATCGGGATTTGTTGCCGCGCCGTTCATGTACTTGCGGTTACTGAATAAATTTGCGGTTCCCCATAGTAATTTCACCCCGCTTGCGGCCTGCTTTTGTTTGGCGTACTCAACCAAAGCCTGAAGGCGACGGTCATTTTCGTTTATATCATTGGTGTAATCCACTACGTCCACATCATGGAAGCAGTAGTAATTCAAGCCCATTTTAGTTATGAACTCAAAAGCTGCATCCATTTTATCTTTCGCACGTTCAACCGGGTCAGCTTTTTCGTTCCAGGGGAATAAATGGGTGGGCTCGCCAAACGGGTCGGCGCCTGACCCACAGAAAGAATGCCAGTATGCGCAGGCGAAACGCAAATGATCTTCCATGGTTTTACCGGCGATTACCCTGTTTTTGTCGTACCAGCGGAATGCCAGTGGGTTGTCTGTCGCCATTCCCTCAAATTTTACCTGCCCTATACCCTTAAAAAATTCTTTTTCTCCTAACGTAATGCTCATAATTTTATGGAGTTATTGGTTTGTTGGTTTAATGATTTACTTATCGATTCTCACCGATTTATTTTTGACTTAAGCGAATTGTTACCCAATACAAAGTCGTTGACCATAGGTTATGGAACACATGTCAAATTGTTCTCAGAAACACCGGCCAGGTCAGTATCCAATTTTCAAAATGCGTATCAAATAATTGCACAGCGCGGAACGTCGCGGTCATGCATATTTTGGTTTATTATTGTCATAAGGATTTCTCGAGTGCAAATCTATTGCGTATACTTTTTCTCCCGGGGGGCAAATGTCATAGAATACGGGGTCAAATGTTCAATAAGGATTAAAAGCGGGGTTTCGTTGTATTAGATGGATCTGATGAGATATTTAAGAAGTGTCGCAAGGCTCCCAAAGTTTGCTGGGGAGGACTGTACCTTTTCGGTCAATTCAATCACTAAAGCGTTTGTGGCTAACAGGCAACCGGCAAGAGAACGTAAACTTAAGACAACCGCCCCATTAGCTATATTTTTAGAAAGCCTGCTCGCACCTAGAGTGCCAGATATAAAAGATTTTATCTTTTTAATTTTTTCGGGAATAATTGATGATGTTGTCATTAGCGCACTAATATTCTGAATGACTGTGTTGTTAACAATTCCTATAATTTCACAATCTTACTTCCGGGGATTACCCAAACCGTTCCATTTTTATCTTTATTGTTCAGGAGAGGGTTGTTATAGTCCAGTATTTTTACTTCTAAATACGCTATACCTACAATAAATTTAAACAAAACAACGCAGGTTTAAATTTCTAACTCTCCGCCGTATAAATTAATACCCCGCAAAGCTGTGGATTTTTTCAATAGCGTTGTTGAATCTACTCGGGCAAAAGCTATAAAACAAAAAATGCGTGTTCACATAGTGAGCGGCATTAATTTTATCTGCACCCCCAAAAGGGAACAACGAAGTTAATCCTTCTCTCTCCGCCATCGCTCGCCGAAGATCGCTACGACCGACAAAGTCCGCTGAAGGCGCGAAGGTGGCTTCTATGTCATATTGGTCTTCATCTACGCAGAACAAACAAAAAAGCCTAAGATCATTTGATCCAAGGCTTTTTTGTTTTAGGTTTTTTTAGTTGCTCATCCAGAAATTCCACAGTGTGCCCGACTTACTTTGTGCCCCAACAGAGAAAATCGACTGTCCGAGATCGCGTCCATCGATCATAGTGGATGCACGGTCATAGTGAACCTGTGGATTGCCGTTAAGATGCTGGCTGGCATAGGTACCGTCGCCACCGTGATACGCCGCAACTTCCTGAAACCACGCCGCATTAACATCGCAGCCGGTTGAAGCGACCTCGCCGAAGGCAAAGTTAGTATTGTCGTCGGGATAGAACATGATAGTTCTGAAGCCGATCGCATTGTGCATGCCCTGGAATACACCCCACCAGGCATCGAACGCGTCGAAGCCGTTGTTGCTTCCACCAATCTCATTTGCACGGTCATAATAAGATGGAATAACCTCGCAGGACATGATCACCCACGTGGCGAGCACGCCGCCGGTTGCAGCGCCAAAGCCCGGATTGCCACCGGTGCCAATGTTGGGCACAGACCAGCCGCCGGAATTGTTGCTCAGTGTAGTGTTGAAAAGCCAGTCGCCGTGCGGAACGGTATAGGCCACATTCACCGCATTCATGTACGACCTCGAAGACGGTCCCACTACTTCCCATGGCCAGGCTTCGTACCACTGGGTACGGGTTGTAGGTGGAGTCCAGCCAGGGAAGATCGAATTAAGGAAGGTGAGCCCGTGGTAGAAAGAATATGACATACTAATGTAGCCGTTATCGTTCGGCCAGTCTCGATTGGCGTACTCGCCCAGCGTGATGTCATCTGGTGTGGGCTTGGTGCCGATCCCCTGGCGGGGCAATTTCCGATTTGGAGTGATCGCCCTGGCCGGCTTTACTGCGTCCGTTTTATTTGTTAAATCGGGTATCGCCTCGCGTGGCTGAGCTATCGGGATGAATCCCGAAACGCGTATGGGCGAAACGCGCTTATCGGACGGCTGTATCGTCGCTTCAAAATGATAAACGGGTTGGAGCAAGGCTTTGTTATTGTCGTAGTATGCAACCTCCACTTTATCAACAACAGCCTGTGTACCAGCTGATCTCGTCATGGGCTGCAACTGGCGCAATATTTCACTGCGAACCTTCTCAACCGTGATCTCAGGCTTAATACTTTCAGCAACGTTCGCCAAACGCCAACGCCGCACTAAGCCAATAATTGAGCCCTCGTCGTTGATCGTCACCAAGGCGTGGGAGCCGAGGCCATAGACCCTAAACCCGCCGGCATAGCGCAATGTCGGTACCATAGTCATCATAAGGACCGGTTCTTTTCGCGTTACGCCGGATTTGCTCCCCGGGGCAGGGCGCGTGGTAGCTCCGCCTAAAATCTTAATAGGGTCAGCGAACCGTAGCTCAGTAGCGTCTTTCGGGATGAAGCGTTCGTCTGTTAAGGCGGCACGCGCCACAGTCGCCGCACGCTCCGAGTCGAATTGCTTCGCATTTCCTGCTTTCTTTACCACGTCGGCCAGGTTCGGAATGATTTCGGTGTCACCGCTCCTCATGTCAATGAAACCATGGAGAGCATCCTTGTTGCCGGTACCGCTAAGAAGGGCATGGCGCTGCTTGTCGAGCTTGAGCGGCGGCAGCTTTACCTTTTCGAGCTTCTCATCGAGAAAATCGACTGGCGGGCGGTTAACTTTGAGCGTGTATAGCGACATGCTGGCGGGTGGCGCGGGGATTTCAGCAGTAATTCGAATTAGCGATTGCGGGTACGGTTGGACCCGTGGTGCCGATGATCTTGGGCTAAATCCCACAATAAAAAAGACCAAAATCGAAAAAATAACAATGGATAGATTTCTGTTCATGGCATTACCTCCTTATTATTTACTTATTGTTTAATTATTTAGATTATTTACAATATGAAAGATGAATTCCTCGTCTAATAAGTTTTCAGCAATAAATACAACAGATTGATATACAAGAAAATGCGATCCTGTATTTGAAAGATATTATATGAAGGTACATATGATAAACCCTTTTTAGAACCCGTGTTTTCACGGTATTTAATAAGTATTTTTACGCGAAATTACTCTCCCCCTTCGCTGCTTAAGCGGGCGAAAGCGGAGAAGGGCCGCTATACTTGCGACGGTGACCCAACCACGGGAACAAGTTAGCAACAAGGGATCAACAAGTTTATCTTTTCACTTGCTTTCCCGGGCTACGACGATGTGCTTAGTTTGGATGAATGGATAAAATATAAATTTCCATCGATATGAAATAGCAGAGTATTGTTACCAAAATCCGCGTTGAATTTTTATTTTTGATCAACTATCGCAGTTTTTGATATAAACTATGCCTTTTATCAGCAGTTACTATTACTATATCCCGATATGCCTGCAGGCTTATTGTGCTATTCATTGCATCCGCAGGGGTAACCAGAATAAATGGATATGGATCATCGTTTTTTTGCCTTTGGTTGGCAGCTTGATTTATATATACAGCGAAATACTATCAAACAGAAGTATTCGAAAACCACAGATAGACATTAGCTCTGTAATTAACCCCGGTGGCAAGATCAGGAAACTGGAAGAAGAACTAAAATTTACAGATACCTTCAATAACAAGATACGATTAGCTGATGCGTACCTTGCCGCAGGTTATACCGATAAAGCCATCGAACTATACGAAAGTGGTTTGACCGGGGCTTTTGCCGAAAATGAATATGCCATTGCACAACTTGCAACGGCTTATTTTGAACAAGAACGGTATGAAGAAGTTATAACCACGCTAAAAAAGATATACAAGACACCACAGTTCCCGCGATCAAAGGCACATCTCTTATTTGCAAAAGCGCTTGAAAACACCGACAATAACGAACTGGCTGAAAACGAATTTAAGGCTATGAAAGGCCGCTATTCTAATTTTGAGCAACGATATGAATACGGCCTTTTCCTGTTGAGGGCAGACCGGTCTGATGATGCGCGTCAAATCTTCGAACAAATACAGGAAGAAGCGCCACACCTGAGCAATATGGAAAAAAGGGCGAGCCGGACCTGGCTGGCTAAATCGAGGGACGAATTGAATAAGATACCAACAAGTTAACTTAATGCTTACATCATAAGTATTTATAACAGTCAGCTTAAAACAATTATCCTTTCAAACGGTAAATACAACCATGAAGTCGAGGTCATTTCTGTTTGTTGCATTAACAGTCGACATTCTTATCGCTTTATCAAAGTTTATTGCTGCGGCATTCACAGGCAGTTCTTCGATGCTGTCAGAGGGTATTCACTCGGTTATCGATGCTATTAGTCAATTGATGCTGATATGGGGTGTGAAATCAAGTAAAAGGGCACCGGACGAAATACGCCCCTTCGGCTATGGCAAGGAACTGTATTTCTGGTCATTCATGGTATCGCTGGTCATTTTTATTCTGGGCGGATGCATCTCTTTTTACGAGGGCCTAAAGCAACTGAATAAACCCGAATTTAACCAGAGCCAGACCTGGAATTATGTTATTTTGGCAATAGCCTTTGTTTTTAACACGGTTTCGCTTGTTACAGCGCTAAAAGCATTTAGTATTCAACGCGGGCGAAAACCGTTTCTTCAGGAAATAACTGACAGCAAGGACCCATCGATCTTTATCGCCCTTTTGGGTGATTTAGGTGATTTAATATGTCTCGTTGTAGCATTTATCGGCGTCTACCTGGGCCATTTATTCAATAACCCTTATTATGATGGCGTAGCTTCTATGGCCATCGGTGCCATTATGATCCTTATTTCCCTGCTGCTCGTTCGCGAAAGTAAAAGTTTGCTGATGGGCGAACCAACCAGCCGCCGAACACTGCGTAAAGTTATTACATTAGCTGAAGCCGATAGCGCCGTTATTAAAGTGAAGAAGCATTTTTCAACCTATATGGGCCCTGAGGAAATATTGCTGCAATTGAATACCGTTTTTAAAGATAACCTCACTACTAAAGAAATAACCGATTCCATTGAGCGTATTACTAAAAATATAAAGACTCAGTTTCCGCGCATGAAACAGATATTTATTGAGCCTGTGGCTAAATAATATTACTTATACCTCGCTTTAAAGATTCGCCTCCACCTGCGTATACCTGTTAGTTTCGTCAACGACGGCATAAATTGTCGTGTGCAAAATAAAGCGATAAAACCGACAAAGTAAAGGAGCTTTTAATGTTAAAAAACCGAACCAATAAACAAAGCTACCCGTATACTAACTTATTGATGCTGAACAAACTATATTAATTTAAAACCTAAATATGTAGTTATGAAAACTATCTGTACCTCTGTATGCTCATTTATTGCCTCGGCAATGATTGTATGCCTTTTTTCCGGGTTTACCCGCACACCGGTTGAAGAGCGTTTTAAAGATTGGAATTATTCGCCAAATGAAGTTTTTGGCCTGGTTAAACTTGAAAGCACCAGCAACCGAAGCTGGTACAAAATATCCCACATTGACAATCAATCAACCAGGGTACAGGAATACAACGCAGCAGGCGTTGTAACAAACACCACCATTTTAAGATTTTTTAATGGGAAAGTGAAAATGATGACGAGTACCGACCAATTTGGAAGAACTTATGAAACCACTAAGTACACCAATCTGGGCAATAATGTATTTGTAGTTACCTCTACAAATACAGGAAAAAACAGTTATCTACCCTGCAAATCAGCCAAATATATCTATAAGAATAACTTATTGAGCGAAATACAGTATTTATCTTTTTCCGGTAAACTCTGCAATAATGCCAATGGCGTTGCCATAACAAAATTTAAAAGGTACGATGATAAAGACAGGCTTTCTTTACTAAAAGAGCAATCTTTTTATGGAGCAGATGGTCAACCTGTTGTATCCAAGAGTTTTGATTGTCATAAGGTCGTATACGAACGGGATAACAGAGGGAACGAGCTGTCAATAGCTTATTTTGGCATCAATGATGAGGCACTTACAAATCGGTACGGGGGCTATAAATACAGGTATACATATGACCAAAATGACAACTATGTACAACATGAAAATATAGGCTTAAATGAAGAAGAAACAGCAAATTCATACGGTGTTGCGAAGGTAGTATATGTTTATAAGAACGGTTTCATTGCCCAGGAAACCCGTTATGACGCTAAGAACAATATTGTTAGAGCATCAGACGCCGGAGATGGTATTGCAATTGTAAGGAATGAATACGACGAAAGAGGAAACAATACGCAAATTACCTACTTCGATGAAAATGGCCAACCCTTCAATTGCCATTCTGGTTATCAAAAGGTCGTTTATAAATACTCCCCTCTTAATATGCTTAACAGTATTGAATATTTCGACCAAAACCAGGCGCCGGTCGTTGATGCAGGCAGTATACATCAATATGGTTATGAAAGAGACAACATGGGTAGAATAATCCAAATAGCCTATTTTGATAAAGAGAATAAACCTATACAAGACAATTTCAACCAGGTATATATGATAAAATACAAATATGATGACGCAGGTAGATTACTATCCACATCATATTGGAAAGATGCGGCGACCAAAATGCAGCGGTGGAACGGTTTTCATGAGTACCTTATGAAATATAACCAGGATGGCCAGGAAATTGAACGGCTTTATTTCGACGACAAAGGGAATTTGTCTAAAACCAATGACGGTTACTCAAGGCAAGTGCTAAAATACAATCCTGATGCCACTATCAACGAGCGTGATTTTTTTGAGAATAATACGCCAGTGGTACTCATTACAGGAGGCATTAAAAACTATCATAGCGTAAAATATTTTTATGACAATAATGCCAGGGTAACAAGCATAGAATATTTTGACGAGGTCGACAAACCGACAAACGTGACGATCTCATTTGATGAAGAATATACTGCCCATAAAATTGAATTAGTATACCAGGGAAACAGGATCATCCAGGAAAACTGTTATTTAGTCAACAGTGACACTCCTTACAAAATTATCGACTGCTTAAAAAATGACTATGTTAACGCCAATGGGGTTAATAAAGGGCACAAGAATCAATAATTAAACCGTTTATCAGATTTGACAACTTTTTATAGGCCTTACACCCCGCTAAATACCGAAAATCCGCCATCTACGCATATCATCGAGCCGGTGACAAATGCTGAGGCATCGCTTAATAGCCAGACTAATGCCCCTATCAGCTCGTCCGGATGACCGAAACGCTTGAAAGGCGTATTCCGGATAACCGACTCGCCGCGAGGAGTGTAGCCGCCTTCAGGTTTAGTTAATAAGTTCCTGTTTTGTTCGGTCAGGAAAAACCCGGGGGCCAAAGCGTTCATCCTGATAGCATCGCCATAACGGTTAGCCAGTTCAACAGCAAACCACTGATTGTAGCAATCCATGGCAGCTTTGCCCATATTATAGCCCAATACCTTCGTAACGGCCCTTTTGGAGTTCATGGACGAGATATTAACAATACTTCCTTTGCCTGTTTTAGCCATCGCCTCACCGAATACCTGGGTAGGTAATACCGTACCCCAAAGGTTCAGTTCCATTACCTTTTTCATCCCGTCAAGGTTCATGCTAAAAATATCCTCGTCCGGCTGCAAAACGCCTTCTGGCATATTTCCGCCTGCCCCATTCACTAATCCATCTATCCTGCCAAAGGTGTTTAATAAAAGGTTTTTAGCAGCAATAAGCTGCTCTTTGTTCAATGCGTCGGCCACAAGCGCAAGTGCTTTGCCGCCGTTTTTGTTGATGGCATCTGCCCGCTCATTAGCAACCGTTTCATTCCTACCCAATATGCCCACTGTTCCACCAGCTTCGGCAATACCTTTCACAAACGAGTTGCCCAATATACCCGTGCCGCCGGTAACTACAATTACTTTGCCTGCTAAAGAGAATTTATTTTCCATTTGTTTGATCTTATTTGATGTCGGGTATGGCGATAGCGTCCATATCCGTATAATCCAGGTTCTCCCCCGCCATTCCCCATATAAAACTATAACTTGCACTGCCGCTGCCTGAGTGTATACTCCATGGTGGCGATACTACGGCTTCATAATTATTCATGGTGATGTGCCTTGTTTCGTCCCCCTGCCCCATCAGGTGGAATATCTTTTGCCCGGCAGGTAGGTCGAAATAAAAATAGGCTTCCATGCGCCTGTCATGCGTATGCGGTGGCATGGTGTTCCAAATACTCCCTTCTTGCAAAATGGTCAGGCCCATCACCAGCTGGCAGCTTTTTATCCCATCAAGATGGATATATTTATTTATGGTACGCCTATTCGCAGTTGAAGCATCGCCGGCATTTACTTTTGCGGCCTCTGCATGTGTCATCAGCGCGGTCGGGTAGTTGACATGCGCCGGAGCCGAAAGCAGGTAAAAAACAGCTGGATTTTCAGGGCTTTTGCTCAAAAAAATCACGCTTTTCACTCCTTTACCAACGTAAAGGCAGTCCAGCTTGTTTACATTATAAAATGTGCCGTCAACACTTACGCGACCATCCCCGCCCACATTAATGATACCGATCTCCCTGCGTTCTAAAAAATATTCGGCACGCAGGTTAACATAATTTTCCAGTTCAATTGGTTTCCCCATTGGACAGGTTGCGCCGATGATCATCCGGTCATAGTGAGTATAAACACAATTGAGCTTATCGGGTTGTACAATCTGGTCTGCCAGGAACCGCTCTCTTATTTTGTCAGTTGAATACGATTTAAAATCGTCCGGGTGAACGCTGTGTAATATTTTCAAGGCAGTAAGTTAAATGATGATTGATTGATGCAAACCTTGTAAAAGATTAAATATTTACCAAACAAATAATTTTATTTCACAAATCATAGCTTTGTTATTCCAATTAAAATCTGAGCATAATGAAATCCGGCAACCATTATAGTGCTTTATTACTGTTTATCACATTTATTATGAGCGTTAACATGGGCTTTTCACAGCAAAAATGGACTGCTGCTTCAGCAAAAAAATGGGCAAAAAATCGCCATTGGGCGGGAGATTCGAAATTAAAACTCAATTCATCGACAAATTACGTCGAATTTGCGAAACAATATGAAGCCAATAAACAATATTGGGACAAGGCGATAGCCTTTTTGAATAACCCAAAACTGGATACCTTGAAACCCGGAAAATATGTAATCGACGGCGAGAATGTTTATGCGACGATAACCGATGCCCCATCGAAAACGTTTGAGCAATCGGCATGGGAATCGCACCGTAATTATATCGACCTGCAATATGTGATACGCGGTAAAGAAAAAATAGGCGTAGCACCGGTGAGATCAGCCACCGTAATTAAGCCTTACGATGCAAGCCGTGATGCTGCAAACTACAACACCGATGGCCAGTATTATGTAGCTTCGCCATTCGAATTTTTCCTGTTTTTCCCTGGCGATGCACATCGACCTAATATCAAAGTTGAGGGTTATGATACCGTTAAAAAATTAGTGATAAAAATCAGGTATACAACTGTGGGCCCGCAATAGGCGTATAAGGGTGTCACATCAAAAAAACTTTTGCCAGATGCGTTCAAAATCGGATATTGTGGCCGTTGCTGCTAAAAATACAAGAATGAAAAAAATTCAGATGTTTAGAAATTTTCTCTGGTTTCCGATCATAAGTATTACGCTTTTCAATATCACTTTCAAAATCCAGGATAAAACTTACCACGTTCCACAGCTCCATTATATCATTTTAATAGTCCTGGTAGCCTTATTTCTTAGCACTTTCCTGTTCAGGAAGCAATCTTAGCAACTTTTTTCCCCGTTAAGTAACTTTCAAATGTCACTAATTCATTGATAGTTATGTAATTACTCACTCTCTATTTCACAAATTCCGACCAAAAAAGCATAACAAACAGGCCAAAAATACCGTACAAAAAACCGCTTTAATTTATTCTACCTGTTGATTAATACGATATGTTCCGGAAGTTTGTAGTATCTATTGCAGCTCTTTTTTTTGTAATTCAATGCCATGCCGCTAATTACTATTTTGCAGCAAGCGGTAACGATTCATATACCACTGCGCAGGCACAAAACAAGGCAACGCCGTGGCAGAGTATTACCAAATTGAACTCATTTTTTGTAAATATAAAGCCAGGTGATTCCATCCTGTTTAAGTGTGGCGATACATTTGTAGGTTCTATAGCAGTTACAAAACCCGGCGCACTGGGAAAACCCATAGTCTTTTCATCCTGGGGTGCTGGTGCCAAGCCTATTATCAGCGGCCAGGTTCCTTCAGGCGCATGGATAAATATGGGTGGCGGTATTTATGAGGCCCCAGTTCCTTTGGCGGGTGCAACCGTAAATGTTGTTACTTTAAATGGAGTAGCGCAGGCTATAGGCCGTTATCCCAATGCTAACACAGCAAACTCCGGATACCTTAATATCGACAGTCATACAGCCGATGCACAAGTAGTAAGCAGCCAGCTGAATACCGCGGTGAACTGGACCGGCGCTGATATCGTGTTCCGCAAAAATCACTGGGTAATAACAAAGGGTACTGTTACATCAAATACAGCCACAGTTGTAAACTTCAGTGAAGTTTCAGTATACCAACCGATAAATAACTGGGGATTCTTTTTTCAAAACAACCCTAATACGCTCGACCAATATGGCGAATGGTATTACGATCCCGTTAATAAAATGATCATGATGTACTTCGGTGCAGTAACCCCGGTTACAGGCAGTGTACAAGTATCAGGGTATGATTATCTAATGAACGTAAGCGTTCAAAGTTATATAACGGTTAAGGGCCTTACTTTTTTTGGCAGTAACAACCACGCTATCAATATTTTCACTTCAAATAACTTCACCATAAGCAATTGTAATTTCATTTCCTGTGGTGTTGATGGCGTCTACTCTAACGTTACAACCAATTTCATTGTCGATAAATGTACTTTCCAGGGCATCAACAGTGTCGGCGTTGCAAGCAGAAACGAAGTAGGAACAAGGGTCACCAACGATACGCTAACCAATACAGGGATAATTGCCGGCATGGGGCAACCCACAGATGGCGCCAGTTACGAAGGAATAATTGTGACAGGTACGAAAAATGGGTATATCGCCAATAATGTGATAACAAATGTCGGGTACAACGGTATCGATTTCGGCGGCGACAGCACCATTATTAAAAATAACTACGTTAATAATTTTGAACTGCTTAAAGATGATGGCGGTGCAGTATATACTTATGCAGGTGACATTGACTCCCTTACCAACCATACAGGTATACAAGTTATCAATAATATTTTTACAAATACCATAGGTGCACCGGCCGGTTCGACGGGCACGTTCCCTGGCTGTGCTTCAGGCATTTACCTTGATGATAATACTACCGGTGTAACCATTTCCGGCAATTCTATTTCGAACTGCCTCACTGGTGTGTTTTTTCACCATGCCCGTAATATTGTGATGACTAATAACACACTGTTTAACAATAATACAGGAGTCTTATTTCAGCATAACGGAACGAAATACACCATAAAAAACAATAGCGTAACCGGCAACATCATTTATTCGGAATATAAAACACAGCAAAATCTGTCATTGCAGTCTATTATGACGGATCTTCCAAGATTTGCAACCTTTGACGCTAACATCTATTCCCCTCCTATTGACAACATATGGCAGTTTAATGCGAATGGCGTCGTGCTTGATCTCCCCATGTGGAAATACCGCTTTGCAAAAGATCCTACATCGGTATACACAATAGCCTTGCCTTACTATAACAAGCCTTATATGGCCTCAAAAAGAAGCTACTTTGTAAATAAAGCATTTAATGCGAATATTACGGGCGCATCAGCATGGTCGGTAAACGGCAACTTTTTGGCAACATGGAACAGCACCGGCCAACTTGATGGTGGCTCGCTCAAGGGTTATTACTCTTTCCTTTCGGGATCAACGGGCAATAGCCCGATATTCCTGTTGAACGTTGGCGCTGTTACAACAACTAATGTTTACCAGTTAAAGTTTAGCATGATAGCTACAAAGGGCCATAAAAGGATGCGTGCATACCTGCGAAACCAAGGCAGCCCTTATAACCAGATCACTGAAGCAAAATATTTGGATATTGACAGCACCCGGGCGGAAAACACCCTGATGTTTGCACCAACGGCTGCTATAGCAAGCGCCCAAGTTGTTTTATTGTTGGAGGATGAAGATATCAGCCTCTACCTGGATAACATTGGCTTTTATGCGACGGCTACAACCGTGGTGCCGCCACCAACACAAATATTTTACCAATATAATGCCACCGGTGCTACTGTGAATGCCAAGCTAAACGGTATTTATTACGACGTGAAAAATGTTAAATATACCGGCACTGCTGCAATAGCGTCTTTCTCATCTATACTGCTATTCAAAAACCCGGATACCACGGTTACCAAACCGCCTGTAGTTTACAGTATTCCGATAAAGCAGGAGGATATTACAGCGCTTAGTGCCGCACAAAAGCAAGCAAGTATCGGTGTTTACCCTAATCCGGCCACGGATTATATTATGCTGAACTTTAACAGCTCGATGATAAAAGATCTTAATATCAGGTTGCTTAATACTCGTGGTGACATTATTATGAACCAGAATGTACAGGTTGATGATACCAGTTACCGCCTTAATTTTAGCCAGAAACCTCAGCCCGGTTGTTACTTTATCCAGTTAATCGGCAGCGGTATCAACCAAACGAGCAAAGTCATTATCATATAGCATTTTAAATTGCTGTTTATAAATTTCTTGCAAACTGTTTTTTCGTAAAGGATAATAATTTATCTTCGTAAATAGTAAAAAAGGCTATTTGTTAGAATTTTTCAAACAAATTTTGCCTTTCTGCGTAAAACCCATAACTAAAAAGTATATCACCTTAGCAAAAAATAAAATAAATAATGAAAAAAGCATTAATTACGGGAGTAACCGGGCAGGACGGCGCTTATTTAACCGAGTTTCTGTTAAATAAAGGCTATGAAGTACATGGCATAAAAAGAAGAAGTTCTTTGTTTAATACTGACCGTATAGACCACTTATACCAGGACCCACACGAAACCGACATAAAGTTTAAGCTTCATTATGGCGATTTGTCGGATTCGACCAATTTGATTAGAATTATACAGCAGGTTCAGCCTGACGAAATATACAACCTTGGTGCCATGTCGCATGTTAAAGTGAGTTTTGACACTCCTGAATATACTGCAAATGCTGACGGTATAGGCACATTGCGCCTTTTGGAAGCTATCAGGATATTAGGTTTAGAAAAAAAGACAAAAATATACCAGGCTTCAACGTCGGAGCTTTATGGTTTGGTTCAGGCTGTTCCACAATCCGAAACTACACCGTTCTACCCGCGTTCGCCTTATGCTGTTGCTAAGATGTATGCTTACTGGATAACTGTTAACTATCGCGAAGCTTATGGTATTTTCGCTTGTAACGGTATACTCTTTAATCATGAAAGCCCTTTGCGCGGCGAAACCTTTGTAACCCGTAAAATAACAAGGGCCGTGGCAAAAATTGCTATGGGCCTGCAAAGCGGATTATTTCTTGGAAACCTGGATGCACAACGCGACTGGGGCCATGCTAAAGATTATATCGAAGCCATGTACCTGATATTGCAGCAGGAAGTAGCCGAAGATTACGTAATTGCAACTGGTGTGACTACTCGCGTTAGAGAATTTGTACGCATGGCTTTTGCCGAAGTGGGTATCGAAATAGAATTTAAAGGCGAAGGTGTTGACGAAAAAGGATACGTAGTTTCATGCTCAAACGCCGATTATCAACTGGAAACAGGCAAACAGGTAGTAGCGGTTGATCCAAAATACTTCCGCCCTACAGAGGTTGAACTATTAATCGGCGACCCTACAAAATCAAACACAAAACTGGGCTGGAAACCAAAATATGATCTGAAAATGCTTGTGGCCGAAATGGTAGCTACAGACGTTGACCACTTTAGAAAAGAAAAATTACTGAAAGAGTATGGCTATGCCATCAAAAATCAGTTCGAATAATATTTGCTAAAGCTTTCGCTTATACGACAAAGGGTAAATCATACGGTTTACCCTTTTTTGTTACACTCCCCCTTTTCATCGGGAAATAACGCCTGTTAATCTACGCTTTTCGATAGCCGGTCTATTAACATTCTTGTTACACAACGCTGTTTCTATATTTGATTACCGATTTAACAATAAGAAAAAGGAATTCATTAAATATCAAATCAATTAAATCTTAAAATTTCAAACTAAAAAACGATGAAAAAACTTATTTATCCTGTCGCGGCACTGGCACTTTTTGCTGCATCCGCATTTACTGTAATCAAATCACAGGATTGGAAGATTGCCGACACCTATGCTATAAAATTTGATGGCGGCGATCCATCCGGCGAGTTCAGGGGCTTAAAAGGTACGATCAACTTTGATCCTAGCGACCTGGCATCATCCAAATTTGATGCGACCATTGATGTGGCCAGCATCAACACCGGCAACGGTATGAAAAACACGCACGCCAAAAGCGACAAATGGTTCGATGCCGAGAAATATCCTACCATCAAATTCACCTCTTCATCCATTACCAAAACTTCGACAGGCTATGTAGCTACCGGAACGCTTGAAATGCATGGCGTACAAAAAACCGCTACTATCCCCTTCACATTCGAAAACAATGTATTTAAAGGTAGTTTTGCTGTAAACCGCATGGATTTCAACGTCAATACTGCTGAGCCCAACCATGGCGGCACCCAGTTTAAAGTTGACATTACGGTTCCGGTAACAAAATAAAACGGCGATGTTTAAAAGGATCTTTGTACATGGGCTCATTGCGAGTGTACTTGCGACTATAGCAGCTATCATTTACAATCACATCTATATTTTTGCCACTGAGGCTGATTTTTCCAAAGTGATAAACTATGGCAGCATCATAGGGCTCAGCGTAGCGATTTGTATGTTAGCGACGTTTATAAATTATGGCCTGGTAAGATGGCTCGGGAAAACGGGAGAGATCATATTCAACTTCCTGTTTTCTATCATTTCCTTTGCCTGTGTGATGATTCCTATTTCCGTTTCGTTGCCTTTGGATATCAAAAACCCTGAGCTTTTTCCGGGCCTTGCGGTGCCAATGGTGTTCTTCCCGGCTGTTGCATGGTATACTTTAAAGCCATTGTTTGCAGCTAAGTATGAGTAAATAATATTCCCTGTTAGACTATTACCAAAACTACCCCGGTGCGAAAGTGCCGGGGTTTATTGTTTAACTGAATTGCAAATTCTCATAAAATAGAAAAAGACGGGAGGGCTCCCGCCTTTTTACAAACCAATTTATATGTATGAGGAGGGAATTATTCTATTTCTTCAATATAACGTATTGATAAGGTGCAAGACTAAGCTGGGTGGATAACGTAACACCACTGCCAGCTAATCCATCGGTCCAGGCGCCTTGTACCGCCACAGGTACCGAATAATTAATGGTGCTGTTGCGTGTGTTTACCAATATTACCACATCATCCGCCCCTGATTTTTTCTCAAAGGCAACGATATCATTGTCTGTATAAGCTGTTAATGCGCCCGTTTTGATCGCCTCATGTGCAGCCCGGAAAGCGATTATCTTTTTGTAGGCGGCTACCATATCCGGGTTGGCAGTATAATCAACTGCTACGTTATTAAAAAAGTTAATGGCATTTGGGTATCCTACTTCCTGGCTGCTGTAGATCAAAGGCACGCCATCCATATAGGCAGCAGCAACAAATGCCGCCAAGGCACCTTGCTTACCCCCGTATTCGGTTATGGTACTTCCGTCAGATGAAGCATCGTCATGATTGGTAATATACCGCAATTTGAGGCCCGGTGAAGGAAGGGATGCAAGTTCAGCTGTGTTTGTAGCAAACAAATTGCTTGCCTGGCCGCCGGCAAAAACACTTTTTATAGTGCCATAATAGCTGAACGCATAGCCCAGCTGGAAACCGTCTGAAATTTCAGAACCATTGGTGCCTTCGGCTAAATAGATCAGCTTGTGGGTAGTAATAGTATTTAGCGTATCGATAGCCTGCGTCCAGAAATCGGCGGGCGCATTATCTGCAAAATCACAGCGGTAGCCATCCACATTGGCGGTAAATACCCAGTATTTCATTGCCCTGATCATCGCTGTGCGCATATCCGCATTATTGAAATTAAGCGCTGCAACATCAGAGTAGGTCGAAAGCTGCTTGATATTGCCGCTCCCATCCTGCTGGTACCAATTTGGATGCGCCGTTATCCAGGCATTATCCCACGACGTATCGTTTGCTTCCCAGTCTAAAATTACAGCCATTCCCTTAGTATGCGCCAGGGCAACAAGGTTACGCAGGTCGTCCAAAGTCCCGAAACTGGCATTCACACCTTCATAATCCTTAACTGCGTAAGGCGAGCCACTGGCTTTCAATATCCCGATAGGATAAGTCGGCATCAGCCAGATCACATTTACGCCGAGGGCTTTGATCGAGTCAAGCCGTGCATCCACCCCCTGGAAGTTTGCAGGGGTAAATGTTTTGATGTTAACCTCGTACATCACAATGTCCTTGGTAGCCGGAACACCGGCATAAGGAGTTCCATATTGCGACGGATCTTTATAAGTTGCAGGCGGAGTTACCACCGGTGGTACAACTTTTGATTTACCGCAGCCCAAAAGGGATCCGGCTAATGTTATAAATAGTAGTATTGTGTTCATTTGAATTTTCATAGTTCTGATTTCCATTGTCCTCTTCATCCTTCGATTGTTTTAGTTTGCTGAATGTCTTTTTGTTATCTAACGCCGACCCTGGATTTTTCTTGCCTTTGCCTGCGGGTATTAAAGGTAACAAATAACATTCAACTGTATAAACCGGGCAGCGCACAATCTGCACCACCCGGTTTAGGTATTAGTTTTTCTTAAGCTTAAAATTATAGTTGTTAGGATCGTGCAGATCTAACGTAATGGTATAATTTCCGCTTGATGGTACCGTCAAATTATTTAACGATCCATTGTATGGATATGCAGGGTTATCGGCATACTCCAAATGACCGGCTGCATCGATACCAAAGTCAATACTCCAGGCATTATTAGCCCTGAATTTGAACGACCCGGTTGAAACCATATCGGCAGTTACCGTCCATACCTGTTTAGCAGGATCATATGCCATTTGCGTATCAGAACCCCAACCGCCCGGTGTTGCATCACCAATAATACCCCAGGTAGTAAGCGTATAGCTCCACGTAAGTGTAACCGGGTTACAAACCAGCTCATAATAGCCTGCACCAGGTAAGGTCATACCTGCTGCAGCACCATTAGTAGTTAAGGTGCCCCCACCGTTGTCGCCGTAATTGGTATGGTTCCAATCCTGTGCATTGGTAAACTTAAATTGATAGGTGCCACCGGCAGGCTCGTAAATGTAGCCTTCATATATATTTGTCGCTTCGGCAGCTACTGTTGGTGCAGTCGCTGGTGACCATCCCTGGTAATCACCCGGAACCCACAACACCGGCCAGCCGTGCGAAAAAACAGCTATTGCCTTCCATGGGCTCACGGTAACTGTTACGCCATGGGTATAAGTGGCACGGTCCTGGTAAGCCTCAACCCTGAAAACCATTTTCGCGGTGTCGTTGGCTCCTATACCAACAGAAAGGGCAAGTGTGTTTAAGTCAGCGCCTTTAAAGGCTTTTGTTAAAATATCATTGCCGACCAATATCGACGTCGCATTGGCCCAGGCTGAAGCACCAACAGTATCCGAAGGTTTATCCGCATATAAAGTATAGGTTACATGCGCCTTTACGGGATAGACCACTGCCGGCCAGTTCAAGGTTAACACAGCCGGGGTTGAATCTGTAGCTGCTGTTAATATAACTTGCGTGGTTGATGCCGTAACCTGCGATTTAAAAGAGATCGGCGCCAGCGTAGTTAAAGCAGCATCTTTATGGCAACCAACCGCCATACAGGCGATGATCGCTATTAATGTCAAATTGATTATTCTTTTCATAGCTATTATTAATTAGGATAACCTGGATTCTGTTTCAGCGTGGTGTTTGAATTAAGTACCGCTGTTGGGATCGGGAATAAAAGCATGTATGAAGGCGAAGCCGGAACAAGGTTCGGAGCTGCACCATGTGGCTGCAAAAATGTACCAAACCTGATCATATCCTGCCTGCGGTGCCCTTCCATATTCAACTCAAATCCGCGCTCATCGTAGATATTTTGAAGTGTAGGGGCAGCAATATCGCCTAAGCCGGCACGTTCTCGCACCTGGTTAATAAATGGCGCTGCTGCAGCAGTATTTCCTAAACGAACATTACATTCGGCCTGCATCAATAGCAGATCAGCGTAACGGTATATCGGGAAGTCATTTGACCCACCGGCACCGTCAATCGGGGCTACCGGGAAAAACTTAACATCCCTTATACCTTCATTTGGGCCTGCACCCGGATTTATCAGCGACGAAACCGTTTCGGTATAAGTAACGCTACCGGCTTGAGGGCCAACCAGGAATTGTTTCCTTCGAATGTCGCTTGGGTCATACTTATCATAAAAGTCGCCGGGGATAACCGTGCCGTTCCAGCCGTTAAAACCTATCAGTGCGTTGCCATTGGCGCTGTTCAGGCTCCTAATGGTATAAATATTACCGCTGATCACGTTTTCAGTAATGTACTCGGCCAATATGGTTTCATCATTAGGGCAAACATCACCAAACAATTCAAAATAGGTATTGCCCAACGGGCTGCCTGCATTTGCAATAGCGGGATGTAATATAAAGCCCCCAGACGCAACCTTGTTACATGCAGCCAAAGCAAGGTCATAATGTGCAGTTCCGGTATATACTCCGGCATTCAAATAAACTTTTGCCAGCACCATGTAGCCGGCCCATTTGTTAAACCTGCCATAGTATGCGCCGCCCCTAGTTTCAGAAAGCAAATTTACGTTTGCCGTCAATTCCGATACGATAAAATTGTAAATGGTAGCTCTTGGAGTTTGCGCGATCTTAGAGATATTAGTATTGTTGTCCGTGTAAAAAGGCACGTCACCGAAATCGTCTATCAAAAGATAATACAACCAGGCACGCATCACTTTAGCCTCAGCTATTTTTGCTGGGTCCGCTTTTGCAGTAGTAAGCTGTGCTACCGCCAGGTTTGCGCTGTAAATGCACGAATAGGCCCAGTTCCAGGTATTGTTGATAATACCAAGGGTTGGTAACTCGGTACGCGTGTACAATTGTGCAAAGTCGAGCTGCCAGTCACCTGTATTACGGTGAGGTATTACTTGTTCATCCGCCGTAAAGCTGTTAAGATCGTACCAGCAGTTATCACGGCCGGCGTAATTGCTACCCCAGCTGCCTGTAATTTTCGCATACACATTGGCCAATGCATCATCAGCACCCGCCGGCGTCGAATAAAACTGCGCGGAAGGATACTTGTCGTACACGTTTTCATTGACCTTGGTGCAACTCTGCGCCGCCAGGCCAATGATCAGGATACTTAATAATATTTTTTTCATGATCTAATTATTTTAAAATAACATTTAAACCGATGGAGAAAGTCCTGGTGCGCGGGTAAATACCATAGTCGCCACCCGATGAGCCGCCGCCACTGGCGTCAACTTCAGGGTCAGTGCCTGTGTATTTTGTGATCAGCGCAAGGTTTTGGCCGGTTATCGAAACGCGTAAAGCGCTAAGGAATTTCACGTTAGTTACGTTAAACTTATACCCAAGCGTCAGGTTCGACCACCTTAAGTAGTTGCCGCTCTCCAACCATTGGTCAGACCCGAAAGGAGAGGAATGTATTCCTGTCGGGATTGAGCTAACTAGTAAGTTTTGCTTACCCAGGTTTTCTAACAAGCTCAGATCGGCACGCAGGCCGTTGTAAATTTTATTACCACCTGATCCGAACCAAACCATGGAGGCATCAAAGTTTTTGTAAGTAAATGTTGGTGTAAAGGCATAGGTGTATTTAGGAAGCGATTGTCCTTCATCAAACCGGGATTTGCTTTGTGGGCCCTGGTCTACATTACCGCTGGCATCTTCGCCGACAACCGTCTCAACACCCTGTGCATTTACGCCGCTGTGCTTTAAAATAAGATAAGTGCCTATCGGTTTGCCTACCACAAGGAATGCGTTTGAACCCCAGCCTACGTAATTAGTAGATATATCATACCCTTCTATGTTCCCGCCAAGGCTAAGCACTTTGCTTTGCATGTATGAAGCATTACCGGCAAGGGTTAAGGTTACTTTATCTGATTGGATGACCCTGTAGCTCAACGAAAGCTCAACACCGCGTTTTTGCGTGCTGCCAACGTTGGCGAGTATGTTGGTTGTTAAAAACGGACCTTCCAAAGGAACGGCGTAATTGAACAAAAGGTTATCCGTATTGGCCGAGTAAACATCTATTGTGCCGGTCAGCCTGTCGTTAAACAAACCAAAGTCCAGGCCGGCATTTGCCTGTTTGATGGTTTCCCATTTCAGGTTAGGATTTGAATTTTGGGTAGCTGCATAGTTCGGAATAGTGGTACCACCAAAAAACACGGTACCTGCCTGTCCTACCAATGCAATTGAATTTTGCGGGCCTATCCCCTGTTGGTTACCGGTAATACCATAGCCAACGCGCAATTTAAGATTGCTGAACAGGTGCTGATTTTTCATAAAATCCTCCTGCGTAATGCGCCACGCAATGGCCGCAGACGGGAAATTACCCCATTTGTTATTGATACCAAACACTGTAGAACCATCGCGCCTGAAGCTTGCTGTGAAAAGGTATTTGTTATCGTATGTATAATTCACGCGGCCTAAAAATGAAACCAGCCTGCGGTCATTTTTGTACGATGAAATATCTCCCTGCAATACTTTCGAAATATCGCCCAATTGTAAGGCATTATAGGATGCAAGGTCATTTACAAAGCCCCTGCCCTGTGCAAAATCGCCATTATAGGTTTGGGCCTGCCACTCATAAATAGCGGTCGCGTCCACGTGGCTCTTACCAAAATCATGCTTATAACTCAAATTAATATCCATTAATTTTTCATCATTGTGCCAATTATTGATATTTCCCACTCCCTTGTTATCTATAGCGTATTGAACAGTTGATGCTGCCGGCAAGTAATAACCGGTATTGCCGTCAACCCTGCGCCAGCTGCCAAACCATCCTGCCGATAATCCTTTATAGATATCAAGGTCGCCCCTTAAACTGCCGAATAAGTTATCTGTGTTCACATCATTTTTAACCGTTTTATTAACGGCATATGGGTTGGTGTACTGAAATACGTTCGGGTCCCTGAAATAAGTACCGTCGGTATTAAAAACAGGGTCAGTTGGCCTTGCAACCAGGGCCTGTGTAACCAGGTTAGAGCTAAAAGCTGCGTTACCTATACCGTTTGGCTCGTAGGCAGCAATATTAATGCTGTTATTGACATTCATCGTCAACGTCAGCTTATCATCAAGTGCCTTTTGGGTTGCCGTGATACGTGCTATGTAATTTTTGTAGTTTGAATTGACAACAACACCGTTTTGGTCAATTGCGGTTACGGATGCACGGTAATTAAACTCGTTTGCGCCGCCGCCAAAAGCCAAAGAGTGGTTTTGGGTAAAACCATTTCTCGTAAGCAGATCGAACCAATCGGTGTTAGAGCCGTGATTTGCGGATACGTCGACGCCTAAGGCGTTTGCTTCGTTTGTCCACTGAGCCGCGTTTAAAACATTAAGTTTTTTAGCGATCACATCCAACGACGAGTTTTCGGTGTATTCAACACTGGTTTTCCCGGAAACGCTCTTTTTTGTGGTAATGATAATAACACCCGGAGCACCGCGGGAACCGTAAATAGCTGTGGCAGAAGCGTCTTTCAATATATCTACGGATGCAATTTCATTCGGCGGCACCGTAGTTAACAGGTCCATATTGCCCTGTATACCATCAACAACCACAAGTGGATCATTGCCACCTTCGAGCGAAGTAATTCCACGAATACGCACTGTAGGCGCAACACCTGGCTCACTGCCTACCTGTGTAATATTCACACCGGCAGCTTTACCTGCAAGCTGTTGTAAGGGATTGGTAACAGGCCCGGGATTCAAGTCTTTTGCACCGATATTTGATACAGATCCTGTCAAATCGCTTTTCTTGGCTGTACCATAACCAACAACAATTACCTCGTTCAATTTGCCCTGGTTGGGAACTAATTGTATGGTAACGGGATCATTGGCGGTGATGACCTTTTGTGAGACATCATAGCCAATAAACGTAACCGTTATGGCTATTACCGACTGATTGTTGCCAGGAATAGTAAACATACCTTTCTGATCGGTAACTGTAGATTGGTCGGTCCCTTTAACGCGAATGGTTGCACCGGGTAAAGGTTGACTGCTTTCATCAATTACTTTACCTGTGAAAGTGCTTTTTTGAGCAAAAGTTGTTATTGCACAAATTAAGAATAGTATAGTCAGGCCATACTTGAATAAGTAAACTTTTTTCATTAATTGGAGGTTTAATTGTTGGTTTAATTGGATTTGGAATAACTCGCAAATACAATCCAAAGGAAATCAGCTGAAGCGCTAAAGACAATAGCGCATGCGGTCAATATAGAAAATATGAAAGGTTTAAAAATTTAAATATTTAATAATAAGATACTTACAAAGTAAATCAGGAAAGTCAATATAGATTTAATATTTGGCCGAAAGCCGGTTTATACCGCTTCTATCTCCATGATGCGCTCTTCGAACTCATCATTTGATACCAATGATTTGGTTTTGATACGATTTTTGTAAGAATATATGGTGTTTACCGAGTATCCCAAAATTTTCGAGATGCGGTCGTTATCATGGATACCCATACGGATGAGGGCGAATATGCGGAGTTCGGTATTCAGTAATTCATCTTTGGGAATGATCATTTGATCTTCCGGTTTGAACAAAGCGTTGAACCGAGTAATAAAATCCGGGAACAGGTTAAGAAAAACCTTGTCAAAAGTGTGGTATAGTTCCTGCCTCTCGCTCTCGAGGTTGAGATTGTTTACCGCTACCAGGGCATCCTCGTAACGCTTGCTAACCAATTTTTTGTCTAATGACTTTTTGAAGTTCTCCAGTTTATCGATATAGATCGAATTGATATTAAAGTAATAGCCGATATAGTCGTTCTTGATACGGTTGGCAATGCTCAGCTTTTTATTAGTTTCTTCCAGGTTTTTGTTCGACTCCTGCAATGAGATATTGGCGGCGTTGATGATCTTATCCGCAACCCTTATCTTTTTTAACTGGATAAAAATGATCACCGCAAAACCGATAACAAACACAACCAGCAGGGTAATCAGTGACGAATAGATGAAAAGGGAACGCCTTTGCTGCTCAACGGTGGCTATCCTTTGTGCTTCGATGATCGGTAAAATACTGCTGATGGTCACCTGCCGGTGCCTCGCGCCATAAAAGGTAGCCTCATCCATAGCCTGGTTGATGTATACAAAAGCATTTTTCTGGTCGCCTTTTTTGTACAAGTAGCTGGCCAACTGGTAAATGGCAACCGTTTCTTTCGTGGCCGACCTGATATCCGCTATGGCTGCTTTTATCAGTAATTGCATCGCTTTATCCTGGTCGCCGTGTACCTCATAAATATAACTTAACGAACAGGCGTTTACCGCGAATTGGTGGTCGGTAAGGTGAGATAAATTGAGCAGTTCAATATAATCTTTAGTGCCATCCGCGTAATTATTTGTACGCAGATCTTTCAGCCCGGTAAGTGTCAAATAATAATAGGATCCCGGTTTGCAGAAAGCTAACGCCGAATCGATGCAATCGATACCGCGAGGCGTATAAATAGCCGAATAATCGTTGGTGCGGTCAAAATCCGAAAGGTCGAGATAACTTCGCGCCTTTAGGTAATAGTAATCTATCTTGCTGCTGTCAGGGAATATATGGATATCTATGTGGTTTAGTGTCTCCAGGGTTTCCTTAAACATTCCTGACGAAATAAGCGTAAAGCCTAGGTCCATTTTGGCCATAGCAACCTTGAGCGGATCGTTAAGTTCCTTAGCTGCCGCCAGCATTTTTTTGGAATAGCTGTATGCAGAATCGTAACTAAAAGTTTTATACTCGTCAAAAAGCCTCTTATATAAGGTGTACTCCGCTTTCAGATCACCGGCCCGCTTGAGTTCGCTGTTTAACCCCTCTATCCTGGTAAGCTTCTGTTTTACAAAGATTTCTTTATTGGCTAAAACATCATTCAGACGGTTAAGCAAGCTATCCGTCGAAGCCGAAGTTTGCCCGTAGAGCGCAGTACAGCTAATCGTAGCAAAAAATAGTAAAAGCTTAAGTCTTAATTTCATTAAAAATTTAAGTTCGGCTTTTAAAGGTATAAAAACATTTAAAACATGGGGATATGTTGTTACATATCCCCATGTCTACATACTTTTGGTTAGAATTTACCTTTTCGGAGCGTTTAAAACGCTTTCCTGAGTTTGATGATCTTCATCCAGTGCATAAGCCGCATTATGGGATAAACCGGGTCAAATTCGAACCATCTTTGCCCGAAGTTGGCGCTGTTGGGATGCCTGTGGTGATTATTCTGGAACAATTCGCCCAGTAAAAAAAAATCGAATGGTGTAGTATTTTTTGACTTGTCTTTATTGTCAAAATTAGTGTAGCCGTATTTATGCCCGCACCAATTGACAATAGCCCCCTGGATGGGCCCCATCATAAAATGAATGGGCAATAGTAAAAACATCCACCAATGAGCAGCGAAGAAAATATAAAAGGTAGTATAAGCTGCTCCAAAAATCAGTCGGGAAGCTATGGACGAACCCATCCGGTCGATCAGCGGCCATTCAGGATAAGTTCCTTTTAAACGCTCTTCAGGGTCGTTTGTGCGTTGCAAATGATCTTTAAAGGTTTTAAAGGTAGCTTTCACCATATGATAAATATCCGGGAAGAAATGCGGCGAATGTGGGTCCTTCTCGGTATCACTAAACGAGTGGTGGTCGCGGTGCATTGTGGCATAGGCGCGCGGGTTTAAAAACGATGCTCCCTCGAAAAGATAGGTCATTATGTAAAATATACGCTCCCAGGTTTTACTGGTGGTAAACATGCGGTGGGCGGCATAACGGTGCTGAAAAAATGTTTGGCAAAACAGTGACAGGAACCAATGGGCGATGAAAAAAATAAGAATAATCATGATAATAATAAACTAACGTAAATAAAATAACAGGCATGGTGATCTTCTTTGCGGGACGAATGCATGAATGCTGGTGGATTGACAACAAGGAATTTTTATTCCCATTGCTGCTTATTTGCCTGACTTTTGCTCTGGTGGGAGGATTAATGAAGCTACTTTGCTTAATTGAAATTGAGAGGCTGTAACTATTAAACCGTTTATTTAACCGATTGTTACGTTAAGGGCCAAATATATTTGCCGGCTTTAGCCAGTCAACCATTTGCATGAACAAGCAGTCCAGTTAGATAATGTCATCTGCCGCACCCGCCCCCTACGATTGTCGCATTTATAATATAGCAAAGGCTAAACACGACAACTATATTTGTGTTAATCAATCAGATCATTACACCTAAAATAATAACCTATGCAAAAGATAACACCGTTCCTTTGGTTTGATACCCAGGCCGGGGAAGCCATGAACCATTATGTATCGATTTTTAAGGATTCTAAAGTAAACCGTATTACTTATTATGGCGATCACGGCCACGGCAAACCCGGCGCGGTTATGTCGGTCGAATTTGAGCTTAATGGCCTCCAATTTTATGCCCTTAATGCTGGCCCCATGTTTAAGTTTTCGCCTGCCACTTCCTTTTTTGTACACTGCAGTACACAGGAAGAAATTGACCATTACTGGGAAAAATTGGGCGAAGGCGGCAAAACCAGCCAATGCGGCTGGCTGGACGATAAATTCGGCGTTACCTGGCAGATAATTCCGGGTATTTTGGGCAAATATTTAAGCGACCCCAACAAAGCAAAATCAAATAACGTGATGGCTGCCATGATGAAAATGACTAAAATGGATATAGCTAAGTTGCAAGCAGCCTATGAGCAGGTATAATGCGGTGAGCCCGCAAAATATAGACGAATATATAGCCATGCAGCCGGACGAGTTTAAACCGATGCTGCATGAGCTTCGTTCTATCATAATATCATTAGTGCCCCAGGCAGTTGAGTCTATCAGTTACCAGGTGCCCTGCTTCAAATACCATTATATGCTGGTGGGCATCGGTGTCACTAAAAACTATTGCAGCTTGTATCCCATGAGCAGCGGCCTTACTAAAAAATTGAAGGAAGAACTCAAGGGTGTGAAGATAT
>JAYUEE010000078.1:0-29371 GCA_043739405.1 Mucilaginibacter sp. | reverse complement strand
TCGTGAAGGTTCGACTCCTTCTCCTACAGCCCTTCTCATAATTTAGGTTTATAATTGGTTAGTAAAGACCCCTGCCCATCAGGGGCTTTACTGTTTTTGAGCCTTTCCGTTTCAGCCCAACACAAACTAATCACCACCAACCCATTATAAATGCCTACCTTTAGAAAAATCCAATGCCATGATACTCTTTTCGAGAAGGAACTTATTCTACAGCGATTACAAATGGAGTACTTATGTGCCTAACGACCCGCGTACCAACGGCAGACCGGATGATACCCCTTTTGCAAGGGAAGAAGGCAATGAAGTTGTTTACCTGATCAATAAATTGATGGCGCTGTGGGATTACCGCTTTTCGAACACCGGCAATAAAATGGAAAAACTGATCCATGATAAAATGCCCGCTGATGTACTTACTCAGGAAGCTGTTCAGCAATGGCTGAAAGCAAATCTTAAATTCTAGCCCCTACCCTTAAAGGGGAGTTTTTAAATCTTGTTATTATTGTTTCTCAAATCGTGCCGCCCAACCACCACCGGACGCCAACTGCACGGTTATCTTATCTTTTGACGTCACATTAACCACTTTGCGGGTATAATCCGTCGCATCCCTGTCGGCATTCACGCCGTCCTGGAATATAGTGGCTTTATAAGTTCCTTCACCCAAAAATGATAAGTCGATAGTTGTTTCGCGTGGCGTCCAGTTGCTCATAGTGCCCACGTACCAGGTGGTCCCTTTCCGGCGCGCGATGCTGATGAATTCGCCAACTTTCCCATCCAGTGCAACCGTTTCATCAAAAGTAGTCGGCACTGCAGCGATAAAATCGGTACTTTCCTGTTCCTTCATATAGATCGTAGGATTATCCGCCAGCATTTGCAACGGCGCCTCAAAAATCGTGTACATAGCCAGTTGGTGGCAGCGTGTGCCTTGCGCCATTGGGTTGCTGTTGATAGGACGGATAGATTCCTTGGTTGCATTACGCATGGCTCCAGGGGTATAATCCATCGGACCGGCCATCATACGGATATAAGGCGCACTTACATCATAGCCCGGATGATCCTTTACACCCCATTTCTCATTCTCCATACCTTTTACACCTTCGCAATTGATGACGTTCGGCCAGGTAGTTATCAAACCAGATGGCTTATACATGCCGTGGAAATCAGCCAATAAGTGATGATTCGCCGCTTTTTCGGCAATTTCGTATAAGGAATTTACCGTTTTCTGGTCATCACGGTCGATAAAATCTATTTTAAACCCTTTGACACCCATTGCGGCGAATTTGGTAAACAGGTCATCCGTATTGCGGGTAATGGCATACCAGGTTGACCATAAGATCACGCTCACGCCTTTTTGTTTGCCATAATCTACGATGGTTTTTACATCCAGTTTCGATTTATTCAAATCCTGGTCGTCCGACCAGCCTTCATCAATAACAATATACTCCAGCTTATTTGCTGCGGCGAAATCGATATAATATTTGTAAGTCGGCACATTGATGCCTGCTTTAAAATCCACATGAGATATATTCCAGTCGTTCCACCAATCCCAGGCTACTTTACCCGGTTTTATCCAGGACAGGTCGGCAATTTTTGAGGGTTCTGCCAGTCTTTGCATCATATCATTGTTAGCCAGTTGTTTGTCTTCGGTACTAATTACCACAACCCGCCACGGGAAGGTATGCGTACCATTCGTTTTGGCGATATAATCAGCACGTTTATCAACCATATAGTTCAATCTTGTTATGTGTTCCTCTAATGGGTAGGGCGCGAAAACGCCGTGCAAATTATGGCCTTCTGTGCCGGCCGTAAGGTACATGCCGGGATAATCCTGCAAATCAGCTTCCAGCAGGGCAGCCTTTTTACCATTACCGAGGTCAACCAGCACCGGCATAAAAGCCAGGGTATCCTTTTTTATAGCTGAAATATTAAGCTGGTCATATAGCGATTCAAAGGATGTGTTGAATTTATCATGATTGCGGTAGTCGTTCACAAAAGGCAAAAAGGCCTTGTCATCATCCTTAAAATTAAAGTTGGCTTCCTCATTGGCTATAGTGATCCCGTAACTTTTAGTGGTAAAGAAACGGTAAGCCACGCCGTCATTATAAGCGCGGAATATCAAACCATAATCGCCTTTAAAAGTTAACGTTAGCTGGTTATAGTTGTTGGTTACCTTGGCTTTTTTATAGATCGGTGTATTAATATCCTGGTTAACAGCAACCGGTTTGGCACTTTTTACTGATGCATCAGTACCCAGCACCATACCATCGCCCAAAAGCAGCGATACGGATGAAGGCAATATTACCTGGGTATCCTCGTGATTAACCGACCATTCAATGGTTTTACCTGCGGAAACCGTAAGATCGATCTTTCCGTCTGGCGACTTTACATGATAGGTTTTAGCAGTCTGTGCATTGGCTACGCAAAAGCTAAACAACAAGCTAAGCGACAAGAGGGTGCGAAGTTTCATCAATACGGCGGTTTTAGTTAACGGTTTACGATTCCGAAACTAAATAAAAACCGTATGAATGACAATTTTATTTTTGTTAGTCCGAAATCGGAAAGTCCGCACAAGTCCGAAAGACTAATCGTCTTGTAATTCTGAAACTGGGGTACTATACTAAACCCAACTACAAGCTTTCGGACTTACTGACTTATGCGGACTTTCGGACTAAATTAATTCGTCTGCTTATAAACCCGCACGTAATCTACATACATGCTTTCTGGCAGCAGGCTCTCATCCACCGTCGAGCCAGGGAAATCGCCGCCCACAGCAAGGTTTAAAATTATAAAAAATGGCAAATGGAAAGCACCGGTGGTATTAATATTATCCTTGATGTTGCCTGTTTGGTACAGGGTATCATCTACGTACCACCTGATCTCGTTGGCATCCCACTCTATCGCATATACATGGTAATCTGATTTGGTGGTAACAGGTGTAGTGTTGCCGTAAGATACGTGGCCGTTAACGTTCCAGTGCATGGTGCCGTAATTTAAAGCAGTATTATTTACAGTTTCCATAATATCCAGTTCGCCGCATTGCGGCCACGAAACGCTGGTAATATTAGCCCCCAACATCCAGAACGCAGGCCACATACCTTGCCCGGTAGGCAATTTAATGCGGGCCTCAATACGGCCGTAAGTTTGGGTAAACTTACCATAGGTGGTCATACGGGCAGAAGTATAAGGTTGCCCGCCAACGGATTCTTTTTTGGCAGTTATCACCAGGTTCCCACCGGCTATTGCAGCATTTTGGGTTTGATAATACTCCTTTTCGTTGTTTACGTGCAGGTTTCCTAAGTCGAATCCCCATTTGGTGGTATCAATGTTCGCTTCGTCAAACTCGTCTGACCACACTAAAGCATAAACAGGTTTAACTTTGGGCGTAGTATCCACTCCAACTATGGTAATCTTACCTGTATTGGTATCTGCTTTTTTACAGGAAATCATTAATGATACAGCAAATAATATTGCCGCGACAGAAAGTAATGTTTTGCTATTCATGCGAAAGTCTTTATTCATTAATGATCTCATATACGTTTTGTTTTTCTAACCAGGTTTATGTCTTTGTAAATTAATCCGTTTTAAAGCCAAGTGCTCCAACATAGCCTTTGTTTACCCTGCAGTTTTCGAACTTGCTATTATTGATAAAATCATAAAGGGCTTTTTTAATTTGCTCGCGGTTTGCAGGTGTTGCTTTGCGTATTTCATCAAAATCGGAACGCGGCTTTTCGGCGTATTCAATTACCTGGCTATAGTTTGCAGGAACATCAAAAGTGACAAAACCGCGGGTATTATCCATCTTTTTATAGGGCCAAAAATGCCAGCCAACATGGTTCTGCTCCAGCACGTTTTTAAAAGTATCCACCCAGCCATCCCGGTTCTCGCCCGTTTCGCCGCAGTAGATGGGCACGTTATATTTATCCCTGAAATCGAGATAGTCCTGTATCACCGCTTTGGTTGGCGGCGTCCAGTATTTATGAAACTGGTAAACCAGTTTTGAGTCGAACGGCGCCCCGAACGGCTTAAAATTGCTGTCCCATTGTGCGCCACCTAATATCACGATATGGTTTTTATCAACTGTGCGGATTGCTGCTGTTATGAGCTTATAAGTCGGTTCAAGCGATGGGTTCAAATCGTTCGCATCAAAATAAGTAGCGATAGGTTCATTCAATAGATCATAACCTAATATGATGGTTTCGTTTTTGTAATGGTCGGCAATACGTTTCCATATATCAGCGCATAGCTTCTGACTGGTTTCGCTTTTGAATAAAAACGGATAACCTGAACCATCATCGATATTATCCCCTGTTTGTCCTGCGGGGGCTGCGTGCATATCCAGTATCACATAAATACCTTCCTTTTTGCACCAGCCTATTACACGGTCAAGTAAAACGAAGCCCCGGTCAGGGTCATTTTGGCCCATGTAATCTTCGTGGGTAAAAAGCCTGTAGTTAAAAGGTATGCGGATGGAATTAACGCCAATACTTTTAAGGTAGTGGATATCAGGTGCAGTAATATAATTATCCTGGTAAGTTTTCCAGAAAAGTGTAGCCTCAGCGGGACCCAGTAGTTCGGTAATAGCTTCGTTAATCAAACGCGGCGAGTTTGTCTTATTTAATTTAAACATATACCCTTCGGGCATCAGCCAGTTACCGAGGTTTGTGCCACGCATCATAAAGGACTTGCCATCAGGGCCGATAATTTCTTTTCCGCTTACGCTGATGAAGCCACTTTGCGCTTTGAGGCAAAAAGGCATAAGCATAGCCAAAAACACTACTGACAGGAAGGCTTTTTTCATGAAAAATATTCTTTTGGTTTATAATTGCCTGCGGCAATATTGTATTTGCAAAAGCTAATATAGTATTAATTTTGACTTAGTGTATAAAATACATCATTAAAATAAATATTTAGTTGGTATTACTGTCGCGATGGTATAATTTTAGTGATAGATTTACTTCAATGAACTACCTTACAATGAACATCAAATAACATGCTGAAAAGAACAACCTTCATAACGATAATTTGCTTGTCTTTAGCTATCCAGTCATTCGCACAGGGCTTGAAAGTTGCAGTAGCCGCCAATTTACAAGGTGTAATTAAAGTACTGGGAAAAGATTTTAAACAAAAAACGGGTATCGATATAGAGCCTATTGTTGGTTCATCGGGCAACCTGACCACCCAAATCAAAAACGGGGCGCCATTTGACGTGTTTTTATCGGCTGATATGAGCTTCCCTGAAAATTTATACAAGGAAGGTTTCAGTGCGAAAGAACCCGCCGTTTACGCTTATGGCAGCCTGGTGATTTGCAGTACCCAAGATATCGGTTTTGAAAATTGGGAGCGAACATTAATGAGTGAGCGTGTAAAAAAAATAGCGATAGCCAACCCGGCCATAGCGCCGTACGGCAAAGCCGCAGAGGAATCACTTAAGCTGAAAGGCATACTGGATGATGTAAGATCCAAACTTGTTTACGGTGAAAGCATAGCGCAGGTGAACACCTATATTACTACCGGAGTGGTTGATGTGGGCTTCACAACGCGATCATTGATCAAAGATTCGGAGGGTAAAACCAAACTGTATTGGAAAGCCATCGACCCAAAAAGTTATGCCCCAATAAAACAGGGGATGATCCTCATTAAGCAAACCAAACAAGCTGAAAACGCCGAAAAGTTTTATCAATACATGCTGAGCTCTTCTGCGAAAGCGATATTGAAGGAATACGGGTATGGGGTTCAGCTTAATTAAGAAGGAAAAAAATCATAACAATGGGTTTAAAACCCATCGCTATTTTTACTTTTGGTCTGCATGGATCTCACCCCAATAGCACTTACGCTCAAATTAGCCTGTATCACTACCCTGATATTGCTGCTGATCGGGTTGCCTTTGGCGTACTGGTTATCCAAAGGGCGCTCTATATTTAAACTCATACTCGAAGCTATCATTACCATGCCTTTGGTGCTGCCGCCATCAGTGCTTGGTTTCTATTTGCTGATGGCCTTTAGTCCGCAGCATGGGGTTGGGCGCTGGTTGCATGAGCATTTAAACCTGCAATTAGTTTTCTCGTTCCAGGGACTGGTGCTGGCATCTGTGATTTACAGCATGCCATTTATGATAGGACCCATCAAATCGGCTTTACAGCAACTGCCTGCATCGCTTTCGCAGGCATCTTATACATTAGGAAAGACCGAAAGGCAAACTTTTATCAAGGTATTACTGCCGAATATCCGGGCATCCGTATTAACGGCGGCTATACTCACCTTTGCACATACTTTGGGCGAATTCGGCGTGGTACTGATGATAGGCGGCAATATCCCGGGCGTAACGAGAGTAGCATCTATAGCCATTTATGATTCTACAGAGAATATGGATTATGCCTCCGCCAATAATTATTCGCTCGTGCTATTCAGCATTACTTTTATCCTGGTGATTTCTGTATTTGTATTCAATAAGTATAAAGCCAAAAGCCCTTTAGAATGATCAGCGTCGATATTGAGAAAAAGCTAAAGGCTTACAGCGGGCAGCAAGTGCTTAAAATTGCTACCCAATTTCCGACTGGAAGTATCACCAAAATATATGGGCCGTCAGGTTCGGGTAAGACGACCTTTTTAAAAATCATTGGAGGATTGGTAAATCCAGAAAAAGGAAAAATAACAGTAGATGACACTATTTGGCTGGATACTATCCCTAAAATCTCCCTGTCACCACAAAAAAGAAAAACAGGCTTTGTTTTTCAAAATTACGCACTGTTCCCAAATATGACGGTGCAGCAGCACCTGGAATATGCCACAGATGACCAGTCGTGGATTGCCCGTCTATTTGCCATAGGGAAACTGGAAAGCTTCGCTAAACACAAACCGGAATATTTATCCGGCGGTCAGCAGCAACGGCTGGCGATATTAAGGGCTATGGCTATTAAACCCAAACTGTTATTGATGGATGAACCCTTTTCGGCGCTTGACCCGGAAATGAGAGCAGGCCTAATTAAAGAATTAAAATTGCTTTGGGAAGAATCGGGAACAACAGTTCTGATTGTTAGCCATAACCCGATGGAACTGGATGGGTTGACGGAGCGGGAGTTGTATATTTCAGGGACGTAGAGATGCAAGATTTTGCGTTTCAAAACAATGTGGATGGAACGAGAAGCAAAATCTTGCGTCTTTACGGGGTATGTCCCAAATAAGAAAGGGGCTTGCGCCCCCTCTTCATTAAAAACAAAAAACTCACATTTTGCTTGTGTCTTTCTTCATCTTATCCTTCTTCATCTTGCTCATTTTCTTTTTGTCCATTTTGGACATTTTGTCCATCTTATCCATTTTAGCCATTTTGCCGGTATCGGCTGTCATGCCGCGCGTTGTAGTAGCAGCCTGAACATTAAGAGCGAATACGGATGCAATAACTGCGGCAACTGCCGCTTTTGAAAAAATTGATTTCATACTGTTGGTGTTTTTAGTTTTTTTTAAACATTTACCCTTTAGTCGGGCACAACCAACAAGCCTTACAGATTATTTCAATTTTTATTTAATTCTTCCTCTATGCGGTCCTGCAGGTCCTTTTTAAAGTTGTCATCAAGCTTCAGGTCCTGTGCAGAACTATGGAAAAGCTGGTGCACCATCTCGTTTATCTTACCTGTTTGCTTCTCGTATAGCCTGCATACATCGCAGCCGAAAAGGTGTATCCGTAAAAATATTTTTTCGCGCAGGGTAAGGCGGCTAATCAGCTTCTTTTCGATAAGCAAAGTAGCATGCTTGCAGTTGTGGGTGATCTTTTTTAATGCTTCCATAATCAGATCCAGTTTTTTTGAAGGCAGGCCCTCAGGTTAAGTTTGGTACGATGGATGATCACCCAGAAATTGGATGATGTCAATTTCAATTCGGTACAAATTATGTCTGTTGTTTCTTCATCTATGTGCTTCATGGTAAATACCGACATCCATAATGCCGGAAGTTTCTGCATGCACTTCATCAATATTTGGTTGAACTCCTTACCGGCAAGCGGATCGTAGTCATCTATTCCAAATGGTTGTGGTGCGCGTTCGCCGTTCCAATGGCCGTCCCCAGCATTAAAAAAATCGACTTGTTCTTCTTCGGCCTGTATTAAATCGGTAGCAACCAGCTTTGACGATTTTTTCCGGTACACATCTATGATCTTATTCCGCAAAATAGCGGTGAGCCAGGTGCGCTCGGAACTACGGCCCGCAAAAGACTTAGACTTCTCCAACGCGGCCAGGAAAGTTTCCTGCACCAAATCCCGCGCCTGTTCCTCGTCATTAATGCGTGCGCGGGCATAGCTGTACAGGTAATCGGCATGTGCCTGCACCCATTGGTGGGGGTCCAGTTTATTAGTTTCGGCTGTCATTAATACAATATTGTTGATGCTTAGTCGTAAAATTATCTAAAACCTTACAGCTTTATAAATAAAATGGTGACGCTAAAAATTAATCCTCAAAAAAGATTTAATTTTATTGTAAGGAATCATCCGACGGCCCGACTAATCTCGTAATTAAATCAGCAAATAATTAATGATAAGAAAATGAGAACGTTCAGAATATTTATCATCATAGCCTGCCTGGGTTTCGGCGCTATGGTGACCGAGGCCTTTATAACCATCAATAACAAAGATTCCTTCAAACCAAAAGAAGCCGGAAAAGGCTTTGCCGTTGTAGAACTTTTTACTTCCGAAGGGTGCTCAAGCTGCCCTCCGGCCGATGCGCTGGTGGCAAGGGTACAGAAAGAAAGCGCCGATAAACCCATTTACATCCTGGCTTTCCATGTGGATTACTGGAACCGTTTGGGCTGGAAGGATGTGTTTAGCAGCGCAGAATATTCGGCCCGTCAGAGTCAATATGCACACCTGTTAAACCTGTCATCGGTTTACACGCCGCAGACCATTGTGAATGGGCATACCGAGTTTGTCGGTTCCGAAGAAGGTGCATTGCGTAAAGCAATACAGGCTGGTTTGCAAAAATCTGCCGCTACACCGCTTACTTTGAGCGATGGAAAATTCGGCGGTAATAAGGCCAGTGTCCAATACCATGTAGATGGGCCAACAAATGATGCGTCCTTATTGGTGGCGCTGGTTCAGAAAAACGCAACCACTAAAGTTGAGCGCGGTGAAAATGGCGGGCGTACTTTAGCACATGTGCAAATCGTCAATAAAATACAGACCATAGTATTGGGCGGCAAAGGCGGTGGCAAGACCGATATTACCTTACCCGTTGGCTTTAGCCAGGATGGCTACGAGATCATCGCCTTTGTGCAGAATACTTCGACAGGCGAGATCACAGGGGCTTCGAAAATAGAATTTCCAGTTGGAGCACCTGCAAATTCCAAATAATTCATAATTTTAAAGAAATTGCACTACAAAATTACTGATGAAAGCTATCAAAGAAAAACATCCCCTGCTCATGCGGTGGACACATTGGGTCAACTTCCCCATACTCACCATTATGATATGGAGCGGGATGCTGATCTACTGGGCCAATGACGAGTACTCTATCACCATATTTGGGCATACTTTTGTGCAATTCTTTCCCGACTGGTTTTATAACACGCTGCATATTCCCATGCGATTGGCTGAGGGTATGGCCTTTCATTTCCTGTTTATGTGGTTCTTTACTTTAAACGGGATATTCTATATTCTTTATACCATCATATCCGGTCAATGGCGGCAATTGGTCCCACAAAAAAAGTCTTTTAAAGAAGCCTGGTTGGTGCTTTTGCACGATTTGCATATCCGCAAAACAGCGCCGCCACAGGATAAATATAACGCAGCCCAGCGTATTGCCTATACTGCCATTATTGTTATGGGGTTTGGCTCGGTTATAACTGGTCTGGCCATATATAAGCCAGTGCAGTTTTATTATTTGACCTGGATTTGCGGAGGTTACCACCTGGCGCGGATATGGCATTTTGCCTTAACCATAGGATATGTCTTATTTTTCCTGGTTCACATTATACAAGTAATATTAGCAGGCTGGAACAATTTCCGCTCGGTTATTTCGGGGTTTGAAGTAATAGAAGAACAACCCAAACCAGCAATAGAAAGGAGCAACGAAGATGAAAAAGCCTGAGAAAGAACTAACTGTTGAGCAAAAGATAAAACGAAGGAATTTTATTTCGTTCACCGTGTTTGGCGTATTTGCTGCCAGTGCAGTTGGCGGCTGGAAATGGCTGTATAATTCTGCTGAAGAGCCGGCCGGAATAACTGCAGGCGCGCGCAGGCCCCTGCGGAGGGCTCTAAATAAAACCGAATTGTTTTTCAGAAGGTTAGCTTTTAACGAGAACCACCTGGTAAAAACCTATCCCCGTGAAATGGCGGCTAAAGTGATCAGGCACAACAGTGACATTGGCTCGGAAGGGAAGCTGCCGCCTGAAAACTGGAAATTACAGGTGCGGAAAAACTCGGGTGAGATCCTACAAATTACGTTGAATGAAATTATGAAATTGCCCAAAACCGAGATCACCTACGACTTTAAATGTGTGGAGGGCTGGGACCAGATATCGCATTGGGCGGGGGTGAAATTCAGTGATTTTATCAAGCACTATGGCTTGGATCTGGAAGCCAAATCGCAATATGTAGGTATGGAAACACCAGACAAGCAATACTATGTAGGTATTGATATGCCCAGTGCTATGCACCCGCAAACCCTGCTGGCCTATCAAATGAATGATGTATTGCTCAACGGCAATCACGGGCAACCTTTACGACTCATTATCCCGGTAAAGTATGGTATCAAAAACCTCAAACGCATCGGCAGCATCACCTTTAGCAATACCCGTCCGCGCGATTACTGGGCCGAACAGGGATATGATTATTATTCGGGATTGTAGGGCAAATCCGGCAGCGTAAGTACTGATCTAAACATACAACGATTCGGGCGTTTGTATTGATATTGTGACCTTGATCACCAAGGGTTTTAATTTAGATAGTATTACTTACCTTTAGCGGTGCCAAAACTGAAAAAAACAATTGCTGTTTTCTCTTTGCTTGTTTTTCTTTTCCCGCTTGGGGAATCTGGAATACACAGCTATGCTCACCGGAACGATTTTCATTGCACCGCTACTAATTTACATTTTCATAAAGCTGAACACCATTGCAATCTTTGCGACTTCACGAGGCACTTCTCGGCATCTCCTTCATTTAACCATTACCGGTTTCAGCTAAATAAATTGACCGTTGTCCGTTTCTTCTCTTCAGAAAACCATTATCTTTTCCAGGCGAGGGATTTCTTGTCCCTGCGAGCACCGCCGTCATTGGTTTGACCTTGCCATCCTGTTGATAAACCCAGGCAAGTTCAAGTTTCTCAAGGGCAATTAATTTCATTTTATAGAGAATAAAAAAATGGATGTAAAAAAAATACTTCTTTTCATCATGCTGTTTATAGTGATTAGGGCGCAGGCGCAAGTCGATACTACAAAAACCGATTCAGCGATGCTCAAAAAAATACAGCAAGAGATGGAGCAACCTGGCACACCGGCGCCGCAATCGCGTGCGGGAGCCTCCGCAAATCCCGATATGAGCGTGATCGGTGATTTCAGAGGGCTGTACCGAAGCTACGGCACTCATAATTTTGATATGGTGCTGAACGAAGCGGAGTTTTCGTTTCAGTCGGTAATCGACCCCTATGCCCGTGCCGACTTTTTTTATTCCGTTAGCGAGGATCCCGCCACCGGAAAATTCACCAGCGAAATTGAAGAGGGCTATCTCACCACGTTATCGCTTCCCGCCCACTTGCAGTTAAAAGCCGGGAGGTTCAGGCAGGCTATGGGCCGGATAAACCCTGTTCACCCGCACGCGCTCCCTTTTATTGACATGCCCGACGCCTATGTGAATTTTTTTGGTGAAGATGGCATTATAGGTGATGGCGTGTCCTTGAGCTGGCTTTTGCCCAATCCCGTTTTTTTCCAGGAGTTGACCTTCCAGGCTACAAATGTTAATGCCGGAAACCCGAGTTTTGAACGAAGCAAGAAGAATAATTATCTATACCTTGTACACCTTAGAAACTTCTGGGACCTATCCGCAAATTCAACATTTGAACTGGGGCTGACAGGAGTAAACGGAGAAAACCTGCAAACCGGAATCACAGACATAGCCTCATTTGACTTGACTTATAAATGGAAACCTGTGCAGTTTAATACCTATAAACAGTTTACTTTTCAGAATGAATTTTATTACAGCCACGCACAACAGCCCGGCAATACCGTTATAAATGCGATAGGTTTTTATTCCATGGTGTATACCCAAGTAGGCAGACGCACTTTTCTGACAGGGAAATTTGATTACTCAAACTCACCAACTTCTCAGTCGTTTGTGCAAAAATCGGGCTCGTTAACACTCGGCTGGAACGCAACCGAATTTCAGAAAATAGAAATAGAAGCTAAATATACGACGATGAACGAAGCGCTCGAACAATACAGCTATGAGAAAACCTTCGGCAGGGCTTTTATCAGATGGATATTTGTTATCGGCTCTCACGGGGCACATATGTATTAAAAAGAATAAATGAACGCAATGACATTTTTACCAATCACATACATCTTTCACACAGGTATTTGAGTTCTTAGTAAGAGAATTTGTACATAAATTGAATACTTTTAAAATAAATAAAATGAAACTAAAATCCATCGCCATATTAACGGCCGCCATCATCACTGCTAATTTCTCGTTTGGCGCAACGATCCGTGTTGTTACTACGACCCAGGATACACGAAGCATTACCGAGCTCATCGGCGGAAAAACCGTAAGCGTGTTTGCCATAGCTACAGGTTATCAAAATCCGCACTTTGTAGACCCTAAGCCAAGTTATATTATTAAGCTTTCAAACGCGGATATGTATGTTACCCTTGGCCTCGACCTCGAGGCTGGTTGGTCGCCACAGTTGCTTACAAGCTCAAGGAATGTAAAAATCCAAAGAGGCAGCGAAGGTTATGTCGATGCATCCATTGGTGTAGATCTCAAGCAAGTGCCGTCTTCTATAAACCGTGCCGAAGGGGATATCCATATTTTTGGCAATCCTCATTACTGGCTCGATCCGGAAAACGGAAAGGTAATTGCCCGTAACATTTGTAATGGCCTCGAAAGAGTTTCTCCCGAAAATAAGAGCCTGTACGAGGCCAATCTAAAAACATTTAATGAACAAATTGACGCAAGGATAAAGGCATGGAGTGCGGCGATGGCACCTTTCAGAGGTGCTAAAGTAATAGCATACCATAATGAATGGGTGTATTTTGAGACCCGTTTCGGTTTGCACATTGTTGATTTTATGGAACCGAAGCCGGGGATTCCGCCAACACCGTCACAATTGGTGAAGATCATCAAAGAAGTAAAAGAAAATAGCATCAAAGTGATCATTACGTCGCCTTATTTTACTACTTCTTCATCTGATGTAGTATCTAAGCAAACAGGGGCAAAAACAGTTGTGCTGGCTACTTCGGTTGGTGCTTTTGATTCGATCAAAACTTATTACGACTTGTTTGATTATGACATCAAATTGCTAACGGCTGCTTTAAAATAGCAGGAAATTAATCTAATGAATCGATTATTCTAAACCATAAATACCCGGTCTTATGTTCGAAATGTTTCAATTAAGTTTTATCGTCCAGGCGTTTATCGTCAGCATTATTATTGGCGTGGTACTATCCTACCTTGGTGTGCACGTAGTTGGGCGGGGAATAGTTTTTGTTGACCTTGCCCTCGGGCAGATATCCTCGCTTGGGGTTGCATTTTCCGATTATATCGGGCACGGAAAAACCATTATTCCAATTGTATTTGCACTTGGAGGGGCATTGTTGATGTCGTTTATAAACATTCGCGACCGAAGATTGAAACTGGAAGCTGTGATCGGGATTATTTACGCCGTGGCCTCGGCTGCTACGGTGATGCTTATTTCCAAAACCCCCCACGGCGATTCGGACATACAAGAAGTACTTTTCGGCAATATTCTTTCGGTAAACTGGGGACAAATAACAACCATTGGAATTATTTTCGGCATCATCGGGTTGGTCCATCTGATCTTTTATAAGAAGTTTTTCCTCCTCACCGAAACCTTTGAAAACAACGACAGCAATGTGGCTGCTACAATTTTCCGGGAGAATAAATGGTTCAAGTTCTGGAATTTTATCTTTTATATCTCCATCGGGCTTGCCATCGTTTTTGCGGTGCGCACCAGCGGGGTAATACCGGTGTTCTCGTTTCTTATAATCCCTTCCGTCGCCGCGATCATGCTGTGCAGGAAAAATCTTCATATCACCATCGCTGCAATTGTCATCAGCTTACTGGCGGCATACCTGGGTTTGTATGTATCCTACCATTATGATTTTCCGGCCGGGTCGTCATTAGTAGTAGTGCTGGGTGGATTATTTGTCGTGGCCTCTATATTTTATATTTTCAGGGGGAAGAAAAAAGAGAAAGAGAGTGACAAAGCATAAAGTCCAAAGGTGAGAGCGCTTTCTGCTTTTTCCTTTCCGCTTTTAGCTTTTATTCGCATCTTGCAGTACAATGCCTGTTGCGAAACTTACCTTAGGAAAAGAGCTTGCATATGCCTGCGGGATGATAGGCTGGAGCATCATGACGAACCTAATCATCGTGATGCTGCCTTACTTTTACCTGCCGCCATCCAATGCAGGCTTGGTTCCTTTAGTACCACAACTGCTACTGTTCGGTGTTATCAATATCCTGTCTATCATCGCTGCCTCGGGCAGGTTTGTCGATGCCTTGTTCGACCCCTTTATTGCCTCGTTAAGCGATAAAAGCAAAAACCCAAAGGGGCGCCGCATTCCTTTTATGAAATGGGCCATTTTGCCTGCAGTGGTTTTTTGCTGTTTGACATTTTATCCTTTGGTGATGAAAGAAAGCAGCCATAATGCCGCCTGGCTGGCTGCGACCATGACCTTATTCTTTATGAGCGTTACGGCTTATATCATACCTTACAACGCCTTGTTGCCCGAGCTGACCGAAAGCATTGAAGAGAAAGTTAAACTATCATCTTTTCAGCAGGCGGGTTTTGTCATCGGGATCATTATTGCCGCCTCGGTAAACAATTATGCCGACGGGCTACAGTATTTTTTCCATGTCGTCAATCGTGATGCCGCCGTTCAGTACACCATTTGGGGCCTGGCTGTTGTTGCAGGCGTAGTGATGCTGATACCCATATTTGCCATTGATGAGAAAAAATACTCAAGCAGCAAGCCTTCGCACCTGCCTATCCTGTTGGCTATTCGTAAAACTTTCAGCAACCGTAATTTTAAGTATTACCTCATCTCCGACTTTTCATTTTATATGGCCCTGAGCGTTATCTCCAGCGGGATGCTTTACTTCGTAACGGTATTGCTTGGCCTGCCCGAGTCAATGGGCGGCGCGCTGATGGGCGCAATGGTAGTATTATCGCTGTTTTTTTACCCACTTATTAATTATCTATCGAGGACGATAGGGAAAAAACCATTGGTCATATTCTCATTTGCGCTGATGAGCCTTATTTTTGTGGCGATCTACTTCCTTGGGAAATTTCCTTTTTCACCCTATATCCAAGTTTATGCGCTTGTGCTTTGCGCTGCGTTCCCGCTGGCCGCTTTGGGTATCTTACCCAACGCCATCTTAGCCGAAATAGCCCAGGATGATGCCAAGGAGACCGGCGAAAACCGCGAAGGAATGTTTTTCGCCGTGAAATACCTGTTTGTGAAAATGGGGCAGACCTTAGGCATCGCCCTGTTCGCTTTTCTTACTGTCTATGGCAAGGACCCGGGCAATGATCATGGCTTGCGCCTGAATGGGATCTGTGGATTTGTGCTCTGTTTAGGTGCGCTGGTATTTTTCAGCCGTTTTAGAGAGAAACGGCCCAAAGCAACTAACGCGTAACATTATTCGGCCTGGCATAAACCAGCTGCATCACATTGATATTCCGCATTGCAAAGGCAGCCTCGCAATAGCAGAAATAATAATTCCATTTGCGGATAAATTCATCATCAAAACCCAGCGATTTTACGGTCGGCAGGTTGGCATTAAACTGTTCGCACCAGAGTTTTAAAGTTGTTGCATAATGCATGCCTATATCTTTTAAATCGACCATAGTCAAATCACCAGTGCGGTTAATGGCGCTATTAATGGCCGCCACCGACGGAAGTAATGAACCCGGGAAAATATGTTTTTGTATCCAGTCTACGCCTTTGCGCAAACTATCATACCGTGAATCAGGCGAGGTAATCACTTGCAAAGCCAGTATTCCGTTTTTCTTTAAAAGTTCATGACATTTTTTGAAATATAGGTCGAGGTATTTATGACCGACTGCTTCCAGCATTTCTACCGAAACGATCTTATCAAACTGACCCTCCATCATGCGGTAATCCTGCATCAGGATGCTTACTTTATTACTTAGTCCCGCTTCTTCCACGCGCTCAACAGCCAGTTTATGCTGTTCTGCTGATATGGTTAAAGAAGTAACCTTGCAACCATAATTCTTAGCCATATAAATGGCGTTTCCGCCCCATCCGCTACCAATTTCCAATACATGGTCGGTTGGTTTTAAGTGCAATTGCTTACATAAGCGCTCGTATTTTGCCAATTGCGCGTCTTCTAAACTTATGCCATCTTTATAAAAATAGGCGCTGGAATAAGTCATGGTCGGGTCGAGGAAACTCGCGAAGAAATCGTTGTTCAAATCATAATGCTCCGAGATATTCTTTCGTGAGCCCTCAATCGAATTCGCTTTTTTAAAATGCGAGATCTTATTGAACCATTTGAGCAGGTTAAGTGCCACAGCCTGCGTTTTACCACCCGAAACTGCGGGGTTATTCTCTACGTTCAATAAAAACCATTTGATGACGTTGGTGATGTTATCCGTATCCCACAAACCGGCCACATAAGCTTCACCAAAACCAATATCACCGTAAAGGATAACCTGCCTGTAAAATTCGTTACTGTTGATGGTGACACTTGCCGAAACATTGCCTTTCCCGTTGCCCAGGGTCATGCGTTCGCCATCGGGCAGGGTAAGGTGCATGCTGCCCATTTCCATGCGCGACATTATCCTTAAAACAATGTCCTGGTAGAAGCTGCGTTTTTTGACAAGGGTAAGCGTGTTCGCCATAATTTAATATTTTCTTACAACCTACGGATTTAAAGGGCGCCAGGTTTTTCTATAATAACATTTGGTTTATAAGGCCTGTAAACCTCCCGCTGCAATTCCCGGTTTGCTTCTTTTTTATGAAAGGGGAGTTTTTTGAGCCACAATTTAAAGGCCTGCCAGTGTATCAGGCTGATAACCTTTAAAGTAATTAAAGGAAAGCTAATAAAATATTTTAAAAGATTTGCATCCGTTAACGGTTTTCGGTCGCCGCTAAGTGTGCTGATAAAAAATCTTTTGCCTTCTTTATCAAAGTCATCGATCCGTATCTGCAGTTTTTCGCCGGGAATTTCCAAATCGAAATCGAAATTGGTGTCCATCTCAATAAACGGCGACACATAAAAATATTTGGTGGTATTAAGCTTGTAATGGTCGTCGGTTTTAGTATCCGCTCCCAAAAAGAAGGGCTTCATTTCGAGGAAAGTGTTGCAAATCTCAACAATGGAACACACAGGCTGCCCGTTCTCGTCATAACAAAAATAAAAGGAAACGGGGTTAAACTGGTAACCAAGCGTACAGAGATTAGTTAATACCATGATTCGGCCATTGCGGATTTTAACCCCGTTTGACTCCAAATAATCGGTGATATGCTGACGGACATTTTTCGACCTGTCGGGATTCTCCTTAGGCAACTGCAAATGGTCCTTATCCCGAAAATTAAATAAATTGAACCTGTTGCGGCTCATCCATTTTAGTCGTTTGTGAAGCGTATCGATCTCGTCCAAATCCAGGTAAAACATAAACACATTATAATGAAACCGGTGCACCTTTGGCGCCAGTCGGTTGTGCATTACGCGGGCTTTGTATAAACAGGAATTGAACTGTGCGTTGGGCATTATGTGAATATACGGATTAAGCAATAAATGGGATGGCCTTAATTGATAGGCTGACCCACAAATAACTGCGTTTTTGTATTGGGTATGTTGATATGTGCTTCGCGCATGCCGTATTCCCGGTCAAATGGTGGCCTGACTTCTAAATCCTTCAATTTTTCTTCGGCGTACGTCCACCATTCATCAATATCATCCAATTCAAGGTAAAATGACATTTCACCAATATCTCCCGCCCTTATGATATGGATAAGCACATCATCTTTCTTTAAAACCGCATAGTTTTCATCTCCCACAAAAATGGCAAACCCAAAAATATCTTCGAAAAAGTGAATGGTATGCCGTACATCGTATGATGGTACCATCGGGCTGACATGGATCGCTTTAAACATAGGCCAATTTTTAAAATGAACACTAAATTAGGCAAAACCCGCAATTAGTAAACCGGGTTTCCCAATAATTGTGAGGACAAATTTACCGCACTGGCGAAGGCATCTTCGTGGAAACCGTATTTAAAATAGCTTCCGCAAAAATAGATCGGCCCGTCCTGGTTCAAAGTTTGCAATTGCGCTTGTGCATTGATAGCGGGAACGTCGAATAAGGGGTGCTCATAGTCAATTTCCAGCAGTATCTTCTTTTCATCCAGGTCGTCATGCGGGTTGATCGAAACAAAATAATTCCTCTTATCCGACACTCCCTGCAAACTATTCATCCAATAAATCGTGCTGGGCTGAAGTGCGCCGTTTTGCATTTTGATGCGGTAGTTCCAGCTGCTCCAGGCCAGTTTCGCATGGGGCATTGTGTTTTCATCGGTATGCAGCACAGCTTTGTTGTATTGATATTTAAATGGAGAAAGCAAGCGTTGCTCCTCCCATGTCGGTTTATCTATGATGGCCAGGGCCTGGTCGCCGTGAGTGGCGATGATTACCCGGTCAAATATTTCAGTTGAACCGTCGGATGCTTTTACTTCCACTTTGCCGTCAACCCGTTTAACTTTTACCGCTTTGCGATTGACGTGGATTTTATCTTTAAATGGTTTGATCAACAACTCGCGATAACTTTGACTACCATTTTCCAACGTGTACCATTGATGCTGGGTATCCAGGCCCAGAAACCCGTGATTTTGAAAGAAACGGATGAGCGTTACCGCCGGAAAATCCAGCATTTGCTCCATTGGAGTAGACCATACTGCCGAACTCATCGGCACCAGGTATTTCCACAACATATCACCGCTGTAGCCAAACTCTTTGATATACCGGCCGATTGAATAATCAGCATATTTGGGGTCATCCAATATTTTCACGCTGTCTTTATTGAACCGCCCTATTTGCATCAGCATTTTGATATAACCGGGATTGAATATGTTTTTCCGCTGCGCAAAAAGGTGGTTCAGGCTCGAGCCGCTATATTCCAAACCGCTGGGCAGGTGCTGCACGCTGAATGACATATCGGTTTTTTTTATCGGGGCGTCCAGTTCGGTAAACAGCTTGCACAAATTAGGGTAGGTTTTAAAATTGAAAACCATAAAACCAGTGTCGATATAAACCGGTCTGCCATCCTCATCCACGGTTACCGTATTGGTATGCCCGCCGATGTAATCGTTCTGCTCGTAAATGGTTAGTTCATCCTGCGGGTGCAAAAAATGTCCGCAACCCATTCCGGCAATACCGGTCCCGATGATTGCCGTTTTCATTTGGTTACGATGTTTAGAAAATGTTCAACGGCGTAGGTGGACAATTGCCCGCCCGGGCCATAAAGGTTAAAGTCGAACCCGTGTGTAGCCCAGGGTAATTTCAGCCAATAATGTTTAACATGATTTTCGGTGAGTTTGGTTTGCAACTTACCTGAATGAATATCCGAAACCAGCACATCATTGATGCCATGTATGATTAATGTGGGCACTGAAGTTTTATCTACAAAAAACAAAGGTGAACAAGCCGCATATTTTTCGGGAACTTGCGCGTATGTTCCGCCAACATAATCGCCCATTACCTTGCGACTATCCATTATCAGCGGGTTGGACGGAATTGAATATCCCCAAACCATATCGACTGGGCCGTAAAAATCAATTGCTCCCTTCAGATCTTTATCGTGCAGGGTGTAAGCCGCCAGCAAAGCTATTTGTGCCCCTGCTGACCGTCCCAACAATACAAAATTATTTGTGTCAATGTTTAATTCGCCGGCACGCTTGCACAGGTAATCCAACGCATTTTTGATGTCCTCAACCGGGGCCGGGGTTTGGTATTTGGGCGCCAGCCGATAATTGAGTGCTGCCACATTATAACCTTTCCGGGCAAGGTAGCTATTCAGATCAGCCAACTGCTTGCTATCGCCGCTACTCCAGGAACCTCCGTGTACCACGATAACACAGGGCCTTTTTCCAATTTCCTGTGACGGGAAGAAATCAAGGTTCAGGGAGGTATCCTTGTAAGTGACATAAGTTAGGCTATGGCTGGGCACAATATCCTTATAGGACAGCTTAAAAAGCTTACTAAAACTGAAAGGCTGGTTATCATCTTTAACCCCATTTGTACCAAAAGCGGCTTCCATGTTTTGCTTGAGGTTTCGTGAAACCAGGTAAGACCTAAAAATTGGTGAAAGAAACAGCATTAAGGCAATAGTGCCGATGATGGTTCCGGGCAACTGGTATTTAGTAACCCAAAATCCGGTGGCCAGCATCACGAGGGTGCCTCCGATAAATATCAATGGAAACTCGGTTACAGCGATGGCCATCAGCCACAAGTGATAGGCAGGGGCTTTCAGTATAGCAAGGAGCGACAGCAGCAACAATAAAACGAGGATGATCAGCCTTATCATGCGCCCGTTTTATGAAATAAATAATGACTTACAATCCACTCGTTGCCCTCGTTGTAGTTCCACAATTCGGCGCAAGCCATATAAAATATGCGCCAGTAGGCCCACCATTTTACAGCCTGGTCCTTGCCATAAGTTTCGGCAAACAGCGGCATAATTTCGGCTTTATGAGCATCCATATTTTTGAGCCAGGCTTCGGATGTTTTTGCGTAGTGTGTCCCACTTACATGCCAGTGCTTTTCGACAGTTAAATGGTCGTTAAAATAGAAAAGCAGGTCGTCACTCGGCATAATACCGCCGGTAAAGAAGTATTTGCTCATCCAGTCAGTATCGTCCTTTACCTCGAACAGGTACGCGTATTCCTTATGCGTAAAAATATGGATGAACACTTTGCCATCCGGTTTCAGGAATGAAGCTACCTTTTGCATCAGCAATTGATAATTGCGCATATGTTCAAACATCTCGACGGATACGATCCTGTCGAATTGTTCATCGATGCTGAATGTGTTCATGTCGGCTGTGATAACCGTGAGGTTGTTTATACCCCTTTCCTGCGCCTTCAAATCGATAAACATTTTTTGCGTCTTCGAATTGGAAACGACAGTGAACTTGCTTTTTGGAAATTTAGCAGCCATGTACAACGAAAGCGAACCCCAGCCACAACCCAGTTCTAAAACCTGTTGCCCATCTGCTAATTCTGCACGTTCGCAAGTCAGCGAAAGCATATCATCTTCGGAGGTATCTATGCCGGTTACGCCGGTTTTCCAGTAACCGCTTGAATATTTTAGGTTTTTTCCAAGGCAGTATTGGTAAAATTGGGTTGGCACTTCGTAGTGCTGCTGGTTGGCATCGGCTGTATTAACCGCTATGGGCGAGGCTTTAAGCTGCGCTATCAGCGACATCAGGTGCTCCTGCTGTGCTTCCACGCCGCCCTTGTTTTCATCCTTTAAACGCTGCTTTAATAAATTACGGATGCCCTTGCGCAGCAAAAAATCGGGAACACGGTTTTGTTCAATCAGTTTATCGTACCACATTTAAATTCGGGGGTCAGTCCTGTCAAGAGATAATTATAAGCTTTTAATTTACAGATAATACGATAAATCCATGCTATCGGATTTTTAAAACTACAAGTTGTGGCGATTTTATTGTTTTTTCTTAAACCAGGGCACAAAAGCGCTTGTTGTTTTTTGATATTCCCGGAAGGCATCACCTTTGGTGCGAATGGATTGTTCTTCCGTTAGCGGGATACCGGTAACCTTAAGCAGCAGGTATAAAATAATAGCCGGGCTTATAATGGCGAAGAAGCCATAAGGAGATCCCAGCGCGAAAACGAAATAGGACATCCACATCAGCCATTGGAAAAAGTAATTGGGGTGCCGCGAGTAGTTCCATAACCCCTCGCTGCAAACTTTGCCTTTATTAGCGGGATTCTTTTTGAAGTTCTTTAATTGATTATCCGCAAAACGTTCGCCGGTCACACTGATTCCCCATAATATCAGCCCGGCCCACTCGAAAGCTGATATTCCTATAGCGGTATTCATGCAGGCCACAAAAAAAGGGATGGCTAATAATACATTTGAAACGGCCTGCATCTGGAAAAACCAGAAAAATCTCCGGTCGGGGTTAGGTACCCATTCTTTTCGCAACTGCTGGTAACGGCCCTCTTCTTCGTGTAAATGGCTAACGGTGCGGATCAATATGTATGATCCCAACCGGACGCCGGCGACGATCACCATAGCGCATATCATGGTTCTACGCGTTTCCCAACCGGGCGCAAGTAGTAGTAAGATGATTGCTATAACCGGGAAATTGTACGACCAAAAAATATCGACCACACCTGCATTTTTGATCTTATTGGCCCAAAGCCAAACAAAAACCATAATTACACAACATGCAACAAGGCTGTACCCAACCAACCACCAAACTGAATTATCCATTTTGCCTGCTAAAAAATTCTTTTAAGCCTTCGCCGGGTTTAAGCCTGAACAATTGTATCAGCACATAAGCACAACTGGCGATGCTGCCTAAACATACGAGGAGTATAAGCCATAGGATTTTTAACGCTATGCTTTTTTCCTTATAACATACCCAAACAAATATAACGGTAACATTGGCGTAAAAATCCCAAAGGGTAGCGCGCATCCAGGGTATGGCGCCTAAAGCGTCCCACTCCTTAAACAAATTGCTTTGCAGGCTGGTGCTGATGACGATATAACACATCCACACTAACAAGATACTGAACAGAACTTTTAGTGCGGTTATCATACGGTCTAGGCCTTTCGTAATTTGATGATGCGCAATGCGTGCATCAATTTCATAATTGGATAAGTAGGGTCAATTTCGAACCAGCGCTTGGCAAAATTTGCATCGTTGGGTTTCTTATGGTGATTATTCTGGAACAATTCGCCCATCATCAGGAAATCAAGCGGCAGGGTATTTTTGCTATGGTCGGCATTATCAAAGTTGGAGTAGCCATACTTATGACCGCACCAGTTTACAATAGCCCCATGTATAGGGCCCATAAGGAAGTGAATTGGCAATAACGGGAACATCCACCAGTGGGTAGCAAATACAACATAAAATGCTGTGTAAGCTATTCCAAAAGCTACACGGGTTACCCAGTGATCTCCTATGCGGTCCACAAATGACCAGGTTGGGTAACGATCGCGAAACTGTTCTTCGGGTTCGATCTTATAACGCTGATAGCTGAGATAAATATCCTTGGTTTTTAGCATCAAGCCAAAAACATCCTTGATAAAGTGTGGTGAATGCGGGTCCTTTTCGGTATCGCTATAGGCATGGTGCATACGGTGCATAATAGCATACGCCCGTGGATTTAAAAAAGATGAGCCCTGGAAAAAAAAGGTGCAAAAGTAAAACGTCTTTTCCCAGAATCCATTCATTTTGAACATTTTATGAGATGCATAACGGTGCTGGAAAAATGTCTGGAAAAACAGGGATAAGAACCAGTGGCACAGGAAAAAAACTAATATGATCATTGAAATAAATCCGAATTATATATGAAATACGAGGTTTTTAATTTCGCGGTTCAAAGTTCTTAAAATTTTTGAATTATTGGGTTCTGAATTGGTTAAATACAAGATACATGATTTATAAATAGAAAAGGGGCCCATGGCCCCTCAAATTTTTTTATTCGACTAAATATTACTGCGTTTTAACAAACTTCAAAGCATACGAATCGAGGCAATACCGCAACCCTGTAGGGGCTGGGCCATCGTCAAAAACGTGTCCCAGGTGCAGGCCTGTACTACGCTCAACTACTTCGTCGCGCTCCATCCCGTCCGAATAGTCCTTGACTATCATAATAGCCTTGGGATCTATCGGTTTAAAGAAACTGGGCCAGCCCGTGCCCGACTCATACTTTGCATCTGAGCTAAAAAGCGGTTTGCCTGTTGCAGCGCTCACGTAAGTGCCTTTGTCATGGTTATTCCAATAGGGGTTATTGAAGGCCGGTTCGGTACCTTTCTCCACCATAATGTAGTAAGCATCAGGCGATAAAACCTTCCTCCAGTAGGCGTTTGGTTTGGCTTCGGGGTAGGTTTTTACGTCTTCGGAACTGCCTTTTACTACTTTTCCGTCGGACCGATTCTGGCTACAGGCGCTAAAAACGCCCATTATTAGCAAATTTGTTAAAATGAAAACTTTTTTTGCGCTCATTATCATAAAGTTATAATTTTTTTTATATAGATTTATAGTCGGAAAAATTTATAATACCTTACACAGAAAAAGAAAAAAATAAGCGGCCGCCCGAAATGTTTTTGAGGAATTCCCGCTAATTTAATTTTTGTGATACTATCCCAGATAAAATACAGGACACTTTAGGGAACGTATCATATAATATTGATATGCAGCGGGTAATTTATTACCCGCTGAAGTTATTTTTTTGTGACGTTGTAGAATATAATGCACATATTTACAAGCGACGATTAAACCAAATCGTATTAAATATGTCAATATTGTATTATTAGCCCATTTTATATATATGGGCACAGTTTTTGACTTATACACTTGCTAAATACATAATTTAATAAAAGACCCAACATGAACGGCAGCGGCTTAACATTAGTAGGAGTAATCATCACCGTTTTACCAATCGTATTAATTATTGCAACAGTAATAATACGAGGTAAAAAATTATTTGATTAATACATCTACCGTATTTCACTTTAGGGTGATACACTGCATCTAAAAAATGTCAATGTTTCTCCCGTTTGACCCAAATTCAAGCTCGCTTTTCTATTTCTTTCTAAGTTCGCTCGTTTTTTTCATAACTTATTTACAGTGAAACAGTTATGCTTATTACTTGAACTCGCTGGCACTTTTTACGATACTTTTTGGCTTAAAACCTTCTGTTTCCACCTTTCTTAACTGCATTCCTTTTTTTGGTTTTTCATTATTGTCCCAATCCTTCGGACGAGTCAATTTGGCTACCCTCTCTTCCATAGTTTCAGTGGTCAGACGTTCGCGGCCAAGACTATCCACCATGATCGGAAACGCAAAGGGCGTGGGCCGCGCAATCTCCTTCAAAATAATTGTTTGCTTTTCAATACGTTGCAGCGCCTCCCGCAGCCTGAATTCCTCCAGCTGAAAGGCAAGCGCTTCATTATAGGCCTGCCGGACCAATAAATTACCGGGGTCATATTCACTAAAAACATCAAAAAGCAGGGATGATGAGGCCTGCAAATGCCTGTTTTTTACAGGTTGCCCTGGATAGCCCGTAAATACAAGGCCACCGATATGCGCAATATCCCGGAAACGACGCCTGGCCATCTCGTTGGCGTTAAGGCTGTGAAGGATATCATCCAAAAGGTTATCTATCGAAAAGAAGCTGGCATCTTCCAACGCCTGCTCAATAGGGATATCCTCATCGGCCAGTAATTCGAACCCGTAATCATTCATGGCGATGGAAAAAGAGAAATTCCGGATTTTAGATATGCGATAGGCTAACAGCGAAGCCATTCCTTCGTGCACAAGCCTGCCTTCAAAAGGGTAAAATACGATGTGGTGCCCTTCATTTGATTTGAACGATTCGATCAAAAACTCGTGACTCTGTGGCAGGTGCGACAAATCGGCCTGCAAATCGAACAGGGGCTTTAAAGCGATAACTTCTTCATCCTCCTCTAAACCATGCGCCACCTGGTCCAGCTTATCCCTAAAAACCGCGGCAAGTTGCGATGACAGGGGCATCCGCCCGCCCATCCAGCTTGGAATGAGGCCCTTTTTGGCTGTCGACTTTTTGACGTAGGCACTCATTTCCTTTATGCGGATAAATTCCAGGTTTTGCCCGGCAAACCAAAAGGCATCCCCTTCATTCAGTTTCGAGATAAAAGACTCTTCAATCGTCCCCAAACTTTTCCCGCTCAGCCATCTTACCCTGATACTTACATCGCTGGTTATGGTACCGATGCTTAGCCTATGCCGCATTGCCACGCGCCGATTATTTACTTTATACACGCCGTTTTCAATTTCTACCTTCAGGAATTCGTCGTACTGGGCCAGTACCTTGCCGCCTTTGGTGATAAAATCGAGCAGATCATTAAACTCTTTACGGCTCAAATCGGCGAAAGCATAGGTGCCTTTTACCTCCCCGAATAATTCATCGGCCCTGAAGCCATCAGAGACCGCCAGGGTGACCATATATTGTATCAGCACATCCATAGTGAGCAGCATCGGGTCGCGGCTCTCATAGATGCCCTGTTTGATGCCTTGCTTCAATGCGGCACCTTCCAACAGCTCCAGAGAATGTGTGGGAACAAACCATGCGCGGGATACAGCTCCCGGAGCATGCCCACTCCGTCCTGCCCGCTGCATAAACCGTGCGACACCTTTCGGGCTACCCACCTGTACCACCGAATCCACAGGGCGAAAATCGACACCCAAGTCAAGGCTCGAGGTACAAACAACTACTTTTAAGGCTTCGGCATGTAAAGCCTGCTCCACCCAATTGCGCAGTTCGTTGTCCAGCGAGCCATGGTGCATGGCCATAATGCCGGCATATTCCGGGTAATTATCCAGGATGGCATGGTACCATATCTCCGCCTGCGAACGGGTATTGGTAAATATAAGCGTGGTTTTGCTTTGAGCTACGATTTCCATCACCTGTGGCAAAAGCCTGACGCCAATATGCCCCGACCATGAATAGCTCTCGATGTTTTCGGGGATGACAGATTTAATCACCAATCTTTTATCGACATGCGCTCTAACCATTTTCACCTTATCTGTCGGAAAATCATTACCGAGCAGCACATCTGAAGCTTGCTCCAGGTTGCCGATGGTCGCGCTTATTCCCCATATTCGAAGCCCTAAATCTCTTTCTTCTGACTTCGGACTTCCGACTTCAGACTTCAGACTAAGGGCCTTTAGTCGGGACAACCCCAACTCCACCTGCACCCCCCGTTTTGTTCCTAATAACTCATGCCACTCATCGATCACTACTACCTGCAACCCTTTGAATATTTGAGGATATTCCTTTTGCGCCAGCATCAGGTGCAGGCTTTCGGGCGTGGTGAGCAATACTTCGGGTAACTTTTTCTTTAGAGCTTGCTTATCTGCGGCTGAAGTATCGCCGGTACGAGTCATTACCTTCCAGGGGATGTTTAGCTCATCGCAAACCTCCTGCATGGCTTTTTTGATGTCGTTGGTAAGCGCACGCAGGGGCGTTATCCAAAGCATCATCAGCCCGTTATTTTGGCGGGTGGTATAGGTATCAGGATATTTATTGATATAGCCGGCCAGGAAGGGTAAAAACACGGCAAAAGTTTTCCCGCTACCAGTTGGGGCGTTCAGCAAGCCAGAATAGCCCGAAAGATAGGCCTCTTCCATTTCCTGCTGGAAAGGGAACTGCTGCCAGTTCTTTCTTTTGTACCATTCGCGTATTACCTGCTGACCTTTTGTGTTCATTTACGTCCTCTAACAAAACTACCCCATTTTGGTTATAGTGCGCGTTGCATTCAACAAAAAAGTCCTGCAATATTTGCAGGACTTTTAAAGCTGTTTATTGCCAAATAGTTGAGGCTTATTTTTTCTCCGGCAACAGTATCAATTTAATAAAATTGCTTTCGTTCAAATACTTGTTGGCGGCATCCTTCACTGTTTGAACGGTTGCTTTTTTCAGGTCGGGTATCCAGCTTAGCGCGGCATCGGGATTTTCCTGATTTTGGGCCGAACTTCTCAAATGATCTTCCCAAAAGGAGTTTTCTTTCAGGTCAACTTCAATTGCCCGTTTTGTTTCCGCCTGGAATTTCTGCACATCCACCGCTTCAGGCCCGTTTTGCTTGATTTTGTTTATTTCCTCCATCGTCGCAGCAATCAGCTTGTCCACATTAGCAGGTGCGCAGCCAAAGTAAACAGTTATGCTATAGCGCCCGTTTGGCAGTTTTGTATGATTTGACCTTACTCCCGGCGCATAAGTTTCGCCTTCTTTTTCGCGCAAACGCTCTATTAATTTTATACTTAGTATCTCGTTAAGCGCATCGAGCTGCAGGTTATTATTATCATTATAGTCATAGTCACCGCTGAAAACCAACTGTACACTGCTTTTATCACCAATGCCTTTGTAAACATCTTTCGTGATAGCGCCCGTTGGCGGATGAATGCCTAAATCCTTATAGGTTTCGGCACCGCCTGATGATGGCAGGCCGCCCAGGTATTTCTCAAGCAAGGGCTTTATCTTATCGATATCAAAACTGCCCACAATAACAAAGGTAAACCCGTTAGCATCGGCAAAACGCTGTTTGTAAAAACTATAAGCTTTATCAAGGCTCGCCGAATTCAAGCGGTCGAGCGTAGTCACCATTCGCCTGAAATTGTGGTTGCTTAACGTAGAGGAAACCGTATCCTGGAATACGCTGCCAGGATCAAGGCCGCGGTTTGCCAGTAAGGATTTAGTCTGTGTGATATTAGACTGCCAGATATCGGGATCCTTACGGGGCTGGGTAAAGTACATGTAAACCAGTTGCAGCGCCGTTTCAAAATCCTTTGGAGTAGAGTTGCCGCTTATACCTTCCGACAGCTCGCGGATATAAGGCGAAACACTCAGGTTTTTGCCACTCAGCATTTTGTCGAGCTTTATTTCGTCAATATCGGCAATGCCGCTGCTGCCAATAATGCCGGCAGCTAAATTAGCTGAAGTGAAATCGTCGTCACTTGCCAGTGACGTTCCACCGAAGTGGTAGCCATCTATCAATATCTGGTCGTTTTTAAAAGTGGTAGGTTTCAATATCACCTTTACGCCGTTGCTAAGCGTAAGGGTAGTTGTAATAAGCGCTGTATCTTTTTGTACTGACACCGTTTTTCCGGGTGTGGGTTCTTTTTCCAATAAGGGCTTATTGCTTACTTCGTCCACATAAGGTTTTACATCGGTACCAGCCGAGCTGATCCAGTCGAGCAATGTTTTATCCGCAGGCAGCTTATCCTTTTCCTTATCAGGCGCTTCTACTATCACGGCACGGTCCTTATCGCTGATATATTTCCCCGCAAGGACATTAATTTCGGTTAGTGTAATGCTGCCTATGTTATCCTTAGTGAAATTGTATTCCCAGGCAATACCGGGAATAGCTTCGCCCTGCAAAAAATTTTGCTGATACTCCCGCA
>JAYUEE010000077.1:0-82651 GCA_043739405.1 Mucilaginibacter sp. | reverse complement strand
TTTACTCAACATCTATCTAAAGACTGGTGTACTATGCCCCGGAATTACTGCGGTAGTATGCAGCGGAATGCTGGTGTACTATAGAGCGGAATATCCAGCGTACATAAAAAATACAGTTCCTTTGGAATAGTCCGCATTGCGTGCGTCGGCATTTATAAAGGTCACACCAGATAAATTAAGTTCCGCAGCGCAATCCCGCGCGTAATCGCAAAAAGTGGGTTCGAACTCGACACCCTTAGTTGTAATACCTGCCAGAAGATTTACCAGTATCGCTACCTGGCCCAATCCGGAACCCAAATCAAAGAAAACATCATCTTTAGTGAATTGGCATTCCTCTACCAATTCGAATACAATCCGGGCCGGTGTTTTTTGATAAAATACCATCTCTGGCTCAGGGTCTTTGGTCTGTTCAGGCATAGCTTGAACAGGAAGCAATCCGTTAATAAAAATATCAAGGTTATCATAGCCTGCTTCTTCCTGGTGTTTGCTATCGTTTAAATCAAAACCGACATATTCCTTAACCAGTTTCTTGAATGCTTGCCCTGAGTAACTCCCTTTCCGGATATCGGCGCTAAGTTTTTGAAACAGGGTGGTATCAATTTGTTCCAGGGCAGATTTTACTTTTTCAGCGCGATATTTCAGCAAAATTAGCTCATCGGGTTGTGCTGATTTTTGTAAAAGGTTTTCGATTTGATCAATAATGTTAAATTCGATGAAGTCGATAACCTCAATACGCTTATCAAAGTTTTTCTCTTCATAGAGCGAAGAATCTTGCTCGATTTCTTCAATATCCGTTTGAATTTCAAAAACAGTCATCTTTTCTGTCAAAAGTAGCACAAATATGAACAGGGTATCATGGCTTAAACACTACTCTTTGCCCTTCGCTATGTGCGTTAAATTCAGGTGCGTACATACATTGTATGGTGGTAATGCCGGTTGAGAAATCGCCCGGTTGTGCCACGCGCAGCTGGTATTCAAAAACATAGTTGCCCTTATTAAGGTAGCTGATAAAAAAGTTGGTAGCTACGTCTTTGGTCACTTCGTAATACCAAAGGCCATCCTGGTATTTGTATTCAGAAAGTACGCTGACAGGCTCGGTCCCGGCCGGGCGCATGTCTTTGAGCTGTACGTACTCAAAATCACGACCGGCCTTTAAGTAAACGATCACTTTCAGCAGGTCGCCGGTTTTGGGCTGATGCTGCGCGTCAACAGCGGTAACAACCGGGCCCGAATCGGTCTGTTTGAGGATGAAATATTTGCGCTCCAATTGAATATCTGTTTTTGATGGTGTGATCTTGTCCAGTTGTTCCAGGTATTGCCAGTGCATAGCGCCCCAGCTGATGGATTTGCCGTTGTTTTTGATCTTTACTTTTCCCATATCCTTCTTCACTTGGTCATCGGCCCAGGTGGTCTTAATATAACCCGATCCGGCATCGGCTTTGATATCGGGTTTCAGCTCGGTCAGCTCCTTTTCGCCAAGTTTGATTTCCGAGGTATTATCCGGCGACAGCCAGTCATCCTGCTTCATCAGCAGCGCATAGCAGGCTGCAGCCGTAGCTTTGGTAGTTTTCCAGTCGCTGGTTTGTTTGTTGCGCAGCAGCCATATCTTCATTTCTTCTACAGCTTTTTCGTTGCCGCCGGCTTCTGTAAACAACGCGATCAACAGGCTTTGCGTTTCAATGGGCGATTCGTACCAAAAATACCCCCGCATGTTTTTGCCCCAGTACATGCCCAGGTCGTCCGATTGCTGCGCTGTCTCTTTCAGCGATTTGATGATCGCGTTTGCCACCAAAGGCTTGCCGTTGCGCAGCATAGTCAGGGCGATCATACCCTGTTCATAAACATTCTGACTGAGCCATCCCTTTTCGGCACGGGCCAGGTAATTGGCAAATACTTTTTTCAGATCACCGCTTATTTTTTGATCGGGATAAAAACTGCGCGCGTACCAGGCATGTATCTCGGTGGCATAAATGCCCCTGGCTTCATATCCTTTAAACTTCCTGGCCTCCCGGTCATCTGCGATAAGTTTGCCATCCAAATAGCCTACTGCCTTATCGGCGATCACGCGTAACTGCCCGCTCCCGTCGGCCGGAATATGCAAATGGCACAATTGGCCGATACCTTCCACAATATGTTGCGTGATGTATCGGTCGGCCCGGTCTCCGGCGAACCAGGTAAAGCCACCATCGGGCAACTGGCGCTGTTGTAGCTTATCTAAATTCTGCTGCATTTCGCTGCTCATTTTATTCAGATCGAACAACAGTGCGATACGCTTTTTCTGCTCTGTTTCATTGGTGGCATCGCGCAGCCATGGGGTCTCCTCCAGCAGGGTATATTTCAGTTCCTGGTTCTTCTCGAGGTTCGATAAGAGTTCCGCGCTGTTGCTGCTTTTCCATTGATCAAACACCTGTTTGATCACGGGCATATGGTTCACCAGATTAGTAGCCAAACTATTGGCATAATAACGGCTAAAAACCTGCTCAGAACATTCGTACGGAAACTCCATCATATAAGGAAGTGCCTGCACGGCGTACCAGGCCGGATTTTGCGTGTATTCCAGTGTAAGCGACTTGCTTTTGAGCGTGGTGCTGGTATTGTTCAGCAGTTTATCAAAAGTGAAGGTCCTGTCCTGCCCGGCCCTTATCATCATCGGCATCGATTCGGTTACCAGCATGCGGTTAGGCAATACGGGCAGTGTGTTTTCTTCGCCATCGCTGTAAGTGCCTGCATCCGCAGTGAGGCGGTAAGTCAATGCATCCAAATTTTGCGGGATCACCAGTTTGAAAGACACCGCATGGTTGGTTAGCGCGGCTACTTCAAATTTTTGCTTAGCTTCGGCAGGATCGCGCAACAGCGATACCGGCTGCATGTTGAGCGCATTGAATAATTGCAGGGTAACCTCGCCTTTCAGGTTATCACCTGTCAAATTAGCCAGCCGTGCCGATACGGTTATGGTATCTCCCTCGCGCATAAAACGCGGCATATTGGCGCTGATGCTCAATTGCTTTTGCGTAACCACCGTGTTTTCTATATAACCCGACTTCAAATCCTTCGTATGAGCAAAGGCCTTAAAACGCCATTTGGTCAAGGCTTCTGGTATCGTAAAATCGATTAGTATTTTACCGGAGCTATCGGTATGCAACTGTGGGTAAAAGAAGGCGGTTTCGTTAAAGTTTTTGCGGATGGTGATGGGAATGGATTTAAAATCAGCTATACCCCTTATTAGCACCTTTTCACCGGCGCCGGGTGCACCTTGCACAATTGTAACCCCAGCAGCCTGGCCCTGCAACATGTTCTCCGCAGTAGTAACATTCAGCTGCTTTGCAGAACCGACTAACATCGACCTATTACCACGTAAAGTAATAGTTGCCACGCTCCCTGTTATATCCTTCTTCTTTTGAACGCCATACCCGGTAACTACCACCTCGCCTAATAAACTGGAACTTGATTCCAGCATAATGGAGAAATTTTCGACTTTAGTGATAGCAATTTCCTTTGTTGTGTAACCTATAAATGAGATCACGAGAGTTGCGTTAGCCGGTACCTTGATTTTGAAAAAGCCCCCTGAATTACTTAGCGTACTAATGCCCATGCCTTTAATTTTTATCGTTGCACCGGGTATAGGTAGGCCATCATCTTTGGCCAGTATTTTGCCGCTTACCAGGAAGCCGTCTTTTATTTTCTGCGCATTGGTGGTATAATCTGTCTCAAGCCTTGCATCATTTTTTTTACTGTCCTGGTGTGTTTTAATGGTCTTCAGGTACTGTTGATACCCGGCATTATACCCTCCATAATAACTGTACCCAAACAGGTACAGGCTCTCATAGTCACGGTTCAGCAAGCTGAAGTCATAAAAAGCATTCTCCACAACTTCCGTATTAACCGGATGTATAAAGTCATAGCTGTTCCATGCAAAATAATTGGGCTCATTTCTTTCGGGGTTGTCCAGCGCTTCTCTCCAGTTTTGTGCAGGTGTGATATCATCGAGCGAGGCATCGTATAAGGCGGCAACCATTTCGGCAGCCTGTTTCTCATTATTTTGATCAGTGATCTGTAATTTCCATTGTTCCTTTTCGCCGGGCTGCAGCTTATTTTGAAAAGTAAGGAACCTGATCTTCAGGTTTTCATCCGGGTTTGACTTGTATATTTTCTGGTAACTGTTGTATATCCTGTTTTGATAAACGGCCATAAACTGAACAGCCACATCTTTGTCCGTGTCCGAAACGGGTATTTTTATTTTTTGCTGCTCTTCATCAACGATCAGCCATTTTGATGAGATCAGTTTGGCCCCATTATACCGCTCCATCAATACATTTATCTTTTGATCAAATCCAATCCGAAATTCCGCCTTTTCGCCCGGTTTTACTTCGTTAACCACAGGGATAACCCAATCCGTAACATTGGCAGGTTTTGATGCTTCATTCACCAGGTCAACATAGCTTGTGGTGGAAGTGGTATCTCCTTTTTCATTTTTTGCGCGGATAATTACCTGGTAAATACCTGATGGTTGTTGCCGCAATTCATCAAGTTTGAGTACACCGGGCTTGTTTTCATCAACCTTAAAACCAAGGTCCTCAATTTTGTTGAGCCTTTTCCATGTAGACGCTTCATCCTCGTCACTATAAGCGTATTCGTGAAAGTCATCTTTGAAATCAGTTTTGCTCAAAAGATACATATCCGGTTTGGACCATAACTTACTTTTAAATAGCTGCCCCGGGTTTTGTAGTGCATAAACTTCCACTTTGATATCTCCCTTTTGCTCCTGCCCGTTGAGGTTGTTAATGCTAAACGGCAAGCGGATAGAGTCCTTTGCGAGTAATTGGGTAGGCAGGTAGCCAATAATTTTTATGTCATTATTACCTACGTTCACTGCTGTTTCGCCTGTGTGCGTTTCCCCGCTGGCATCCGTTACATCTGCGGTTATATCATACCTGTAATTGATCACATAGGCTTTATCGGCTTCACCCGGTATAGCTTTAAATTTAATGATGTAATTTCCCTGGTCATCGGTGGTCGTGGTATCGGTTTTGATCTCGGCTGTTTGCCTGTTGTAATTGTACCTACTGGTATGTGCATGGCGATTATAATTGTAGTAATCAAAATTTTCCGACCTTGTAATATGATAAGCCACTTTGGCGTGCGATAAGCCGTAGCCCGAAAAAGCCATTACCGTTCCCCTAATGGTTACCGAGTCATTTAGCTTATTGCTTTCTTTTAACGGTAAAAATGCAACCTGGAAAGTTGGCCGTTTGTATTCCTCAACCTTAACCGAAATTTCGCCAACAACGGTTTTTATAGTAATATTCCCGTCCAGCATATTTTGAGGAATAATAAAACTGCCGTTTAGCGTACCGAAATCATTGGTTTTAAGAGTCACAGAGCTAACTTGTTTATTGTTGACATCAAGAAAATCAACGGTTAAAGTTTTACCGGGGAGTATTTTGCTTTTGCCTTTAAACGTTTGCAATTGAAGCCCCTTAAAATAAATAGTTTGGCCCGGCCTGTAGATCTGCCTGTCGGTAAACAGGATCGTTTTGTCCTCCGGATCGTCGTCATCATCCGAGTTGTCCATTGCGCCGGCAATATACCTTTGGCCTTCGTTCAAGGTGTCGCCCTTAATTCGTAGCCCGATACTCATTTGATTATTACCACCGAATTTGCAGGTTATAAAAAAGCCGTTTTTATCGGACGTGCCATTATCAACAATATCTTCCGTATAAGACGTTTTATAGTTACTGTCGTAGCGGTTTCGTTTTCCGCTTAATAATATCTTTACCCCGCTTAAAGGTGCACCGGTCTCCCGGTCCATTACCCGGATTTCAGTTTTTTCATCAGGATTTTCCCTCGCTGTATAGGCAATCCGGCTCACTCTGAAATTAGCCAGCCCCGTTTGCGTTTCATCGCTCGCTACGTTTTCCCTTACCAAAAGCACGTAATTGCCAGGTGGCAGGGCGTCAATTTTAAACTCTGCCGAATGTTTGCGGAAATCTTTCAAATCAACCAGTTTTAACTCGTGACTTTGGACAGGTTTAAATTTTTTTAGAAAATCGAGCCTGGTGTCTTTGGTATAATAAGATTTATAGCCGGCCAGGTAACCGGCCAATTGTGATTCTGATAAATGATAAACCGTAAAATTAGCCTGTGTAATATTCCGGTAATTAAGTAAAGCGAGCAAAGGTTTACCGGGTGCATTCACTTCATCGATAGTTGCTGCGATTTCTTTTACTTCAATTTCCCTTATTAACGTTGCAGCATTTTGGCCGCCCTGGCTTTCGGGGTACGCAGTAAGCGCTTGTTTATAATAGCTATGGGCTGTTATCAGGCTGTCTAACCCCTGGTAGTATTGGCCCTGTAATACCAGCGCTTCGCTGCTTATCGGTTTTTGTGCAAAGCTTGAGGCTATTCCGCGCAAAGCTGCCAGGTATAGCGAATCCTTGTGTTCGGCATGGGATTTTCCAAACAAAAACTTTAGCCGTTGCATGTCTAAATCGGCAACAGCCTCGGGTTGATTCATCTTTAGATGGAAGGCGGTACCCTGCTGCAAAAGTTTTAAACCCAGGTAATAAGTTGAGGCGGTGTCTGTGGTTTTGATCTGCAAGTCAGCAAATGTGCGGTTATCCGCAAATAACGCCGGGTTATTTGGAGAAAATGGCAATTTGGGCCTGGTTAGTGCTGGCTCATCTTCGAGGTAAAAACTCAGTGCGCGCTGTAATAGCAGATCATACAATGTTGGCCGCAGGTAACGGGTGCTCGAGTCGCCTGCCAATACGCCATCGAGCACGCTAATGGGCGTCATTTGCGCCCGTTCTGCATCGTGCAGCGAAAGCTTATACTGGTGGCTGGTTTCGTTTATGATGGTTTGCAGGTCCCATTTTGTGAAATCAGTATCCGGTTTTAAAAGGCGGCTGCGCCTTGCATATTGGTAACGGTATTGCTGGTAATATTTCCAGTACATCTCGCCAAGCAGCGACTGCAAAACAGGTTTTACCGGGTAGGCAGATTGAGCAATATCCAATTTTAGGCGACTGATAATAGCGGTCAGCGCGTCTTGTTCGAGGTACGACTCAAAAGTCATCCGGTAAACAACCGCTCTTATTTGTTCGGGCGTATTATTATTTTCACGCGCCAGTTTTTCAAGTTTATCCACTTCTGCAAGTGCTGATTTCGGCAAACCCATCGCGGCAAGCGAATCAATACGGAAGCTGATGGCATCGTATTTTACCTGCGCGCTGCTAACTTTAAAGGAAAACAGCAGTACTAAAATGAAAAGGAATTTCAGTTTTTTAAGGAATGATTTTTGCATAAGGCCCAGATTTTATCAATCAAATAATATTACCTAATAATTTGTTACAACCATAGGATGCGGACAGGATTATTTTTCCATAAATAAAATTTGATTATTCGTTTGTGCTTACGGAATGAATCTAATCTTTAGCGTGGGTGTACCCCAGATATTCGAATCGCGCCTTATTTGCTAATAGTGACCGCCTGGCTATAGCCACAAGGGGCACAAATTACTGTAGTATTCAGCATGATGCTGCTCACTTTTGATATCGGGCAGCATTTCGGCGAATCCGTTTTGAGAACAACATGGATATTGTCAGCCGTAAGGCTCGCTAATTTAATGGTAAAGGTTTGTGTAGTTGTCGCCAATATTTTCACAAAGCGATTGTCTTTCTGGGTACTATCAACAAATACGTTAATACCGGCACCGTCAACAGAACTGCTTACCTGCAGGTCGCTGAGTTTATAGGGTGAGTTGGGCGAAAGAAAGAGGTCGGCCCCGTTGGTTTTATCTACTATCCTGACGCTTATATAGGGTGCGAAATATGGAATCAGCGGGCATGGCCCACATTTACTGGTTGGATTGGTTTTGCAGGATACCCATACCGTGCAGGCCAGTACTAAAATACACAATGCTTTTGCTTTCATGATTGGCGGCTTTAATAAAAATACGTATTAAATGCCGGGAATGTAACAGATGAAATTTTAATGCGGGAGCCCTATTTCATCTCTTCCTGTATCGCCCGATAAAACTCGTTGATGTGGCGCGTACCGATGATATAAACCAGTCCGTCGCGGTCGGTTAAATGGATGGCATCCCTGCCCGAAGTGTAAAAACGGATGGTACCGTGTTTGTGCAGATTATAAACAGGATTGTTGAATAGGTAACGGCTGTAAGTGCCTTTTTCAACTTTTACGATGCTGCTCAGGTCTATTTTTACGAGGCGCATGGTCCACAACCCAGTGATAAATATGCTTTTATTCATCACCCGAATGCGGTAATTGAGGAAAAACCCCATAATAATGGATATGAAGATAATGCCCAGACCGGCTATAGCCAGGATGTCGGCTTTGTCATTTACATCGGTAAAAAAGTTGAAGGTATAGGCAGCAAAGCAAAACATGGCCAGCACCAGGCGGATGGTAATGGGTATCCATTCCCTGCCTAAGTATTGTTTCTCACTAAATACCGGTTTATCGCTCATAATTTATACAGTTCGAAGATAGTAACTTTTTTAGTCTTAGCACTCACTTTATACCTGTTGTCCGGGCGGTAGCCGCCTATCCAGATGATATCGCCGTTGCTATTTACCAGCAGGGGTATTTGTTTTTTCTCGTGAAGCGGCACTTTTTGCCCTATGAAAAAATCGCTCAGTTTTTTCTTTACCTTCATTCCCAAAGGGTAAAAATAATCACTTTGTTGCCAGCTTCGCATGGTTAACGGGTAAATGAGTAATTCCGTATCTATGGAAACAGCCAGGGGGTTATCTTTAATGATCAGCGGCGAATCATCATGCAAAATATTAAGTTGATAATTACCGAAATGTGCCTCATGTTCGCCGGAATTGATTTTTATAGCTGACGGTTCATTTTGTTTTTTAGACAGAATAAGTTCCTGACGGTCGAGTATCAGGCTGTAATTGGTTGATTCAAATACTCTTCCAGAATGTTTATCCAAAGTTGAAATAATGTCATCGACTGTGGTTTCGTTAAACCCGTATTCCTGCAACAGGCCAAAAAGCAATAGTTGCTGCGGGGTCAGTTTTTTTACTTCGGCTATCAGGATATGTATCTCGTCACCATGGAATGAGAATAAGTCTTTTCGTAACTCAACCAATCTTTGCTCTAATAAAATTTCTAAACTGCGAAAGTGCTTCAAATTATGTTCAAAGGTATCCTCCAGTGCCGGATTAAGCTCTTTCAGTTTTGGAATTACTTCCAGCCGCAGCTTATTGCGGGCGTATTTGGAGGATGAGTTAGAGCTGTCTTCCACATAACGGAATTGTTCGCTATTCACAATACCGGCAATCTCCTGCCGGGTCAAAAAAAGCAGTGGCCTTACCAGGTTACCGTTTTTTGGTAAGATACCATGCATGCCTGCTATACCTGTACCGCGGGTGAGGTTGAGCAATATTGTTTCGATAGCATCGTTTTGGTGATGCGCTAACGCAATAGCACCATAGCTACCTTGTTGACTGATCTCCTGGAACCATTGATATCGTAATTCGCGCGCCGCCATTTGTATAGAGATTTTACGGTCTGCGGCGTATTCTTTGGTATCGAATTTAATGCTGTAAAAGGGTACATCAAGCTCCGAAGCGAGGCTGTAAACAAAGGCATGATCGGCATCGGCTTCGTCGCCGCGTAACTGGAAATTACAGTGGGCGATGCCAAAGTTGAGGCCCGCCGCCTTAAGTAAACGGGCCATCAGGACTGAATCCATACCACCGCTTACGGCGGCTAATATTTTGTCAGCGGGCCCGAACAGCATGTTTTGCTCAATAAAATCCAGGAAAGGCTTGATTGGCAGCATCACCAAAATTATTAATTTAATAACCCCAACCAAAAAACTAATTTTGCGCCGTGATTAAATATGTGTTAACCTTTTGCTTGCTGGCGGTTGTAACCACCGTTTTTGCACAACAGCAGCCGGCTAATAATAAATTAATTCACCTGATACGCTCTTCAAGCGTTCAGGGCGTAAAGATCAATGGTGTTGATTTATTAAAGGTTTATAACGGCGTTTTTCAGCAGGATTATTCTACCATGAGTTCGGATAGCGCCTACTTGAACCAAAAGGCAAATACCTTTGACGGTTATGGGCACGTGGTCATCGACCAGGGTGATACGCTTCACATATATTCAGACAACCTTAATTATAACGGCAATACCAAAATAGCCATCCTTACCAGTAATGTGCGCATGGTGGATAAAGACGCCACGCTGACCACCAATTATCTTGCCTATAACACAGCCACGCGTATCGGTACTTATGTTAACGGCGGCAAACTGGTGAATAAGGACAACGTATTGACCAGTAAAAACGGTTACTATTTTGCTAATTCACGCGATTCCTATTTCCGGTATGATGTGCGCCTGACCACACCTGATGCCTTTGTTGTAACGGATACCATGCGCTATAATTCCGGGTCCAAAATTGCCTATTTCTACGGGCCGACTAATATTTACGGTAAAAAGAAGCCTAAGGATAACGATACACTTTATACCGAAAACGGAAACTATAACACCAATACTGAACAGGCATTTTTCGGTAAGAAAAACCTTTATCATTCGGGGCCAAAATCATTAAAAGGCGACAGCTTATTTTACGACAGGAAAAAGGGCCTTGGCCATGCTGTAAATCATATCATTTTTAATGATACCGAACAGAAGATGAAGCTTATGGGTGACATCGGCAACTATTACAAGGATGAAGAGCGCACTGTTGTAACCAAAAACGCTTACTGTATTATTGTGACAGAAGAGCGCGATTCGTCAAAAAATGATTCGCTGAACGGCAAAACGGCCATTAAATCAGATAGCGCTAAAAAGACTGTTAAGGATACTACCAAAGCGCCTCCCGGTAAAGTCACGCCTGGATCAAGTGTTAAGGATAACAAAGTACCGATGGGAACCAAACTGGTTAACGATAAACCTTTGCCGCCTAATAACACAACAAAACTCAAAAGCGATACGACTTCGGTTAAAAACCAAAAGAAAAAGAAGCAGATGAGTATTCCCCAACTTCCGGTTGATACGTCGATACACAGAAAAGATACGGTGAGGATCAAGCACGATTCCATTTATATCGCATCGGATACGCTGGAAACCAAACTGATGGTTTATAAAGACTACAAGATTATGCAGGAGAAGATACGCCTGTCGCGTATTAAGGATACAACCTCCAGGCCGCCCTCTATAGTTTACAAAAAGCCGTTAAAATATATCGAACTATCGCCGCCTCGATGGATACCGGATACTACATTTTTGCACCGTAATTATTTTGGCAGTCCCAAGCCAAAAGCAGATGCGCAGAAAAAATCGGACAAAAACGCGAAGCCGGACAAAAACACGAAACTGGATAAAAGTACACTACCTCCTAAGAAACTAAGTAAGCAGGATAGCCTGAAGAAAGCCAGCCAGGTGGACTCGGTTTACTTGACCAGGAAAGTTGTATTGAGCGATACTTCGCACATACGAATACTGAGTGCTTTTCACCACGTGAAAATGTTTAAGTCCGATTTGCAGGGTAAGTCCGATTCGGCTTTTTACAGCAACAGTGATTCAACCATCCGGTTATATGTCAACCCTATTGTATGGACGCAGGGTTCGCAATTATCGGGCGACACCATCAACCTGCAAATGAAGGACAAGAAACTGAACAATATGGAGCTTTTTCCGAATGCGTTTATCGTAAACACGGAAAAGGCAGACTCAGTACACTTTAACCAGGTTGCAGGAAAAAAAATGCGCGGCTTTTTCCACAATGATAAGCTGGAAACCATGTTTGTTGATGGGAATGCGGAGACGATCTATTTTGCGCGGGATAGTACAGGTAAAAAAGTGACCGAAATGCAGCGTTCGCTTAGCAGTCGTATACATATCACATTCAAGGATAGCAAAGTTACCAAACTGGTGTTTATGGCCAAACCCGAGCACCGGTACGGGCCGCTGGAGAAATTTACGGAGGATGAAAAAGTGCTCAAGGGCTTTATCTGGAAGCCGAAAGAACGGCCTGTGTCCAAAGAAGCTATCATACCATCGCTCAACAAAAATGTACCGGTAAAAAATGATAAAAATAAACCGCCCGCGAAATCCAAAACACCTGCAGATAAATCAAAGGATATAAAAGCGGCTAGGGATACCAGCGCTGTAAATCCTGGGAATTTAAATTTGCCTGTAATCAAATCGGGCAAGGACAGCACGTTAAAGCAGTTGCCTGTTAAATCAGCAGATTCTATTAAGAAAGTTAAGGATACTTCGGCAGTAAAAAAAACCGCAGTTAAGCCGGTTCAGTAATGTAGTCGTTTAGAAATTCTACCAGTTTATCCACCGCTTTTGCTCTATGGCTCAGTTTGTTTTTTTCTTCCAGCGTCATTTCTGCAAAGGTGATGTTAAAGCCGTCGGGCTGAAAAACCGGGTCGTACCCAAAGCCGCCGGTGCCTGCCCGTTCATGGCGGATGGTGCCTTCAACTGTTCCTTCAAAAAAATGTTCTTCACCGTTCCACATCAATGATATCACGGTTATAAACCGGGCCTTCCTGTTTTCGACGTCTTTTAATTTGTGCAGAAGCTTATCGATGTTTGCACTATGGTTGCCATATTCGCCGGCATAACGTGCCGAGTAAATGCCAGGTTCGCCGTTTAATGCTTCTACTTCGAGCCCGCTATCGTCGCCAAAGCAATTGAGACAGTATTCATCAAAGATATACCGGCTTTTTATCGAGGCATTTTCTTCAAAAGTTGACCCCGTTTCTTCGATATCGTCATTACAACCGATATCGTCGAGCGTTAGTAATTCTATTTTGCCTTTGAGTTTATCGGCGACTTCCTCCAGCTTATGGTGATTATTGGTAGCAAAAGCTAATTTTAAAGGCATATTACAGATTTTTAATTTGTTCCCAGAAAGTCTTTTTATTATCCACGTTGGCCATCATTTCATCAAAACTGAAAGTGTATAATACAGCCAAATCCTCACTTTTTTCAATGACATTAAACTTTGCATTACCCATTCGTTGAGGTATGGCACTTTCTCCCAGGATAACCAGCTTTTTTGGCCCAAAGAAAGCTAAAACTTGCTCAAAGGTTGATCCATGTTTTGCCAGGTTCAAGATGGCCACATCCTCGCGGCTGTAACCTATGCGACTCAATACGGATTCCAGTGCAACGAGGTGCTCGTCTTTTATATATTCATGTTCAGAATAGCTTGCCAGGATTAGAAAGTTTTTTTTGTTTGCCCCGAGGTAATTAAAAACGGGTTGAGGCGTTTGTATTTCAGGCTGCGATTTTGGGGTGCCTGAATACAAACTTTTGTCTTCATCAAGCAGGTAAATTTCGTCCTGCAGAATAAAACGCAGGGCATTAGTGTCTTCAACTTTCACTTTTAACAAATTTTAACCAAAAATAGTTAATTGTTAGAGCCATTATCAGCATATTCGCACAAAATATTAATAGGCGTATGGCGATAATTTCGCACATTTGCATGTTTGCATCATAGATAAAGTACATGAGAAAGATTGGGACTGCTATTTTTTTAATTATAATTTTGACCATTTCAATTGCCGGCGCCCAGCCGCGCACCCTGGATAAAATAGCTGCCGTAGTTGGCAGCAGCATCGTGCTGAAGTCGGATATAGAGTTGCGTTATGCCAATTACCTGGCGTCGGGCGGTCAGCCAAATGACGCTGTTAAATGCGAGATAACACAAAGTTTTATTACGCAAAAGCTGCTGGCGCAGCAAGCTGTTATCGATAGCGTTACCGTAAAGGACGATGAAGTGGACAACGAAGTTGACCGCCGTATGCGCAGTATGATAAGCAGGGCAGGCGGACAGGAGAAATTGGAGAGTTTTCTTGGTCGTTCGGTTATCCAGTATAAGGATGAGATACGCGACGACATTAAAGAAAATATGGTAGCAAGCCGTATGCGGAACCAGATAACCCAAAAGGTTAGTGTTACCCCATTGGATGTCGAAAATTACTTCAAAAAAATACCCAAAGACAGCCTGCCTACTTATAATAAAGAAGTTGAAGTGGGCGTGGTAGTATTTGAACCAAAATTGAATAAGGAAGAAAAGGAAATATACAGGCAGAAGGCCGATGAACTGCTTGCCCGCGTAAAAAAGGGCGAAGATTTCGCAACACTAGCGCGTCTTTATTCTAATGATACCGGTTCGGCGCCTGATGGTGGGGATCTGGGTTTTGCTGACCGCAATACGTTTGTGAAAGAATTTGCCTCCTGGGCATTTAAGCTAAAGGCAGGAGAGATATCTCCTGTATTTGAAACAGACTTTGGCTTCCACTTTTTACAGGTTATTGAAAGGCGAGGTGAGCAAGTGCATGTTCGGCATATATTGATTATGCCTGCTACTACACAAGCAAGTCTTGACAGGGCAAAAACCAGGGCGGATAGCGTTTATTTGCTGACGACAAAAAATAAGAACGTTCTTTTCTCCAGCGTTGCTTCTGTTTACTCAGATGATAAGGATACCAAGTATAATGGCGGTATGATGCTGAATGCGGATAATGTGGAGACACGCACCACTTTTATCCCAACAGATAAGCTTGACCCGCAGATCGCTTTAGTTGTGGATACCATGAAAGTGGGCGGCATATCCAAACCACAGGTATTTACCGAATCGAGCGGAAAAAAAGCTTACAAAATACTGTATTTAAAATCGGCAACAGACGCTCACAAAGCAAACCTTGCACAGGATTTTCCAAAGGTAAAAACTGATGCACTGGATTATAAGATCAACAGGACAATAAGTGAGTGGTTCGAGAAAAGAAGAAAAGAAACTTTTATAAAAATTGATCCTGAATACCTGGCATGCCCGCAACTAAAAAACTGGGCAAATACACCGCTTTCGGCACAAACTAAACCTTAAGACAATATGCAACACCGCACGGAAGTGGAAGCTGCTGACGCCCTGAAAGAGGCCCATAGGCACATCGTTTCTGAAATTGGTAAAGTAATTATCGGGCAGGATGAGGTAGTTAAATCTGTGCTTATTTCCATATTCAGCAATGGCCATTGCCTGCTGGTTGGTGTACCCGGGCTCGCAAAAACTTTATTGGTGCAAACTGTTTCGCAGGTCCTCGACCTGCATTTTAGCCGCATTCAATTTACGCCAGACCTGATGCCATCGGATATTATAGGCTCGGAAATATTGGGCGAAGACAGGAACTTTAAATTTATACCGGGTCCAGTTTTTTCAAATATTATCCTGGCTGATGAAATAAATCGTACTCCGCCAAAGACACAAGCGGCCTTGCTGGAAGCGATGCAGGAAAAAGCTGTTACAGTAGCCGGCGCAACGCATAAACTGGCGCAGCCGTTCTTTGTGCTCGCTACGCAGAATCCGATTGAACAGGAGGGAACCTATCCGCTGCCGGAAGCACAGCTTGACAGGTTTATGTTTAATGTATCGCTTGATTATCCAACGTTGAAGGAAGAACTGCAAATCGTCAAAAATACTACCAGCATGGCTGTACAACAGGTAAACAAAGTATTGAATGCCGAGCAGATCATCTATTTTCAGCATTTGGTGCGCAATATACCTGTTACCGACAACGTACTGGAATATGCTGTGAAACTGGTATCCAAAACCCGCCCGAAAAGCGAATTGGCTTCCGCGGAAGTAAAACGTTTGCTGAATTGGGGCGCCGGTCCGCGTGCATCACAATTCCTTATCCTCGGGGCTAAATGCCACGCCGTTATTAATGGTAAATACTCTCCGGATATCGAGGATGTACAGGCTATCGCAAAACCTGTATTAAGACACCGTATTATCCGCAGCTACCACGCCGAAGCGGAAGGCTTATCACCGGATGATATTATTGAGAGGTTGTTGTGATTTTTCAAGTCAGGAAGTCGGGAAGACCGAAAGTCCGGAAGTGATTTATGATTAAAATAAGGAAGCTTTCGGACTTTCGGTCTTCCCGACTTTTGGACTAACCTACTGTTCCACCGACGAAAATATCTCCAGCAAAATGTTCCACCTGTGGTTGGCGTCAATTTCCCAGATGCGTACGTAGTTATAGTCGCTTACGAAAGCTCCTTTCTTGATCCTTGCGGTACCGTAGCTGTAAGCAAGATCGTTACTGCTTGATCGTCCGACATTGATAGTGTTTGCGGTAATGCTGATGGCTTCATTGTCAATGAATTTCATGATTTTGTCCGGCCCGGTAATGGGCTCAAAGCCCGGGAAATAGTACCGACCTTCGGGGCTCAAAAATTCTTTGTAGGTTGCAATCGTCGATTTAGTTAGTTCCTGATTAAATGTTTTATCGGTAGCTAAAATAATACCTTTCCCGCTGAAAGGATCCTTGCTGGGTGCAGTATGTTTGGATGTATCGGGCTCTTTAAAATCCGTCAGTTCTTCCTTTTCAGGCTCGGGGTGCTGAATACCGAGGTCTACCAATAATTTTAATTTGCCATCAGGGTCGGCATGCCATATTGATACATAGTCGCCAAATACCTTATCCGAATCATCTTTGCCATTCTGGTAAACATAGGGACCGGCTGTAAATGCCAGATCACCATTAGCAGAGATACGCGCAAATTTAGGCTGCCATGCCAGAGTGCCGGGCTGCTTATTAATCGAATTATAGAAGTCAGTGATCTTGATCACTTGCGGCCTGAAAACGATCCCTTCCGGGTCGGCAACGGCTAAAAAAGCATCCTTTATACCTTTCCGTTCAACCAGTTTGTTAAAACTTTGTTCGGCACTCACCACTTCATTCACCGTTACAGTTTTTTGCTGGGCCAAAGCCAACACCTGGCAGCTTATGAGTAATACAGATACTAATATGGGTCGTTTCATTCTTGTTGTCAGATTGTGGGGCAATTTAAAAAATCTACGCTGATAATTCGGTTTGGGTTAATAGGGGATTTACCCACCTATAAACGGCATTCCGGGTCATAAAGTACAAATATCAATTTTTTGAGCGTAATTTATATTTTGCTCCATGTAGTGCCATCTTTGCCATCCTTTAGCTGAAAACCAATTTTCTGCAGGCCGACCCTTATTTTATCGGACGTTGCGTAATCGCTGTTTGCCTTAGCTTCACTTCGTAGTTCAACTACCATATTCAGTACATTGGGCAGATCATCGTTAGCCGCCTGTTCATCTTTCAACCCTAAAACATCTAATGTAAACTGACGCATCAATTGTTTCAATAGTGACAAATTAGCCGCGTCAATTTTTAATTTCCCATCTTTCACCGAGTTGATGATGCGCGATGCTTCAAACAGTTCGGCTATAAGCACAGGGCTGTTAAAGTCATCATTCATGGCATCATAGCAGCGTTGTAATAAGGGAGCAATCTCAACTTCGCTGCTTGCAGATACCGGCAAGTTATCCAGTAAGGCGAACGAATTCATCAGGCGTTTAAAACCCTTTTCAGACGCCTCCATAGCCTCGTTGCTAAAATCAAGCGTGCTACGGTAATGGGCCTGCAGCATGAAAAACTTCACCGTCATGGGACTATAGCCCTTGTTCAGTAAAGAATGCCCACCGGTAAAGAGCTCATGCGGCAAAAAGCTGTTGCCGAGAGATTTTGACATCTTTTGGCCATTCACAGTAAGCATATTGGTATGTATCCAATACTTCGCGGGCATAGTGCCGCATGCAGCTTCGCTTTGCGCTATCTCGTTGGTATGATGCGTAGGCATCAGGTCGATACCACCACCGTGTATATCAAATTGCTTGCCCAGGTATTTATTGCTCATGGCCGAACATTCCAGGTGCCAGCCCGGGAAGCCAACGCTCCAGGGTGAGGGCCATTTCATCAGGTGTTCGGGTTTGGCTTTTATCCACAAGGCAAAATCGAGTTTGCCTCGTTTTTCGTCCTGTCCGCCCAGGTCGCGGGTATTATTGATCATGTCTTCCAGGTTGCGCCCGTTCAGTATACCATAATCCTGTGTCTTGTTATATTTCTCTACATCAAAGTAAACCGAGCCATTTACTTCGTAAGCATAACCGTTTTGCAGAATAAGCTTTACCAGTTCGATCTGCTCAATAATATGACCGGTTGCCGTGGGTTCGATACTGGGCGGCAACGTATTGAAAATTTGCATCACATTATGAAATTCGACAGTGTATTTCTGTACGATCTCCATCGGCTCCAATTGCGCCAGTTTTGCTTTTTTCTCGATTTTATCTTCACCCTCATCACCACCATCACCTTCCAGGTGACCGGCATCAGTCACGTTGCGCACATAGCGCACCTTGTAACCCAAATGAGTAAGATATCTGAATATAAGGTCGAATGATATAAACGTGCGGCAATTGCCCAGGTGCACATCGCTGTAAACAGTGGGACCGCAGACATACATGCCCACATGGGGCGGGTTCAAAGCTGTAAACTCTTCCTTTTTACGGGTTAAAGTATTGTAAACAAACAGATTTTGTTCCATGGCGCCAAACTTACGATTTTTTTACAGCCGCCTGTAAATCTCCGCTGTGAAGCGTTGATTTTTTTATCATTTCTGTGCAAGGATTTAGCTATTTCAGTACCAGATCGCTCCGCACGGGGTAATGGTCCGACAGCTTTTTCTCAATAACATTATAATCAACCACATCAAATTGGGGTGTAGCCATAATGTAATCGATTTGGTAGTTTGGGAAAGTGCCGTTGTAAGTACGTCCCAGGCCCGAGCCTTTTTCGGTAAAGCCATTCTTTAGGCCCGCACTTATTTGATTTACAGCAAATGATGTAGGGGTATCGTTAAAGTCACCAGAAATAATATAGGGGTAAGGGCACGCAGCAGTGTGATCTTTAATTTTAAATACTTGTTCACTTCTCTTCAAGAAGGCGGTTTTTAATTTACTTCCCAGGCGTGTGGCTGAACCAACCCCACCTTTTCCATCCTGCGGCGATACGTTGTTTAGATAACGGTAATCTTCCGGGTCAAATCGGATAGATTGCAGGTGGACGCTGTAGAAGCGAAAGGTTTTATCACCTTTTTTAATGTCGGCGTAAATGCATTGGTTTTCACTTCCATGTTCCGTCAATTGTACCTTGCCATGTGCAATTATTGGAAATTTAGAAAACATAGCCATACCGATCGCCTCGCTACTATTGGCGCGCGCCTGCTCGAAATAGTAATTGGTGCACTTCAGTATTTTCATGATGGAATCAAGCATGTCATACTGCCCTTTGTTTTTAGTATAAAACTCCTGGAAGCCAATAACGTCGGGCTGCTGGTCCTTAATGATCTGTAAAATTTCCTGCTTGGTTGAGATGTCATTTTTTGAGCCGTAGCGTTTAAAATTATGCACGTTATAGGTCATGATGCGTATCATATTGGGGTTTGGCGCATGACTAACTGAATCCGGGAAACGCAGCCCGACGTTTTTATTCAGCACCTTCCATCCAATGCCGATACTGATTACAGACAGAAACACCCAAACGCTTCGGCGCAGCAGCCAGTAAACAATCAGAATCACGTTACCCAGCAGCAGGAAGGGATAGGCAAGCCCAAAAAAAGCCACCGGCCAAAACTTTGTAGGATTGATGATGGGAGCGAGATAACTGGTAAGCAGGCAGGCGCACAGGAAAATATTGATCCACAGGAATAATTTATCAATAAAGTTTAGTCTTTTTTTAGCCTTCATTGTCTTTGCTGGCCCTGAATAATATTTCTTTTTCCTGCTTGCTCAGGCTGTCATAACCCGACTGTGAAATTTTATCTAATATGCGGTCAATATCTTCCTGCCGTGGGGTGTTCCCAGCGTTTTTTGCATTGTTTTTAGAAGCCACTTTTAATATTGACCTTTTTTTGAATAGTTTGGTAAAAAAGCCAACCCAGTCGTTCCCCCGCTGCAATTGTTTGATATAAACAAAACCAAACAGAGCGCCCCCAAGATGAGAAAGCTCGCCGCCTGCGTTGAGGCCTGTTACACCCAGGAAATCTATTATTACGATAACCAGGGCTACCCACTTTAACCTTACAGGGCCGATAAACAGCATGGAAATAGTGTAATCAGGAACCAGGGTTGCTGTTCCCACAACTACAGCCATCACTGCCGCTGACGCGCCAACGGTGCTGCTGCCTTCAACCAGGCCCGGATATTGGGTGAAGAAAGGGAAGATATTATACGATAAAACAAACATAAAGCCGCCGGCCAATCCACCTAAAAGGTATAGCCCAATGGTTCGTTTGTTGCCAAGGTATTCTTCAAATATCTGCCCCATCCAGTAAAGCCATAACATATTGAATATGATATGCAGGTATCCCGCATGCAAAAACATATAGGTAAGCGGCGTCCAAAAGTGGTGCAGCAATTTGGGCAGATATGATGGTAGCCTGAGATAAGTTAATGTAAACTCATGGATATGGTCGCTGTGAAATACCAGGTTTTCTACCACCGCCGGAAGATATTCAGCTAAAAATAAAGCCACATTGATGCCGATCAGCAGGTTTATCGTGCTGCCCGAATGCATTACTTTAAGTTTTATTTCGCTCCAGAGCGTGCTCATAAATTATTCAATATCGAAGATAACGCCGTATAATTATAAAAAGTTGTTTGAGCCTTTTGACCCCCATATTTTTATCATAATAAAGCCAAGGAGAGCCCCGCCTAAATGCGCAAAGTGGGCAACATTATCGCCGCCATATTGACTAACACCGAGCCATATTTCAATAACAATATATACTGGTACGATGTACTTTGCCTTAACAGGAATCGGGATAAAAAATATAAATAGTTCCATGTTAGGATACATCATTCCGAAAGCAACCAATAAACCAAAAATCGCACCCGAGGCACCTACAATAGGTGTGTTATAAATTTCATACAATTTTTGAGCCTGCTGACCTGCATACAGATAATAGGATTGATCCGTTTCGGGATGCGGAATGGTAAACATTCCAGTAAGGCCGTGTATTTGAATGGCTTGTACCAGCATTTGAAACAGGATAGCACCTACACCGCAAATAAAATATAGGTTCAGAAACCGTTTTGAACCCAGGCTGTATTCCAATATCGGACCGAACATAAATAGGGCGAACATATTGAAGAAGATATGCTCCCAACCCCCGTGCATAAACATATAAGTAATGATCTGCCATGGTCTGAACTGAGGTGAGTCAAAATAATAAACGGCCAGCCATCTTGAAAAGTCAAAACTCTTGGTAAGTACCAGGGCGGCAATAAAAAATATGATATTGATGATAAGCAGGTTTTTTACAACCGGTGTGAGGTTAGCGAAGGGGGATTGCCTGTATTGACTCATAGTTTAATGTAAGCTGTATTTATCTTTCAAATCGTTCGGCTAATTCAGCCATGGTAAAAGTACTGATTATTGGCTTTCCGTTCAGCGCAATATTTGGCATCTGGCAGGCAAAAAGCTGGTCGATCAGTAAATTCATTTCCTCTGATGATAACTTGACGCCAAATTTGATGGCAGCGTTACGCGCCAGTGATTTTGCCAGGTTATCACGCTTGTCTAATCTTAAGATAGACAGGTTATTTTTAAACCCTTCCAGCAAATGTTCCAGTAGCGCATCTTCGGATACATTACCCAGATCGGCCGGAATACCTTCAACCACTACGGTATTTTTACCAAATTCACGTATATCAAAGCCTAAGGCCCTGATATCGGGTAAAAGTTCTCTTAATAACTCAAAATCGGCGCCGTTTAGTGTGACCGTCTGCGGGAAAAGGCTTTGCTGGCTTACGCCCGAATGATTTTCCAGTTGCTGCAAAAAGCGTTCGTACAAAATGCGCTCATGTGCTGCCTGCTGGCTGATGAGCATAAAGCCCGATTTTATTTGCGACAGGATATACCTTCCATGCACCTGGAATAACTGGCGCTCGCTGGGTTTGCTTACTTCCTGGTCTTCTACCCCGATAGTTTTTTCGGTATGCAGCCCGTGCTGGATTTCAGTGTCCTTCTTAGCTATCTCGTACAGCGTATCCCAGTTTTGAGGGATAGCGGCTTTCCGATAGTCATTGGTGTCGCGCAGGAAAGGAATCTCGCGCTCACTGTGTTTCTTTTCGGGAGCGAATGGGTTAAAATCAGGATTGAAGGAAATGGTGGGTTGTACAATTTGCTCCAGCGGCTTTGCTGTTACCAAATGGCCGATACTATTCTCCTGGTCGAAATCCAGTGTAGGCGTAATATTGTATTTGCCCAGGGAGCGCTTTACCGCCGAACGGATAATAGCGTATATTGACTTTTCATCCTGGTATTTTATTTCCGTTTTGGTAGGATGAACATTGATATCAATTTTTGCCGGGTCGATCTCAATAAAAAGCACATAAAGCGGGAAGCTTTCATCAGGAAGCAACTCCTCAAAGGCTGTCATCACTGCGTGATTTAAATACGCATCGCGTATGTAGCGGTTGTTTACAAAAAAGAACTGCTCACCCCGTGTTTTGCGCGCGAATTCAGGTTTGCCGACATAGCCCCGGAGTTTGATGATTGAAGTATCCTCTTCCACCGGCACCAGACGCTGGTTATAATTATTGCCAAACAAATGAATAATACGTTGTTTAAGCATGGCAGCAGGCATATCATAAACTGCCTGCCCGTCGTGATACATCGTAAAAGATATATTTGGATTAGCTAAAGCAACACGCTGAAATTCATCCACAATATGCCGCATCTCCACCGGGTTACTTTTTAAAAAGTTTCGGCGGGCCGGTGTGTTATAAAATAAATTCTTGATGGATGTTGAAGTTCCCGTTGGAACCGAACATGGCTGCTGACTCATTACTTCGGAGCCTTCAATAACGATGCAGGTGCCCAGTTCATCCTCGTGACGGCGTGTTTTTAATTCGACATGTGAAATAGCAGCGATAGATGCCATTGCCTCGCCACGGAAACCCATTGTGCGGATAGCAAACAGGTCCTCAGCCTTACGTATTTTGGAAGTTGCATGTCGTTCAAAACACATGCGAGCATCCGTAACACTCATCCCGGCGCCATTATCGATCACCTGTATCAGCGATTTGCCGGCATCCTTCAGTATCAGTTGTATTTTATCGGCTCCGGCGTCTATTGAATTTTCAATCAGTTCCTTCACAGCCGACGCGGGCCGCTGCACAACTTCTCCTGCAGCAATTTGATTGGCAACGGAATCAGGTAAAAGCTGGATTATATCTGGCATGTAGTTTTATTCTTCCCTCGTCCGCCGTAGCTTAAGCAGAGGCGGATCAATTTCGCTGCTAAATTAATTATTTGATTGCATAACTTCAGCGATGTTGCTACGCTATATATCCTTTCAATCTCTTAAATCATTTTATCGTGTTTTTTGTTAGTTATCAAATTCAATAAAAGGTTGCTGCAATAATTTAATATTTGGATAATTGTAAATCATTAGCCGTCCGTCACCTATGAAAAAGCTTTTACCTCTTTTACTGCTATCCTCCCTTGCCTGCAAGCAACAGGATTTCAACGCCGACCTGCTCGTTAAAAATGCAGTTGTGTACACCGTTGATAATAATTTCTCAACTGCAGATGCATTTGTGGTGAAAGCCGGTAAAATTATAGCCGTTGGCAAAGATGATTCCTTAGAGAAGATATACAGGACTCATTCAGTGGTGGATGCCGAAGGTAAGGCGGTTTACCCGGGCTTTATTGACGGCCACTCCCATTTTTATCAATACGGATTAAGCTTGCAGCAAGTTGATCTCGTAGGTTCGAAGAGTTGGGAAGAAATAGTTGATTCGGTAAATACCTTTGCACGCAGGAACCCGGAAGGGTGGGTAGTAGGACGTGGCTGGGACCAGAATAGCTGGACCGTAAAGCAATTCCCCACCAAAGAAAAACTGGACGCTTTGTTCCCCGTGCGACCGGTGCTTCTTACACGTATAGACGGACATGCTGCCATTGCCAACCAGGCTGCATTAAATCTCGCTGGTGTTAAACCGGGCCAAACTATCGCAGGCGGCGAAATAGAAACTGTAAATGGTAAGCTTACCGGCATTTTAGTGGATAACGCCGTCGGTATAGTAAGACGCAAAATACCCGAACCGTCCGATGCTGTAACCGATTCGGCATTTTTAGATGCGCAGCACAACTGTTTTGCGGATGGCTTGACGACAGTTTCGGATTGCGGCCTCCCCTATACTATGATCAATACTATCGCCGAACTGCAACATAAGGGCCTGCTGAAAATGCGTATGTATGTGATGCTATCCGACAGGCAGGAGAACTATGATTACCTTTTCAAGCGAGGGGTATTTAAAACCCCCGGCCTGGATGTGCGTTCTTTTAAAATGTACGCCGATGGCGCGCTGGGCTCGAGGGGTGCATGCTTATTGCAGCCATATAGTGATAATAAAAAGGAACAGGGTAATTGGAAGGGCTTTTTGCTGAGCAGCCCGGCGCACTTTCAAGAGATCGCGAAAAAGCTTGCCGATAAGGGTTTCCAGCTTTGCACGCATGCCATTGGCGACTCGGCCAACCGCGTGATATTAAAGATCTATGCCAGTGTGTTAAAAGGGAAAAACGACCGCCGCTGGCGCATCGAACATGCCCAGGTATTGTCGCCGGACGACATCCATTACTTTGGCGATTACAGTATCATCCCTTCAGTTCAGCCAACGCATGCCACATCCGATATGCACTGGGCGGTAACCCGCCTCGGCGAAAAGCGCTTAAAATTAGCTTACGCTTACAAACAATTGCTTGAACAAAACGGGTGGCTGCCTTTAGGTACTGACTTCCCGGTCGAAAACATAAACCCCATGTACACGTTCTATGCAGCAGTCGAGCGTAAGGATTTGCATGGCAACCCTGAAGGCGGTTTCCAATCCGAAAATGCACTTAGCCGCAAACAAGCCCTGCAGGGAATTACGATATGGGCCGCAAAGGCTAATTTTGAAGAAAAAGAAAAAGGAAGCATTGAGCCTGGTAAATATGCCGACTTTGTGATACTGGATAAGGATATCATGAAAATAAACGGTTCGGAACTACCTCACGTTAAAGTGCTGGAAACCTACCTGAACGGAGAAAAAGTATATGAGAAAAAATAGATGGTATTTTTACACGCTGATATTAGCGGGATTTATATTAGTTCAGTCCGCATGCGCGCAAAACCCACCATCACCCGGCCAGGCTTATGTTAACGAGGAAAAGCTGGTTGAAAAGTCGACCGTTTTATTGAATAATGAACAGCAGTTGGTACCGCTGATGGACGTCGGCGAATTAAAGATTGCCAGCGTCCATTTTACCTACACTTATACTACCGCCTTTGATAGCCTCCTGAATAAATATACCGCCATTCAAAGCTTTGATGGTACGAATTATACCTCTGCAAAAACCATTGGTGATCTTGATTTCGATACAAAAACCTATAATACCATTATTGTACAAGTTGTTGATGGTGATCTGAATAACCCGCAAGTCATCGATTTTATCAATTATAACAAGAAGATAAAAAATGTAGTGATTGCTTTTTTCGGAACAGGTAACGGCTTGGCTAAATTGAACAATATTACCGCGCCGGTTGTCTGGAGCAGTCGGCAAACTCCTATCGCTGCGTATTACAGCGCCCAGGCCATTTTTGGAGGGCTGGCAATAACGCAAAAACTAACATCCAACTATTCACCCAAATACCGCGCGAATACGGGCTTTTTGACTGCCAAGACACGCCTCGAATATACTGTTCCGGAAGAAGTGGGTATCAATTCGACTAACCTGTTGGACATTGACAATATTGCTGACGAAGCCATCCGTAACCAGGCGACGCCCGGTTGTGTGGTGCTGGTGGCCAAAGACGGCAAGGTGATTTTTAACAAAGCTTATGGCTACCATACTTACGATAAGGTCCAACCCGATAAGCTAACGGATATTTTTGACGTCGCCTCGGTTACAAAAGTTTCTGCCACGACGATGGAAGCTATGCGGGTTTATGAGGAAGGCCGTTTAAACCTTGATTCGACTATCGGTGCTTATATACCGATGGCGCGTCGTACCAATAAAAATGATATACGCATCAGGGAATTGCTTACGCATCAATCCGGGCTGATACCCGATATCCCGACTTATGAAAAACTAAAGCCAGCAGATATCAGTGTCGATTCGTCAGCCGCTTATCCTACTAAAGTGGCATTGCACTACTACCTGCGCAAAGGTTACTTTATGGATGTGATGTGGCAGGATATCCTGAATTCGCCCTTAAGAACCCGCGGCCAATATGTGTACAGCGACCTCAGCATGGTTACGATGAAGGAGATACTGGAAACCATCACCGCAACCCCTCTCAATACCTATGTCCAGCAAAATTTCTATGACCCGCTCGGCATGAAAACTGCCGGATTTTTGCCTTATAAACGGTTTTCGGTATCGCAGATAATACCTACCGAAGATGATGAGGTATTCAGGCATAGCTTACTGGACGGTTATGTGCACGACCCAACTGCCGCGTTGATGGGTGGGGTTTCGGGTAATGCCGGCTTATTCGCAAGCGCCAATGACCTGGCCATATTGTACCAGATGATGCTCAATCGTGGTTCTTACGGCGGCGTGCAATATTTTAAACCGGCAACTGTTGATCTTTTTACATCCAAACAATCTCCTGTTAGCAGGAGGGCATTGGGTTTTGATATGTGGGACCCTGCTGCCGTCGATAAGCCTTACCCTTCGAAATTGGCGTCCCCTCAAACCTATGGGCATACGGGTTATACGGGTATTTGCGTGTGGGTCGACCCGAAATATAACCTCGTTTACATCTTCTGCTCAAATCGCGTGAACCCAAAAGTGTCGGATAAATTATCAAGCCTGCAAACCAGGGGCAGGATACAGGATGCAGTTTACCAGGCGATCGGTAAAGGGTTGTAGCATTTCGCACTCCGCATTCAAAATATCTTTACACAGCTTTAACACTAATATCTTAAAATGCTGTTAAACTTGCACCAGTGAAACTAACACAGGCAACCCGTATCTTTGATGCAGGCCAATGTGGTAGTTTCATTGCCATATTGAATTGAGCTCACAAGAATGAAAATCGGAATAGTTTGTTATCCTACCTTTGGTGGCAGTGGCGTTGTGGCTACCGAACTTGGCAAGGCCCTTGCCGACAACGGTCACCAGGTACATTTTGTGACCTATAACCAGCCGGCGCGCCTCGACTTTTTCTCGGAGAACCTCTTTTACCACGAGGTTGCCGTATCCAAATACCCATTGTTTGAATACCCGCCATACGAATTGGCTCTTGCCAGTCGCCTGGTGGATGTAGTGCGTTTTGAGAAACTTGATATCCTCCATGTGCATTATGCCATACCGCACGCCTCGGCAGCATTTATGGCCAAGCAGATATTAATGACCTATGGTATTTATATCCCGGTGGTTACTACACTGCACGGTACTGACATCACTTTAGTTGGTAAGGACAGGACCTACAGTCCGGTGGTTACTTTCTCCATCAATAAATCGGATGGCGTAACCGCGGTATCAGAACATTTAAGAAAGGACACCTATGACTTTTTTGAAATAGAGAACGAAATACGGGTGATACCCAACTTTATTGATTTGACCCGTTTCAGCCTGAAGGCAAAGGACCATTTTAAAAAGGCAATTGCACCTTCGGGTGAGAAAATATTGATTCATACCTCCAACTTCCGTAAGGTTAAACGGACCCAGGATGTGGTCCGAATATTTGCCAAAGTGCTCCAAAAGATACCGTCTAAATTATTGATGGTAGGCGACGGTGGCGAACGTTCTGAATGTGAGCAGCTGGCCCGCGACCTTGGCGTAAGCGAAAACGTTCGCTTTTTAGGCAAACAGGACGCTATTGAAGAAATACTTTCCGTGTCAGACCTGTTCCTGATGCCGTCGGAATCTGAAAGCTTTGGCTTGGCCGCCCTGGAAGCGATGGCTTGTAAAGTGCCGGTAATAAGCTCCAATGCCGGTGGTTTGCCCGAATTGAATGTTGACGGCGTGACCGGCTTCCTCAAAGAAGTTGGCGATATCGACGGTATGGCCGACAGCGCAATTTATATCCTGGAAGATTGCGACCGCCTGACAACCTTCAAAGAAAACGCCCTGGCCCGCGCCAAAGAATTTGACTTGTCTATCATCCTCCCGATGTATGAGAATTACTATATCGAAGTAATTGAGAAGAGCAAGGCCCACGTTTTGTAATTAAGTACAAATTCAGCCATTTTCAAACCACTTTTGACCACTTTCGGGGCACTTTTAACCATTTCCAACCGCTTTTAGCCTGTTTCAGCCCCGTTTTTGCCGGTTTGTTTTGGACGGTTTACTTTGTATAAGTCTTATTATCAATTAATTAGCTTTTAAATACACAATTTTCGTCGTGGTTTTTTGAGGCTTTGTGGCTATTTTTTTATCAAAGCGGCTTATACAATATACGCAATTTTGACGGGATGATCAAGTGCTATTTCGGTTATCATCTACCTGTCAGCGAGGAATAAAAACAAACCACCTCGCCATGACGTTATAGCTTTTTATGGTTTTGTTTACTCAGGGTCTTCCGGCAGGAGACGCTGCGGCGGCGGATTCTCATCTGCTGAAATCACAGCAACCGTTCGCCTTGTATAATCAACAATTAATATTCCGATAGCTAACACTATTGAACTATAAATAAGGGAATCTAACTGAGATCTTTTAAAATTGTCGTTCAAAACATCCATCAGATCCGCAATGACTTCCAATCCATTTGCAATTATAAGTGCAACAATCGCCCATATTAGAATTGCAATTTTGGCATATTGATTCTTCTTGAAAATTAAAACAAGTAAAATACTCCCAAAACAAATCGGTATAGCGCCGTAAATGTTACGCGCTATTATTGATGCATAGCCATTATAGATCAATAAAATGATTATAAAAGCAATTAGAAGTTTATAAAATAACTTATTCTTAAAAATGGTTTTTTTCATTGGATGCAATGAGGCTTAGGATAAGCTAATATAAGGTATTTAAACTCTTATGTTGCGAGAATTATCATCGGCTACCTGTCAGCGGGCCACAAGCGAGGACGCTTGCGGCGGCGTGAAGGTTTAACTACCTGCCCTCTGCCCAGAAGTCATATGCAATAACAGAATACTTTGATTGAAACTTTCGATCAGTTATATCTTCTTTGTTGTCCAGGTAATTTCTTTTAAAGCATTCTAAAGAAAAAATACTAACGGAATCTAATTTATTCTCAAATTTTTGATTGCAATAAGGTAAACTGATCTTTAAGAAACTTCCATCGCCAGGATGCCAATTTACATATAGGGATTGGTCATGCATCGGTGTAAGAGAAACAAAATCCTTGTCGGGCGCGAAGAATCCATTGTAGTCATAAGGCATTATATAGACTTCGGAACTCCAAAATGCAAACGGTGGTCTATAAATGGTGATAAATTTGTTTTCATCGGCTCCAGTAAAAATAGTTTTTCTGTGTGTTAATCGATACCAAAATATATTTATTAATATCGATACGATTACAACAGAAAAAAAGAACTTAAGACCAAAAATTACTTTTTTCAAAATTGTTTAGGTTTAACTATTTCCTGTCAGCAAACCGCAAGCGTCCTCCCTGGTGGCCCGCATGCTAAGTAGCAAACTATTTGTACTAGAATTTCTCAAACGTATATAAATATGTTTTTCCATGATGAACAAGCCTTAGCGTATCAGCCTTGGCTGGTTTAAAAATACTGTCGCCTTTTGCCGCGAAAAACAAAAAATCCGGCTCATTATTATTAACGGAGAGGGGAGCAAACACATAGGTTTGGTTTGCTACAACAATATCAGCATACCCCTTATCGACGGCCAGTATGCTCAACCGGGCGTTGATTGTCGAGCTATTAAATTTGGTGAACTCTTTTTTGTAAAGTCGATCTGCCCAAAAATTTACTATTAAAAATACTACGAAAGTACTACCCAGGATCACAATCACTGCTCTTATTCTTTTCATTATTTTGTTTTTAAAAACAGGACTTTGTGGCCGCATGCTAAGTAGCAAACTATTTATGTGAACGATAGAAAGGAAACCTTTCACCTTTTACCTTTTACCTTTACCCTTTCACCTTATTCAGAAGGCGCAAACTTCAAACAAACCGGATTACCCACAGTTATCGTATTCGGTGTAGCGCTCAGCATACCGGTTTTTGCGTTTATGCGGAAAACAAGAATATTATCACTATCCTGGTTGGCTACTACCAAATAACGACCACTTGGGTCGATCGCAAAATCACGCGGGTTTTTACCAAAGGTGGATTGACGTCCTACCAAAGCCAGGCGGCCGTTGGATGGGTCGATCCAGTAAATGACAATGCCGCTGGCATCGAGCCTATCGGTTGCATACAGGTATTGTCCATCGGGGGTAATGTGCAGGGCAGCAGCGCCGTTTGTACCTTTAAAGCCATCAGGCCGCAGGCCTATGGTTTGTATTTCTTTAGCTTTGCCGCCGCTGTAATCGTACACGTTGATAGCACTTCCCATTTCCTGCAGCAGGTATAACTGCTTATGATTGTTGGAGAAAACTACGTGGCGCGGACCATTACCAGGCTTCACGCTCACTACATCTTCCGGGGTAAGCGGCTCCGGTTTAGATGGACGGTAGCGCATGATATTCATTTTATCGGTGCCCAGGTCGTTATAGATCAGGTATTTCTCATCAGGCGAAAAATAGGCCATATGCACATGCGGACCATTTTGGCGCGCAGTATCGGGGCCTTTGCCCTTATCCTGTATCACCTGCGTAGGCGCATGCAGCGAACCATCAGCATTAATAGGCAATACCGAAAGGGTTCCGCTAGAATAGTTGGCTACAATAACATTTTTCCTGTCCTCATCAACCGAGATATGGCATGGGTCGGCGCCTGCGGATGATTGCCTGTTCAGGAATTTCATCGTACCAATCCTCGGCTCGAAGGTGAAAGCGCTTACGCCGCCGTTTTTACCGTCTTCGTTTACAGCGTATATAAATTTATTATCCTTTGATAAACACAAATAGGAGGGATTGCTTACATCGTCTATCTCGCTCAGGTAGGCCAGCTTGCCGGTTTCAACATAAAAGCGGTAAACGATAATGCCCTTGCTGGTGCCCTTGGTATAGGTACCCACCACAAGGTCGTAAGTGGAAGGGGCCTTTTTTTGTGCGAATGTAAGCGCAGGCAACACCAGCGCGAGGATAAACAGTAATCTTTTCATTTTCAGGAGTTGGTTAGTTGTGCAAGATAATAATTAGAGGGGAAAGGCGAAAGGGCAAAGGATAAAGGTTGCTGTACGATTTCAGAGAGGGTAACAGGAACCGATGAACTACTAAATTTCGCTCCAATACCTCGTTTCAATTATTTCATCAGGCTTTCTATGGTTAAATACAAAATCGGTGTCATTAAGTGTGTAGCCATAAGTATTTGAGTAAAAGATTTGTCTTTTATTGTCAAGAACAGATTGGATGAAACGAATTGCTTTATCAATTTCATCATTCAAAATACATTCTTCGAATCGGTTAAGGTGCATATGCCATCCACTCGACTGTACTCCAGATAACCCGACAGTTATTTCCAAATCTTCCGTTCCCAGCCAAATCGCCAGATCGCCTTTATTACTTAAGATCTCAACGTCACGTGTATAATCCCCGTTGGCATGATTTAATTGAGAAAACTGCGGAATCGCGGCAAGCAATTTAGATAATACGCTTTTTGTAAACCCTACTTGTTCCATGCAAGCAAATAGACTTTAAAAAAATCTTTTTTCCAAGCCGTAAGATGGAATCTGCCGGGTGAATAAAATGCATAAAAAAAGGCGAAAACCTTTCGCCTTTAACCTTTATCCTTTCACCTCAAACTAAATCAGGTGTTTCAGTTGTATCACTTCCTGTTCATCCAAATAGCGCCAGCGCCCGCGGGGCAGGTCTTTTTTAGTCAGGTTGGCATATACCGAGCGGTCGAGTTTAACCACATCATAGCCTAAATGCTCAAATATGCGGCGTACAATGCGGTTTTTGCCGCTGTGTATCTGTATGCCTACTTCTCTTTTGCTTCCGCCGGCCACGTAGGAGATCGAATCAGGTTTTATTAAACCGTCTTCCAGTTCAAGACCAAAAGCTATTTTATTCAGATCGCCCTGTGTTAAGCTCTTATCCAGTTCAACCTGGTACAGTTTGGTGATGTTATTTTTTGGGTGCGACAACTTATCGGCCAGGTCGCCGTCATTCGTCATCAATAATAATCCTGTAGTATTCCGGTCAAGGCGCCCAATCGGATAAATGCGTTCGCGGGTTGCTTTTTCAACCAGGTGCATAACCGTACGGCGTTCCTGCGGATCATCAGTTGTAGTGATGTAATCTTTAGGCTTATTCAGTAACACGTAAACCATCTTTTCCCTTTTCAGCAATTCGCCGTTATAGCGGACAGCATCCTTAAAAGGGTCAACTTTATGGCCCAGTTCAGATACCACTTCGCCATTTACTGATATTACACCAGCGGCGATCAGCTCATCAGCCTTACGGCGCGAGCAAATCCCTGCATTGGATATATAACGGTTAAGCCGGATGAGTCCCTTATCTTCAACTTCTGCCTTTTTCCTGCCGCGCATTACCCGTTCTTCAGGGCCGCGCTCTGGTTTTGGTTTATTATAAGATGAATTTTCCGATTTGCGGAAAGGCGTATCCTCGCCCCGTTTTTTAAATCCGCTGCGATCCGAAGATGCACCGCCGAATTTCTTATCACCACCAAAACTTCTTTTCGGTTTGTCGTCAGAACCCGAACGGCCAGAATATGGTGCGCTTCTTGGTTTGAATTCTCTTTTTTCGCCGGGTGATTCGCTGTCAGAACCTCTCCTGGGCCTGTCATCGGATGTTGATCTGCTTGAATATGGCGATCTTCCCGGTTTAAAATCTCTTTTTCCGCCGGATGATTCGCCGTCAAAACTTCTTTTAGGCTTATCATCAGAACCTGAACGGCCCGAATATGGTGCGCTTCTTGGTTTGAATTCTCTTTTCTCGCCTGATGACTCGCCGTCAAAGCTTCTTTTAGGACGGTCATCAGAACTTGGCCTGCCCGAATAGGGAGCCTTTTTAGTATAAGGTCGTTTTTCGCCGGATGACTCACCACCAAAGCTACGCTTTGGCTTATCATCATAGGTCGGGCGACCTGAATAAGGAGCGCTCCTTGGTTTAAAGCTTTTCTTCTCGCCGCCGCTGAAACTGCTTTTAGAGCTATCGTCTGAATACCCCGAACTTTTTCTTGGTTTGTATTCTCTTTTTTCGCCCGATGATTCACCACCATAGCTTCTTTTTGGACGGTCATCCGAACCGGCTCTGCCGCTATAAGATTTGCCGGGAGGAGCGGATGACTTTCTTCTGCCACCGGCAGCTTCGTCACCATAATGATTTCTTTTTAATTTACTACCGGATTGTTCTGTTCCGGAAGATGCCGATTTATCGTATCTTGGGGTAGTAGTTTTCTTCGCCTTCTCATCACCTTTTGGGGCTCTTTTCGGTGCTCTGGCGGACCTGTCATCACGACTGTTCGCTGGTCTTTTAAATACCATATTTTTTGCTTTTCGCTGTCTCTAAGAGAGGGTCAAAGGTAGTGTTTTTTGATGGAAAATACAACTTTTTGAATCGGTTCAAAAACAGCGTTTAAAGTATTTTAAAGCAGTTTTTTGGGTCAATTTTGGGCTGGTGTGGAAAACTATAAATTGATAAGTGTTTGATAATCTGCTTCATATAACCTATATTTGCAGCCGCATTCATCTTAAAATAACAATTAATGAATAGAAAAGAAATGATTAAAAAACACCTGTTTACGTGCTCCGTGATGTGTGTGCTTGTATTCATTTCGGGGCTTTTTATTTGCGGCAAAACAGACATTAAAAAGACGGTAAAACACACCGCCGAATACAAGTTTATTTATGCCAAAAATGACCATTCAAATGACTTTAGCTTCGCCGACGAAGCTATGCCCGTTAATGATAAAACAATAAGCCGCAAGATGCGGCGCTCACTGGTTAAATCCAGTTATAGTACGGTTCAGTCCAATATATTACAGGACGAAGCGGCTAAACTTTTCCCGGTTATCGAACCCATCCTTAAAGCATATGGGATACCGGACGATTTTAAATACATGCCTTTGATCGAGGCCGGCCTTAAGTCGGGCGTTTCCAAACGCGGCGCAGCAGGCTGGTGGCAGTTTATGCCCGGTACCGCACGCACTTATGGATTAAAAGTGGGACACGGCCGCGATGAGCGTTATAACGTACGCAAAGCAACCATAGCCGCTTGTAAATACTTAAACGAATTACATGGCGAATTCAATAGCTGGACATTGGCCGCCGCCGCTTACAATAACGGCGAAATACAACTGGCCAGGGCCATCAGGCAACAAAGCGAAGACAACTATTTCCGTATGCATTTGAATAAGGAAACGGGAAGCTACGTGTACAAGCTTATCGCCATGAAACAAATTATAGAACAACCACAGAAATATGGCTACAAAAGGCGTTTCAACAGTGCTATACTGCCTGATAACCTGATAGCTGTCAATTAAAAGCCATAATTTCACGGAGCATTTCAAGGCCGTTTTGTCATCGTACAAAACGGCCTTTTTTGTGTATCTTTGCAGCCTTAAATAACAGGGGTATATACAGGGATGATTAGCCTGTAACTTAAACTTTTATAATTATTCCCGGTTATTTAAAAATTGACATAAAGTATTAATAAATACTAACTAATTTAGCAAAAATTAGCCGCGTTAGTTACCTCGATTTATATATGATTGAAAAACCTGTTGACCTGGGCGAACAAACCGAAGTAGAAGTATACGGAGCCCGGGTACATAATTTAAAAAATATTGATGTTTCGTTCCCGCGCAATAAGCTGGTGGTAATTACCGGCCTCAGCGGCAGCGGTAAATCGTCCCTGGCCTTTGATACGATCTATGCCGAGGGACAACGCAGGTATATGGAAACATTTTCGGCCTATTCACGCCAGTTTATGGGTGGGATGGAGCGCCCGGATGTTGACAAGGTTTCGGGACTAAGCCCGGTTATCGCGATCGAACAAAAAACGACCAGTAAAAACCCGCGTTCTACAGTAGGTACGATAACAGAGATATACGATTTTATGCGTTTGCTTTTCGCGAGGGGGGGTGAAGCTTATTCGTATGTGACAGGCGAGAAAATGGAACGCATGTCTGAGGACCAGATACTGAAAACTATTTTTGAAAAGTTTGATGGGCAGCCGGTAAATATCCTCGCACCTGTGGTTAAGGGACGCAAAGGCCATTACCGCGAACTGTTTGAGCAGATACGCAAACAGGGCTATCTGAAGGTTTGGATCGATGGTGAGATTGTGGATGTAACCCCCAAAATGCAGGTCGACCGTTACAAAATTCACGATATTGATACGGTTGTCGACAGGTTGGTTGTGACTGATAAAGACGCCAAACGTTTGCACACGTCTATTCAGGCCGCATTAAAGATTGCAAAAGGCATTATTCGCATTGCGGATAAGGACAATAACGTATTTTATTACAGCAAATACCTGATGGACCCGGTTTCGGGAATATCCTATGATGAGCCACAGCCAAATACTTTTTCGTTCAACTCGCCCTATGGCGCTTGTGAAAAGTGCGATGGCCTGGGTTATATCTTTGAAGTGGATGAAAATTCGGTTATCCCGAATCCGAAACTGAGCATATTGAACGGTGGTTTAGCTCCCTTAGGGGAATACCGCGAAACGTGGATTTTCCAGGTGCTGAAGGCGCTGGGTAAAAAGTATGAGTTTGCCCTATCGACACCCATTGAAAAGCTACCCCGCGAAGTTTTAGATATTATTTTGAACGGTTCCCCGGAAATGATAACCGTAGCCGTTGAATATAACAAGTGGAACGTCCAAAGTTACCAGATCAGTTTCGACGGTATCATCCGCATGCTGGAGGAGCAACAGGAACGCCGTACCGAGGAAAGCATGGACGATATGGAAAATTATCGCGTGCTTAAAACCTGCCCGGTGTGTGAAGGCGCCCGTTTAAAAAAGGAATCGCTGCATTTTAAGATTGACCATAAAAATATATTCGACCTGGCCTGCATGGATATCAATACCCTGCAGCAATGGTTCAATGGTTTGGAAGACCGGTTGAACGACCGCCAAAACTTAATAGGTAAAGAGATATTAAAGGAAATAAGGGCACGTATCGTGTTTTTGCTGGATGTTGGTTTGGGTTATTTAACCCTCGACCGTACCGCACGCACCCTATCTGGCGGTGAGGCACAGCGTATCCGTTTGGCTACCCAGATAGGCTCGCAACTGATGAATGTGATGTATATCCTGGATGAGCCAAGTATCGGCCTGCACCAGCGGGATAATGCACGCCTGATAACCGCGCTAAAAAACCTGCGCGACTTAGGTAACACCGTATTGGTGGTTGAGCACGATAAGGAAATGATTTTGGAGGCCGACCATGTAATTGATATGGGCCCGGCAGCAGGTGTGCATGGCGGCGAGATCGTCGCACAGGGAACACCTGCTGAACTGATGAGCGCCCATACGCTCACGACATCCTACCTGAACGGCGAAAGGAGCATCGCTGTTCCTAAGAAAAGACGGGAAGGGAACGGTAAAGTCCTATCCTTAAAAAAAGCAACCGGCCATAATCTTAAAAAAGTATCTGTCGACTTTCCCCTGGGCAAGTTGATCGGTATCACAGGCGTATCCGGCAGTGGTAAATCAAGTTTGATTACCGAAACCTTATACCCGATACTGAACCATCATTTTTTTAGGGCGAAAAAGATACCATTGCCATACGAGAAAATAGAAGGCATTGATAATGTCGATAAGGTAATTGAGATCGACCAGGCGCCAATCGGTCGCACACCGCGCTCAAACCCGGCTACCTATACGGGCGTCTTTTCTGATATCAGGAATTTGTTTGTGCAACTACCCGAATCAAAGATCAGGGGATACAAACCCGGCCGTTTCTCATTCAACGTCAAAGGCGGCCGCTGCGAAACTTGCCAGGGCGCAGGTATGAAGGTGATAGAAATGAACTTCCTGCCGGATGTGGACGTGCCCTGCGAAGAGTGCGGCGGCAGGCGCTACAACCGCGAAACATTGGAAGTACGTTACCGGGGTAAATCTATCAGCGATGTACTGGATATGAGTATCGAGACTGCCTGCGATTTCTTTGAACACATGCCATCCATTCACCGGAAAATACAAACCTTGTTTGATGTGGGCCTGGGTTATATCAGGCTGGGGCAGGCATCCACCACCTTATCAGGTGGTGAAGCACAACGTGTAAAACTGGCTACCGAACTTTCTAAAAAAGATACCGGTAACACTTTTTATATCCTGGATGAACCAACAACAGGCCTTCATTTTGAAGATATCAATGTATTATTAGGCGTCTTGCAGCAATTGGTTGATAAAGGCAATACGGTACTCGTCATAGAACATAACCTTGACGTGATCAAAGTAGTTGACCATGTGATTGACCTCGGACCCGAGGGCGGCTCCGGCGGCGGTAAAATACTCTTCAGCGGCACGCCCGAAGGTTTGTGCAAAGTGAAAGAAAGCTTTACAGGGCAGTTTTTGAAGAAGGAAATGGGATTATAGTCGAACCATGAGAAGATCGCTAACCGTCATATCAACCATAGTTTTACTACTGATAGTTGTTGTAGTGTTAGCGTTTGCCAGGGCGCAGTCGGAGGATGACCGTTTCATTAGCTATACCGCAGACGTAAAGAAGCAAGACTTAAAATTATATTGGAAGGATGACAGCAATACGAATTGCAGGAGCATCCAAAATCTGAAATTATGGCTTGAGAACAGGAAAAGAAAATTGGTGTTTGCCATGAATGGCGGTATGTATAAACCGGATAATTCACCACAAGGGCTTTTCATCGAAAAACAAACAACCCTGTCTCCGTTAGACACAGCAAGCGGTGGCGGTAATTTTTACCTGAAGCCTAATGGCGTGTTTTATATCACGACCGGCAATACGCCGGTTATTTGCTCTACAACAAGTTTTAAGAACAACGGTAAGATCAAATACGCCACGCAATCTGGGCCAATGCTAGTTATAGATGGGAAAATTCACCCTGCATTTAAAGAGGGTTCGGCCAACCTCAATATCAGAAATGGGGTAGGAATATTACCAAATGGCAAGGCGATTTTTTTAATGTCAAAAAAGGAGATCAACTTTTACGATTTTGCAAATTACTTCAAAAGTTTGGGCTGTAAAAACGCCCTCTATCTTGATGGACTTGTTTGCAGGACGTACTTGCCGGAAAAGAATTGGGCGCAAACAGACGGTAACTTTGGTGTGATTATCGGGGTTACTACGTCGGCTAATTGATATAGTATAGCCAATTTTTATATACCCAAACAAAATAAACAATTCCTAACTTTAGGAATTATGCTCCCACTCCTCACGTCCTCCCAAATCCGCGAAGCTGATGCCTATACCATAGCGCATGAACCTATTACGTCCATTGCATTGATGGAACGCGCAGCCAAAGCTTTTGTGGGCTGGTTTGTGAACCACTTTCCTGAAAAAAAGAAAAATATTTCGGTTTATTGCGGTACAGGTAATAATGGCGGTGATGGGCTGGCTATCGCAAGAATGCTGAACCACCATGGTTATGAAAATATCGATGTTAAAATTGCACGGTTTTCACCCAAAGCGTCAGATGAATTTAATACGAATTTTGACCGGTTAAAATCATTGGATATCCAGGTTGTAGAGATTAAGCCCGGAGAAGAACCACCTGCAGAAAATAGTATTATAATTATCGACGCTTTGCTGGGTACCGGTTTAAACAAACCACTCGAAGGGGATTATAAGCGATTGGTTAATTATCTCAACGGCCTTGAGAAAACAGTGGTGGCTGTGGATATACCCACCGGATTTTTTTCTGATGGCGAAACTGCTCCCGATTCAACTGTTTTAAAAGCCGATCTGGTAATCACTTTTCAGCAGCCGAAGATCAATTTCCTGTTACCCGAATCAGGGCCTTACGTTGATTGCTGGGAGGCGGTTAATATCGGTATTAACGAAAAATTTATTCGCTCATTAAATTCACCCTACCAGTTGGTTGAGGAAAAGGATATAAGAGGCAAACTCAGGCACCGTCACCGTTTCAGCAACAAAGGCACCTACGGCCATGCTTTGATCATAGCTGGTCAGCCGGAAACAATGGGGGCAGCTTTACTTTGCTCCTCTGCATGCGCCTATGCAGGGGCGGGGTTAACAACAGCATGCATTCCGCAAAGCGGGCTAACAGCATTAAACAGTTATCAGCCGGAAATTATGGCGATAGTGCGAAAAGACAATAAACAACGTGTAATTATAGATTGGAGTAAGTTTGATGCGGTTGCCATTGGCCCGGGCCTCGGAAAGGATGACAGCGCCCTGGATTTACTGATTGATTTGTTAAAGAATTATGATAAGCCAATAGTAATTGATGCAGATGCGCTAAACATGCTTGCCGGCAATTATGCGCTATGGAAACATATCCCGAAAGGCAGTATCCTAACCCCGCATGTAAAGGAATTCGACCGTTTGTTTGGCGAACACAAAAACTGGTGGCAGCGCCTGGAAACAGGTCGGAAAAAGGCTAAAGAACATGGTGTTTATATCGTGCTCAAGAATGACTACACGATAACTATCACACCGGATGAAAAGCTGTTCTTCAATTCAACAAGTAATGCGGCTATGGCAAGCGGCGGTATGGGCGATGTTTTGACCGGGGTAATAACAGCCCTGTTGGCTCAAAAGTATTCTCCCGAAGATGCCTGTGTCATCGGTAATTATATTCATGGAAAAGCGGGGGATGAACTTGCATTGCCTAATCGTATGCATGTGGTACTGCCCGGCCGGCTTGCAAGCCAGTTGCCGGTTACAATGGCAAAATTGATGGCATAAAAAAAGCGGTCTAGTATTATCCACCGCTTCCTAATTAATATATTAACTGATCTTATAAAGAACGAAATACTCTATGTTGTGTGTTTTGTACAAGACGTTTTTATTCAGTATTTGTTACAACGCAATAAACCGTCATATTGTTTTTTAACAATAATTAACATTTAGAGTACATAATCTGTGCCAAAGTCACTTTTCAACGCGAAATGCCACGAAAAAATATCCCTGGCATGGCATTTAAATAAGTATTAAAATAGCTTGATTTTTAGAATTTACCCAGCACCATCATCTCGCTCATGGTTGGTGATGGACTGCCGCCGCGGGGCTCTAAGGTTACGGCAAATGCGTCGGCTGATGCGATAGATTTCATCTCGACCATGTCCTTTGCCGTGGTATCGGCATCAAATACACCCAGGTCGACAGGCTTCCCGCCTACAAGAGCCCATAACTGGTATTGATGAGCCTTGTCATTGGCCGGCATTTTTGCCGTGGTCATGTCGATCCACACTTGTTTCTTAGATGGGCTCCAGGCTACTGACAATCCGGAAGACGGTGATTTTGCGGTGCCTGCCATCCTGAGCAGTTTAAAAGTTGGATCGCGCAATACACCAATATCATTTAACTGTTGGCTTACAGTCTTTGAAAACTGTTGGTTTTGGCTTTGCAGAGAAGCAATTAAAGTATTCGACTGGTTAATTTGCTTGTAGGCATTAATTAAGGCTGCGATACTTACAATAAGCAGCACAAAACAGGCGGCTAAAGCATATTTATAAACGGTTACGGATTCGGGCCTCCTGAATGGTATAACATTATCTTCAGCTTCTCTTTCTGCGATAGATTTAGCGCTAAAATTCCTGTCATCGGCAAAATTGGTCAACAGGCTATTCAGTATTTTGTCTCGCTGACCTTCTGCCGGTTCAATGGCATTATCTTTCGCATACAATTCAAGCGACTTTTCGATCTCCTCCAACTCAGCTTTTATAGCAGGATGCTTTGCGGCCATGGCTTCAACTTCGAGCTTTTCAGCCTGCGAAACATCCCCCAGAACGTAAAGTTCGAGTATTCCTGATTCTATATATGCCTTTATATCTTCCACTTCAATTAAAATGTTTTCTCAACTGCACTATTGCCATCCGTAAACGTGTTTTTATAGTACCCAATGGCACGCCAAGTTCGTCTGCGGCTTCCACATGGGTGTAACCTTTAAAGTATACCAGGTCAAGTATCGACTTCTGCTCAGGCTTCAATGTTTCCACTAAATCCTTAATGCCTAAAAGCTCCGGTTTGTAAACCGTGTTCCTTTGTTCGTCGATGAAAGTTACGTTATTTTCGAGCTCCTGGTTTTTATTTTGGTTCTTGAAATCCTTGGAACGTATCTTGTCGATCGACAAATTCCGGGCAATATTAACCATCCAGGTAAACAGGCGCCCCTTGTCAGAACTGTAACTTGAAAAGGAGTTCCAAATCTTCACAAAAGTATCCTGCAAAACATCCTCGGCTGTAGCCGTGTCAATAACGATCCGCGAAATTACGCCGTATAGCGACGAAGAATACATATCGTACAGCGCTTCTATGGCAATCTTTTCACGATTCCGCAGAGCGAGTACAAGTTCTTCTTCCGATAACGATATTTTGTGTTTTTTGGTCAATCTGCGGTGAAGATATAAAGGTTTGCTTACAATTCAAACAGATGTTTTTCTGCATGATAGGACGAACGTACCAACGGCCCGCTCTCCACATACCTGAAACCCATATCAAGGCCAATTTGTTTGTATTTTGCAAATTGATCGGGATGTATCCAATCTATCACCGGGTGATGACTGCGTGTTGGCTGTAAATATTGGCCAAGCGTTAAAATTTGCACACCCGCTTCCAGCAGGTCATTCATAGCCTCCAACACATCTTCTTCAGTTTCACCAAGGCCAAGCATAATACCCGATTTGGTACGTAATCCTGCTGCAGCAATATGCCTTAAACAATCCAGGCTGCGGTCATATTTAGCTTGTATCCTTACTTCTTTGGTAAGGCGGCGTACCGTTTCTAAATTATGCGAAACAACTTCCGGGCGAACGGCAAGTACTCTTTCGAGGTTTTCCCATACACCGCGGAAATCCGGTATCAAAGTTTCCAAAGTAGTTTCGGGGCTTTCTCTTCTGATGGCATTTATTGTTTCCGCCCAGATGATGGAACCGCCGTCTTTCAAATCATCCCGGTCAACAGAAGTGATCACGCAATGCTTCACCTGCATCAGCTTCACCGAATGAGCTACCCTGTTCGGTTCATCCAGGTCAACAGCCAGCGGCCTGCCGGTGGCTACAGCACAAAATGAACATGAACGGGTGCAGATGTTACCCAATATCATAAAGGTAGCGGTACCCGCTCCCCAGCACTCGCCCATATTAGGGCAATTGCCGCTTTCGCAGATGGTATGCAGCTTATGCGTATCCACCAAACCGCGAACGTGGGCGTATTCTTTCCCTACGGGAAGCCTCACCCTCAGCCAGTCGGGTTTACGCTGGGTTTGATTTACTGGTACTACCGGTAATTCGATCATAGGGCAAAGTTAGTTAAAAACACACTAACCCCCTAAAGGGGAAATTTAATTCTTATTCCTATTTGGAATATTTACAATCAATTGATAGAGGAAAATATCTTAAAGATTTTAATTTTGCAATATTGGTCCCCCCTTTAGGGGATCATGGGCAACAATGGCAACTGTAGAAACCACTTACATAGGCGATTTAAGAACCGAAAATATTCACCTACAGTCGGGCACAAAAATATTAACTGACGCCCCAACCGATAACCTGGGCAGAGGCGAAGCTTTCTCACCAACCGATTTACTTGGCGTAGCGCTTGGTACCTGCATGCTCACCACTATTGCGATCAAAACGCGTAATGATGGCATTAATATCGATGGTGCAAAATGTTCGGTGACGAAGATCATGTCATCTACACCACCCCGCAAAGTTGCCGAGTTGCAGATCAAACTGAAATTCCCGCAACAGTATTCAGAGCAACAGCAAAAGTTATTGGAAGATATCGCAATGACCTGCCCGGTTTACCTGAGTCTGCACCCGGATATGACTAAGACAGTTGATTTTGGCTGGGAAGTACTAGCTTGAGTCCGAAAGTCCGCTTAAGTCCGGAAGCTATCAAACTATTATTAGATGCTTTTTCATTGCATTAGGATTGTCCGAAGTTGCAATTAATCCATATATTTATTCAATTAAAAAGCCGATTGCTGGCTGATCAGCAATTTGTAAACTTTATCAATATTGCACAAACTTTTCCAGGATGAAAAAATTGATACTGCTATTCGCCTTGGTTGTAATGTCATTTTGTTTAAGGGCCCAAGGGAATAATAGTCAAAACCAGGGCTATTGGATAGAGCCTGGATATATAAAGAAAGACATCAGGAAGAACTGCGCAAGCGAGCCCCAAAATTTCAAGCTAATTGTAAATGCCGATACTTGCGATTCATATACGTATCAAAATTATTTTCGAATAAATTGCCATTATAAAAATGATACATGTAATAGATTAGAATTAATCTATCCTTTTGATCACAACCAAATAAAGAATACAATGGACGCACCCTATAAGAAAATAGGAGATAATTTGTGGGTGTTATATGATGAAGAGAGTGGGCTGGAAACAAAGATAAGTTATGATACTAAAAAGGATTTGATGATAGTCAATATGGCATATATCACAATTAAAAAGTAAAACCTTTTGTCCGAACTAATATACGATTACATATTTTATCTTTCCGACTTTCGGTCTTCCCGTCCCGATAGCTATCGGGATTCGGACTAACTCAACACCGATAGCGCTTCTTCAAACGATATCTCGCCGTGCGACTGGTCGAGTATGCACTCACCATCTTTTATCACCAAAAGCTGGGGCGATTCGTGGTGTACCTGGAAGTCTTCTGCAATTTGATTGGATAGTTCTCTATTCCTGATGAGGTCTAAGAAATAAACATGAAGCCCGTTTGGAACGCTGTCTTTATCCATTTCCAGCCTCCTTTTGGCCATCAGGCTGGTGGAACAGCGTATGCTGTGTTTAAAAATAATACTGTAGCCTTGTTGTTGTTTGATCTCTTTCACCTGCTCTGCAGACTCCAACGGTATCCAATCCATAGAAATTAAAAAATAATAAGTCTGCAAAGGTAACACGCAGAACGGCAATTATCTTCAAAGCAAAGTAAAAATGACTATCGGCTGTTTTTTGGATATGAGCCGTAAGCAGGACAAAGTTTGTTTGCGCATGAAGCAGCGCTCATTGCTATCAAAGCAAACAGGGCTATGTAAATTAGTTTTTTCATCGTTTTAATTGAGCTTGTTAAACGTAAATTAACCCTTCAAAGTTTCAGCTAAGTTAGCCATTTTTATGGCGGTGATAGCTGCTTCATCACCTTTATTTCCGTGTTTGCCGCCGGCCCTGTCAATAGCCTGCTGCTGGTTGTCCGTTGTCAATACACCAAATATAACTGGTTTTGAATGTTTTATCGCAACGTTGCTTATACCATTGGCCACGGCATTGCAAATAAAATCAAAATGCCGGGTTTCGCCTTGTATTACGCAGCCCAGGCAAATTACCGCATCTAAATGACGGTTGGTTAATAACAGATCAGCACCAGATGTCAATTCGAAACTGCCCGGAACACTGTAATTAAATATATTATCAGGCAACGCCCCGTGGTTGACCAGGCTTTGATAAGCGCCCTGGTACAATGCATTAGTTATTTCGGCGTTCCATTCGGCTACCACAATACCAAAACGGTAGGCTACGGCCGACTGGATCTCGGTATCACTGAAATCAGACAGATTTTTAAGCTGGGTCGCCATTTTATTTCGGAATTATTTTACGCTCCGAAATTAATAAAAAAGAAACGGCTTCATTAAATCTAATGAAGCCGTTTATATGTTTTGGTGATTATTTGCTTACAACTTCGCGTTAGCACGTGCGATATACGCATCTATGCTTTGCGCTTCGCTGCTCTCGGGATAATCGGTCTTTATTTTTTTGTAGGTATCTTCAGCGTCTTTGTTGTTGTTTTGCGCTTCATATACCAAACCTAATTTCTTCAGGTAAAATGGAGATAAGAATTTATTACTTGCTTTATCAGCAGCCTTTTTAAGATAAGTTTCTGCTTTATCGTAATCTTTCAACTCAGTATAAGCATCGCCCGTTCCGCCAAGTGCTTCAGCAGCTACTATGGCGTCGTTACCGCGATAGTTGGTCAGGTTATCAATTGCCTTACGATACTCGCCTTTGTTCAAATAAGCTATACCCAGGTAAAAATAAGCCAGGTTAGCCGATTTGGTATTGCTGTATTGCGAAATTATTTTTTCGAAACCAGGATACCCGGCATCGCCTTTGATGGCTTTGTCCCATTCTTTTTTAGCCCAGAAATCCTGCGCTACAAACATTTGAGCCGCTGCAGTTTCCTCGCGCGGGGCAAGGTATAACTTCTGGTAACCCAGGTAAAGGAGTATCATTACAACAATAGCTCCCGCTATAAAAACTAAACTTTTTTGATTCTCGCGCACAAATTTGCCCGTCTGCCCAAAATCACTATTTGCTACCGGGGCCTTGTTATTCGCCTGCGTGTTCGACATTGTTATTTTAAAATTAAGTTTGCAAAAATACGTTTTTCAAGTTTGTTAGCAATAGATAGGTGTAATTATTTAGTGATTAGTGATTTGAGACTGGTGATTAGTGGCTTGTTAACCCGTGACCAGTGATTTGTGGCCGGTTAACGAGTCACAAGTTAACGAGTCGCCAGTCACCGATTAACCAATCACTGGTCGCAAATCACTACCTTTGAAAAGTATATGTATCTGCAACACCTCTCCGTTATCAATTTTAAAAATTACGCCGAAGCTGAGCTTGATTTAAGCGAAGGGGTAAACGCATTTACCGGCGATAATGGCGCAGGGAAAACCAACCTGCTGGATGCCATACATTACCTTTCACTCTGCAAAAGTTATTTTAATCCCGTCGACGGCCAACAGATAAAACAAGGCACCGATTTTTTTATTGTCAACGGGGTGTTCAATAAAAACGACCGGGAAGAGACGGTGGCCTGCGGTGTAAAACGTAACCAAAAGAAACAGTTTAAGCGCAATAAAAAGGATTACCAGCGCCTTGCCGATCATATTGGCTTGTTCCCGTTGGTGATGGTTTCACCATATGATATCAGTATTATTATTGAAGGCAGCGAGGAACGGCGCAAATTTATCGATAACGTAATATCGCAAACCGATAACCAATACCTGGACGAACTGATATCCTATAATAAGGTATTGCTTAACCGCAACGCTTTATTAAAACGGATAGCCGATACCGGCCGCTACGACCCCGACCTGCTGGCGGTATTTGACGAGCAATTAGTAGGCTCGGGTAACCGGATATTCCAGAAACGTAAGGCTTTTATGGAAAGCTTTACGGAGATATTTAATAAACACTATCATTTTTTGAGTGAGAAAGCTGAGCACGTCGACCTGGTTTATGAGTCGCAGTTGCTGCTGGGTGATTTTGCCGAACTACTAAAGAAGAGCACCGAAAAGGACCGCGCCCTGGAACGTACTACCGTAGGCATTCACCGCGACGAACTGCAATTTGCCATCCACGGCATGCCGATGAAGAAGTTTGGCTCGCAGGGGCAGCAGAAGTCATTCCTGATAGCGCTTAAATTGGCCCAGTACAGTTTCCTGGACCTGCAAAAAGGTTTTAAGCCTTTATTGTTACTAGATGATATTTTTGATAAATTAGACGACAAACGCGTAACCAAGCTGATGCAGATGGTTTCCAACCACGATTTCGGGCAGGTATTTATAACCGACACCAATGCGGCGAAGATCGAAAACATCTTTAAGCAGATAGGCGTGGATGTTAAGCTTTTTAAAGTAAAAGGAGGGGAAATTGATACGTAAAGCCAACGACAAAACGCTGAAGGAAGCCATTGAGCAGATGCTGCAGGTTTACAAGATAAAAAAGCGCTATGACGAAACCGGCATTATTAATGCCTGGCCGGATATGGTGGGGAAATCAGTTGCTAACCGGACGAAAGAAATATTCATCCACGACAAAAAACTGTTTCTGCGGATAGAATCGTCTGTAATAAAGAATGAACTGCTGATGATGCGTTCGCAGATAATCGAAAAGATCAACAGCGATGCGAAAGCGTTATTGGTTGAAGAGATTATCTTCCTCTAGACCAGCGAACGCTTGCCCGGGTTTTCTTCTTGAAATCATCGCTGATTACAGCATAGCCCAATATGATAAAGCCTGGTGTTATAAATACCAACTGTACTTCGGGCGGACGGTGAAGAAAAAATAAGGCATTTATAAAGATCACTGCTACAATGATCGCTGAATACAAGAGGCACCTTATTAATAATTTCATAAAATAGTATTTTAAATATATTGTATCAGATGCAAAAACCCTGCCATGGTTTAATTGGCCAGTGTAAAATACACATTAACAACAACGTAAAGCTATTAACTAAAACGCAGAAATACAAGCAATTGAGGAATATATTCCCGGTAAGCGGAATTTTCTCACCACATACCGGGAATTACGGACTCTTATGCGAACCCGGATTGAGTGCTTCTTAACTATAGCGCGCTGTCATGCTGAGGCACTCGAAGCATTGTGCGAAAGGCCTTTGCGCTTACCCTTCGAGTGCCTCAGGGTGACACCCAAATCAATTGAAATTTTAGAATTTCTCGAAAGCCGAGAAGAAGAAACTGCCTTCTATTTGTGCATTTTCGTCAGAGTCAGAACCGTGTACGGCGTTGGCATCTATTGATTTTGCAAACAGGTTACGGATAGTTCCGGGTTCAGCTTTTGTTGGGTCGGTAGCGCCGATCAGCTTGCGGAAATCCTCCACAGCATTGTCTTTTTCAAGTATCGCAGCAACGATAGGTCCGGATGACATAAAGTCAACCAAATCCTTATAAAAAGGGCGTGCTGCATGCACGGCATAAAACTGGCCCGCTTTCTCGGGCGTAAGCCAAAGGTATTTCATAGCGGTAATTTTAAAGCCGCCTTTAATAATATGGTCTATAATAGCCCCGATGTGGCCATTGCCAACAGCATCGGGTTTGATCATAGTGAATGTTTTATTGGTTTCCATCGTATGGTTTTAAATTGCCGCAAAAGTAGCGTTTTTAAGGCAATAAATTAAACGTTTTTTGGATTTGGTAAAAGGGTTAATAATTGCTTAGTCATATTTTAAGATTGGCAGGATATCAAAACCAATTTATGCATAATTTACAGCATGCAATTCGATCCCGAAAACCCAATTATCAAACTCTGCGCCCAGGGCATGCAGTTAGAAGGCGAAGGCAAGCCTGAGGAAGCGGCCGCAATATTTCAACAAGCCTGGGAACAGGCTGCTAATGATTTTGACAAATTTACCTGTGCCCACTACATCGCCCGGCATCAAAAAACAGTTACTGACAAACTAAAATGGGATGAAACTGCCCTGCGTTTGGCTCTTGCTATAAAGGAGGATGGTATTGAAGGAACCTATCCTTCGCTTTACCTCAATATTGCCAAATGTTATGAGGATTTGAACGATTTTCCCAGTGCAAAAGAAAACTACCAAAACGCGCTGTCTTATGCCGGTTTTCTGCCGGATGACGGTTATGGGAACATGATCAGGGCAGGGATTGAGAATGGGATAGGCCGGGTAAGCTTGGGTTAGTAAAAAGTTATTAATAATTTTATACAGCCTATAGTGTTCTAATAATGATGTTTCCTTACAAGTTTACTGCGCCTGTATTACTGGTTTTTGCAGCAGCAAGCTGTTTTGCCCAGGGTTACACCATAAAGGGCCACATTAAAGGGGTTGATACCGGTTGGGCGTATATCAGGCACCGCCAACGAACAGGCACAGACTCAGGAAAAATCGTATCGGGTAATTTTATTATTTCCGGCAAAGTTGAAAGCCCTGAATTTTGCTCCTTCGGCCTTTCTATAAGAGGGATAAAGGACTATTATTTAGGATTGTTCTTAGAACCCGGGAACCTAACACTTAGCGTCGATACAGCTTCCCTTAACGACATTGGTATTCACATAACCGGTAGTAGTGTCGAACTGCAGTTTCAGCAATTTCAAGCCATGGTAGCGCACGCTAATAAATTGCACCTTTCGGAAATGGAACTAACAGAAAAACTGGAACAGCTATCCTCTAAATATGCTTTGGAACATCGCGGATCCTATGTTAGCGCGTTCGCAATTTTTTCCTATGAAAGGAACTTTGATAAACTTTTAAAACTTTTTAATGCGCTTACCCCGGCTGTCAGACGATCATACTTTGGCCAAAGAATTGCACAAAATTTAAATTCGCGGTAGTTATTTTTGGAATCCCAGAGAATGGGATAGGGCGGGTTTGCTAACCCGCCAGTTCAGGTGTCCACACTTGAACTATAGGATAATTGGAAGTGCTCACACTTAAACAGGTGATACTTTTCAAATCGATATATACCCCTTTCCATTTACATACCCCGTATTTCATTAATTTATTTAGCTTTGCAGCTATTTTTAAATAATGTTGGATTTAGCCTCGCTTAAGGAACTTTTAGCGCAACCCCGCAAAATAGTCATTACCACCCATCACAAACCTGATGGAGATGCTATGGGCTCGTCGCTGGGTTTGTATAATTACCTCATACAGCTTGGCCACCACGCTAAAGTAATTACCCCTACTGATTATCCCGACTTTTTAGCCTGGATGCCGGGTAATGGTGAGGTAATTATCTATACCGAAAACATAGAAACATCAGCCAAATTAGTAGCTGAAGCCGAACTGATATTCTGCCTTGATTTTAATAATCTAAGCAGGATAAACGAACTGGGCGAGCTGGTACGTGCGAGCAGCGCAGTAAAAGTGATGATAGACCATCACCTGGAGCCCGAGGATTTTGATGATTTCCGTCACTGGAGCATCAATGCCTGTGCTTCGGCACAACTGGTGTACGACTTTATCGCCAATTTAATGGATGATGTTGCGTTCATCAATAAAGACGTTGCCACCTGTTTATATACCGGCATCATGACGGATTCGGCATCATTTAAATTACCGAATACCACATCGGATGTTCACCGTATTGCCGCCGACCTGATCGACCTGGGCGCGGTAAACTGGCAGATACATGAACTGGTTTACAATAATTTGTCCGAAAATCGGTTACGTTTTCTTGGCCATTGCATTAGCAATAAGCTTGAAGTGCTTTATGATTACCATACGGCAATAATTTCGGTAAATAGCGAGGAATTAAAGCAATATGATGTGGAAACCGGCGATACCGAAGGGATAGTAAATTATGGTTTATCCATAGAAGGGGTTAAACTGGCAGCCTTTATAGTTGAACGTCCGGATAAGGTAAAACTTTCGTTACGGTCAAAAGGAGAGTTTCCGGCCAACGAAATTTGCAAAAAATATTTTAATGGAGGCGGTCACCGCAACGCGGCAGGCGGCACTTCGACAGATAGTCTTGAAGATGTTATCAAACAAATAAAACTAATTTTACCAGAATACAAAAAACTATTAATACAGTAAATGATGAAGAAAAACTTAGTGTTTTTAGCGCTTGCAACCATTGGATTAGCAAGCTGCAACGGCGGATTTAAAAAAGCTCCGGGCGGATTATTATATAATATCAATGTTGATAAAGGTGGTGCCAAAATAAAAGAAGGCGACTTTATAGCAGTTAACGTAGTAGCCAAAACAGACGGCGACTCGGTATTATTCAGCAGCTACGAGCAGGGCGCACCATCGTACCAGGTGATGCGTAAGGGCCAGCCGGGCGATGTAATGAATGCTTTTCCTTATTTGGCAGAAGGCGACAGCGCTACGGTAAAAACCAATATCGATTCGCTTTTCAAAAAAGGCACACGCAGGCCTCCTATCAAAGGAAAATATATCGTTTACCAGATAAAAGTTGAGAAGGTTATACCTAAGAGCGCAAAACCGAACGACACTACCTGGAATGCGCAGATCAAAAAGTACATGGATGCCCAGGGCGAGTTGATGAAAAAGTCCGAAGTGGTAAAACTAAAAAAATACATCGACGACCATAAACTGGTAGGTAGTACTACGCCGTCGGGTTTATTTTATACGATCACAACACCTGGCGTTGGTGATAAACCGGCTATTGGCGACACTGCGGAAGTATTTTATACGGCCAAATTTACTACCGGTAAAGTTTTTGAAACTAACGTAAAGGCAACTGCCCAGGCCAATAAAACTTACAATCCAGGTTTGCCTTATAAAGCTATCCCCGTGCCCGTAGGTGTTAAGAAAGTAATAGCAGGATGGGACGAAGGTTTGCTGCTTTTAAACAAAGGCGCCAAAGCAACTTTTGTTATTCCTTCAAGACTGGCTTACGGCGAACAGGGTTATGCAATTATACCTCCGTTTACACCGCTTGTATTTGAAGTGGAGATGGTGAACATAAAACACCCTAACCCAAATGCGCCAAAACCAGTTGCACCGGCTCCAATGACATTGCAGCAGTTGCAGCAAAAGGCAAATGCGCCAAAAGCTAAATAAATATTGATTTTATGGTCCCCCGGCTATGCCGGGGGCTTTTTTGTTTAAAAAGATGAAGAAAATAGCATTGCTAGTAGTATTGCTCGCAGCAATAACCATTAAAGTTAGGGCACAGGCACCTGACGATTTTGCGCACACACCTAAAGGCGACCTTTGTAAAAAGTTAACCAGCAATCCCGGTGATAAAATAAAGCTGAATGATGTGGTGACTTTTGACATCATCCAAAAAACCGAAAAGGATTCGCTGCTTGGAAGTACCTATATGATGGGGCATCCTGCACAAGTACGGATCGTGCCTTCACAGAATGCTTCCGACCTGATGGAAGTATTTCCTTTATTAGCTGCACAGGATAGCGCCTTAGTAAAAGTACCCACCGATTCGCTTTTTAAAGGCCATGAAGAACAGCGCCCGGCATTTTTGCCTAAAGGGAGCTATTTGATCTATCTTGTAAAAATACACCGGATTCAATCGCTTAATGATGCTATCGCCGAAAGGAACAAGGGTCTTGACAGCATGCGCGTGGCCGAAACGACAGCAGAAGGTAAATACATTGCCGACAAAAAATTGACTCCTAAGACCACACCGTCTGGCTTAAAATATTTTATAATCAGCCCATCCATAAAACAAAAACCACTTGTTGGTGACACGGTATCGGTTAATTACACAGGCCATACCCTTGATGGCAAGGTTTTCGACTCAAGTATCGAAGCAGATGCGAAAAAGGCCGGATTAAATCAGCCGGGGCGCCACTACGAACCCTATAAGTTTGTGTTGGGTGTAGATCCGGTTATTAAAGGCTGGGTTGAAGGTTTGCAGCTTTTAAATGAAGGCTCAAAGGCCGAATTGATCATACCGTCAGCATTGGCCTACGGGTCAGAAGGTAGCGGTGATATAGGCCCTTTTGCCACGCTGGTATTTGATGTGGAACTGGTGAAAATCAACCCGATAAAACACCCCGTTGCCGCAAAACCTGCAACGAAACCCGCGGCAAAGAAGAGTGTCGCGAAAAAACACACCACAGCAAAAAAGAATAGCTAATAAAGGCCCCTGCTAAACCGGGGGCTTTTCTATTTTTGTAAGATGTTACTCACGGACACCCATACCCACCAATATTATCAAACTGAACCCAAAAAACGGCAGGAATTGATGCAGCGCTGTTTGGACAACTGTATCGGGCGTTTGTTTTTGCCGAATGTGGACTCGTCATCTATGGAGCTGGTGTTCAGCCAGGTGGAAGCTTTCCCGGATTACTGTTTTCCGATGCTTGGCCTGCACCCCTGCGACGTAAAGGAAAACTGGAGGGATGAGTTGGACCTGATTCACGCAGCTATCACGCAACATAAAATATACGCCATCGGCGAAATTGGTATTGACCTGTACTGGGACAAAAGCACGCTTGATACACAAATAGAAGCTTTTAAAATACAGATCGCCTGGGCTAAAGAACTCAAACTGCCTATCGTGATACATTGCCGCAATTCGTTTGATGAGGTGTATGAAGTTTTGCGCCGGGAACAGGACGAAAACCTGCGCGGTATATTGCATTGCTTTACCGGCACGCTGGAACAGGCACATCAATTGATTGACATGGGTTTTTACCTGGGGATAGGCGGTGTGGTTACCTATAAAAATTCGGGCCTTGATAAGGTGGTAGAGCAGATCGACCTTGCGCACATTGTTCTGGAAACTGATTCGCCCTATCTTACACCTGTTCCCTTCAGGGGCAAACCAAATGAAAGCTCCTATTTAATACACATCGCCCAAAAAGTAGCCGACCTGCATCAAACGGATGTAGAAACCATCGCTAACATAACCACCGGAAACTCAAAGCTTATTTTCGGTATTTGAGAACCTTTCGCGGCAACTGAAACCTGTTGCTATGAAACCTAATTATCCTTTTAGGGTTAATAAGAGGATCAACGTATGTTTTTTTCTGCCGGCTAAATGAATATTTGAAACTGTAGTTAATATTATTTGGTTAAATACCAATCTGTTAACATAAATATAATATTAGGTTGATGTTTAAATAATATACTTTTGGAAAAATACTGAAATATGAAAGATAAAGCATTAAAACCGGTTATTAAATCAGCCAAAAAGACCGCCCGCGCGGCCATACATTTAAAAATAGTTTCTCAACTTAAAGCAATTGCAAAAGAATTCGGGCAAGATTCTGAAGACCTGTTTCATGATTTTGAGAAAGCCGCGAAAAAACTCGCCAAGAAAATTTCGGAGCAAATAAAAATTGTTTCACCAGCACCAATTGCCGCACCTAAGGAAAATAAGGTTGTTAAAACAGCTCCAAAACCAAAGTCTGCTGCAAAACCAAAACCGGCGGTTAGTGAAAAAAAAGTGGCCCCTCCTGTTAAAGCGGTAACTACTCCTGCCAAAAAAGTTACCCCAAAAGTGGTAACGGCAAAGCCTGTAAAAAAGGAAGAACCTGCCAAAACCAAAGCTAAGCTCCCGGCAAAAAAAAGCTAATAACTAACTGAGCCGACTTGCTATCGGCTTTAATTCTTTGGTAACAAATTCGGTTACAATTTTTATAATCGGCTAATAATTTTATACATTAGTCATTCTCAATTGTAAACCGGATTTAAACCAATATGCGTTACGCCATATTCTGTTGGATGCTTCTTGCCGTGGGGTTGATTACTGGCTCTAGTGCATGCCATAATTCAGCTGGTACGGTAGCTGCCGAAGAAATACCTGATACCATCAGCTACAATTTCAATATCAGGCCCATCCTTTCTGATAAGTGTTTTAAATGCCACGGCCCGGATGCTAACAAGCGTCAGGCTAATTTGCGGCTGGATATTCCCGAAAGCGCTTATAATGTATTAAAAGATAACCCTAAAGCGCATGCGCTGGTTCCCGGTGACCCGGGTGCATCCGAAGTTTATCGCAGGATTACCACCAGCGATTCAAATGATGTGATGCCTTCGATCAAATCAAACCTGAAACGATTAACCCCATACGAAGTAAGCCTGATAAAAAAATGGATAAAACAGGGGGCTAAGTACGAGAAACATTGGGCATTTGTGCCACCGAAGTTATCGCCGGTGCCCGATGTAAAAGATAAAACCTGGCCAAAAAATACCATCGACTATTTCATCCTGCACAAACAGGAGCAAAAAGGCTTTGCACCAAATCCGGAAGCTGATAAAGAACGTCTCCTTAAACGGATATCACTCGACTTGAATGGGCTACCGCCAGATTTGGCTACGATGGACCGCTTTTTAGCGGATAAAAGTCCGAATGCTTATGAAAAGATGGTGGATGAACTGATGGCTCGCCCTCAATACGGTGAAAAAATGGCTCTCCGCTGGATGGATATTTCGCGCTACGCCGATTCACATGGTTACCAGGACGATAATTACCGTACGCAGTGGCCCTGGCGCGATTGGGTAATACATGCCTACAACGAGAATCTGCCTTACAAAGACTTTATTACCTGGCAACTGGCTGGCGACCAAATGCCAAATCACACCAAAGAGCAATTACTGGCTACAGGTTTTAACCGGAATCACAAAATAACCGAAGAGGGCGGTGTGATTGATGAGGAGTATCGTGTAAGTTATGTTACCGACCGCACCAATACGTTTGGCAAGGCCTTACTGGGAATTTCATTAGAGTGTGCGCATTGTCACGATCATAAATTCGATCCTTTTTCGCAAAAAGAATATTACCAGGTCTTCTCTTTTTTTAATAGCGTAAAAGAACCGGGCCTTCAGTCTACCGTTGGCGGTCCCGAGACCTACGCAAAAAGGCCGATGATGCAGATCAGTAATGATGACGTAAAAAGCATACTGAAGTTTATAAACAAAACAGATACCGGCAAATTGATTGTATCGGTGATGGGCGACAGCGAGGTTTATCGCAAAACCTATGTATTAAAGCGCGGCGCGTATGATAGCCATGGCGATGAAGTGCTGCCGGGCACGCCAAAGGCCATTTTACCATTTAACAGTAGCTACCCGCAAAACAGGCTGGGCCTGGCGCAATGGTTGTTTAATGACCAAAACCCGCTTACTGCAAGGGTATATGTAAACAAAGTTTGGGAGGAGTTTTTCGGCCGTGGAATAGTAAAAACCCTCGGCGATTTTGGCAGCCAGGGCGATTTACCTTCCAATCCCGAATTGTTAGACTGGCTGGCGGTTGATTTCCGCACACATGGCTGGAACATCAAACGGCTGGTTAAGCAGATTGTGATGTCGGCAACATACAGGCAGTCAGCAGTGATCACACCCGAAAAATTAAAGAACGATCCCGATAATATTTTGCTTGCACGCGGCCCGCGCTATCGTGTTCCGGCTGAATTTGTGCGCGACATTGTATTAGCCAGCAGCGGGTTGCTCAATAAAACCATTGGCGGACCAAGTGTAAATCCGTATCAGCCACCGGGCCTTTGGGAAAATGCTACTTCCGGGCGTGGCCAGCTGGCAAGTTACCGACAGGTACATGGCCCTGGTCTTTATCGCCGCGGAATGTACACCTTAATCAAACGTACCGTTCCACCTGTTGAGATGGCTATTTTTGACGCCAGCAACCGCGATCAATGCGAGGTTCAGCGGCTACGGACCAATACGCCATTACAAGCATTGGAAATGGAAAATGACCCCACCATGCTGGAAGCTGCACGGGTATTAGCGGCCAAACTTTTACAGGACAACAGCCAGTCGAAAGAGAAAATATACAAGGCCTTCCGGCTGATCATCTGCCGCAAACCGACAGCGCAGGAGTTATCCATATTGAATTCTTACTATAATGATCAATTGAAAAGCATGGATAGTCAAAATGCAGCAAAGCTTTTGAACGTTGGTGAGTATCCAATCCCGGCAGGATTAGATAAAATTACGCTGGCGGCTATGATGAAAGTGGTAGATACAATTTATAACTTAGAAGAAGCAATCACAAAAACCTGACGACGATGGAGAAGGAAGTTTTTGAACACGGCATGAATCAAAGCAGGCGCAGGTTCCTGTCCCGGCTCAGTTTGGGGCTCGGCAGCGTTGCTTTGGGATCATTACTTATACCAGATCTTTTATCAGGAATCAAGGGCGATAGCGGTGCCGATTTTATTCCCGGCATACCCAACTTCGCACCGAAAGCTAAACGGATAATTTACCTTTTCCAGGATGGCGCGCCATCCCAGTTAGAATCATTCGATTATAAACCAAAGTTACGCGAGATGATGGGCCAGGAATTGCCGCCATCCGTTCGCGGAAGCCAGATATTGACCGGCATGACCGCCTTGCAAAAGTCGTTCCCGCTGGTAGGTTCCTATTACGATTTTAAACAATACGGGCAATCGAAAGCCTGGGTAAGCGACCTTTTTCCGCATATAGGCAGCATAGCCGATGATATTTGCATCGTCAAAACGATATACACCGAGGCCATCAACCACGACCCGGCGCTTACTTTTTTCCAGACAGGTGCGCAACAAGGCAACCGGCCAAGCATGGGCTCGTGGGTGAGTTATGGCTTGGGCAGCGAAAACAAAAATTTGCCTGCGTTTACAGTTTTATTATCCAAAGGAAAAGGGAACGGCCAGGGCGTATACTCCAAGTTATGGAGCAATGGCTTCCTCGATTCGATACACCAGGGCGTTCAATTCAGTAGCGGCGAAAACCCTGTGCTTTATCTGAACAACCAGGATGGACTGGACAGGACTGAACGTCGTAAAATGCTGGATAAGCTCGCGGAGTTGAATGACATTTCGAGTAAGGAATTTCACGACCCCGAGATCAATACCAAAATACAGCAATACGAAATGGCCTACCGGATGCAAACGGCTGTGCCCGAGATAATGGATATATCCAAAGAGCCCGATGATATCGTTAAAATGTATGGCCCCGAATGCCTTGTACCCGGTACCTATGCCGCCAATTGTTTGCTTGCGCGTAAACTATCTGAAAATGGCGTAAGGTTCGTACAGCTTTATCACCAGGGATGGGATCAGCACCAAAATCTACCGATGGAAATGGCAGGGCAGGCAAAGGATGTCGACCAGGCGTCTGCAGCTTTGGTAAAGGACCTGAAACAACGCGGCTTACTTGATGAGACTTTAGTGATATGGGGCGGCGAATTCGGTCGTACCAATTACAGCCAGGGTAAACTGGAAAAAGCAAACTATGGCCGCGACCATCATCCGCGCTGTTTTAGTATATGGATGGCCGGCGGCGGCATTAAACCCGGAATGGTTTATGGCGAAACGGACGAATTTGGTTATAACATTGTAAGTAACCCGGTGCATGTGCATGATTTTCATGCTACGGTTTTGAACCAGTTAGGTATCGATCATACCAAGCTTACTTTTAAAAGTCTCGGTCGCAGGTACCGGCTGACGGATGTTGCGGGGAACGTAGTAAGGGACATTATTTCCTAAATTTATTTAACATGGAAAGAAGAAATTTCATTAAGCAAACAGCACTGGTTTCTGCAAGCTTTTTTATCGCAAAAGATATGTTAGCAAAAAGCGACGACCCGATCTACGGGCACGGCAACATGCGCTATCGCATGGATACCAAATGGGCCAAAGCCGACCCGACTACCAACCCCGTGAACGACTGCCACGAGTTTGTGCAGGACAAGAAGGGGCGTATTATGCTGCTGACCAATGAGACCAAAAACAACGTGCTCGTTTTCGATAAGTCGGGCAAGTTGCTGGACGCATGGGGGCACGATTTCCCTGGCGCGCACGGCTTCACGATATTCAATGAGAACGGCACCGAAGTTCTGTTCATCACCGATACCGTAAAACACCAGGTGTATAAAACAACCATCGACGGCAAGATATTAATGACCATCGATGTTCCGCTGGAAACAGGGGTTTACAAAAAAGCCGAAGAATTTGTACCGACCGAAACTACTGTAGATACCAATGGCGATTTCTTTATAGCAGATGGCTACGGTGCCCAATACGTAATGCATTATGATAAAAACGGCAAGCTGCTGAACTATTTCGGCGGGCGCGGCGATGGCGACGAACATTTGGATAATTGCCATGGTGTTTTGATCGACAGGCGCAAATCGATCCCGACGCTTTTGGTGACCGACCGCACACGCAACTGCTTCAAACGTTTTAGTATGGATGGCAAGCTGATCGAAGTGATCAAACTGCCCGGCGCCTGTGTTTGCCGCCCCGTTATCAAAGGCAATCACTTGTATGCCGCTGTACTGCGTTCGCCCGACCTGGGGGCCAGGGATTCAGGTTTCGTAACCATCCTGGACAAAGACAACAAAGTCGTGTCCAACATCGGCGGGACAGAGCCCGTTTACAAAGATGGTGTATTGCAACCCATGGCCCAGGCCGAAAAGATATTTTTAAACCCCCATGATGTTTGCGTGGATAACGATGAGAATTTGTACGTGGCGCAATGGGCTTCGGGTAAGGTGTATCCCTATAAATTTACCCGTGTTTAATTGGCGGACGGCTTCATGATCAAAAGCAACTATAAGGCTATTGCGGGTAATTTACTGTTTGCGCTTAACATCTTCATTGTTGTTTTGCTGTTAGCCGGCGACCACCTGGCGATCCCACGCTGGCTGCAACCTGTGGGCAGGCTTCACCCGCTTGTGCTGCATTTCCCGATAGTGATATTATTGCTAGCCATGCTGATGGAATTCTTTCGCTTTAAAGCAGCCTTCGCAAAAGAGAAATTTTACCAGGATTTTACTACCGCACTGTTGCTTTCTGGAGTGCTCTTTTCGGCGATTACCGCCATTATGGGGCTGTTTTTGGCAAGGGAGCCCGGCTATGATGGCAGCGATATTCAATGGCACAAATGGTTTGGTGTAAGCATTGTTTTTGTTTCTTCTGCCATATATTGGCTTCGCGATAAGACCTGGTATACCATAAGGATTGCCCGGTCAGGCTCGCTTGTTTTGGTGTTTTGCCTGCTGATTGGCGGTCATTACGGCGCGAGCATTACCCATGGCGATAACTTTTTACTGGCCCCGGTAATGGATAGTAAAAAGCCGCTGGTGCCGATAGACCAGGCACTTGTATTCCGTGATGTGGTTCAGCCTATTTTTCAGAATAAATGCATCGGCTGCCATAATCCTGACAAGCTTAAGGGTGGGCTACAGCTTATTGACGAGGCTTCCGTTTTAAAGGGAGGTAAAACAGGCAAATTGTTTGTACCCGGTCAGCCACAGATCAGCTTGTTGCTGCAGCGCATACATCTGCCCGAAGAGGAGAAGAAACACATGCCGCCATCCGGGAAAACACAGCTGACGGCTGCAGAAATGAGTGTGCTTTACCAATGGATAAAAGAAAATGCTGACTTCAAAAAGAAAGTGACCGATTTACCAGCAAGCGATTCTTTAAGATTAATAGCTGCGAAATTCCTCGCTCCTTCTGAAACGCCTGCCGAAGTATATGACTTCTCGGCCGCCGATGACAAAACCATCCAAAAACTAAACAATAATTATTGCGGCATTTACCCCCTTGCCGAAGGCTCGCCCGCATTGTCTGTCGATATTTACAACAAAAGCCTTTACACCCCAAAAGTTTTGGAAGGGTTGAGCGCCATTAAAAAACAGGTGGTGGCGCTAGATCTTCATAAAATGCCGGTGAAGGATGCTGAGTTAAAAACCATTACGGGTTTTGAGAATCTGCGTACTCTAAACCTCAACTTTACCGATATCACCGGTAGTACGTTAAAGGAATTAACCTCTTTAAAATACCTGCGCTCATTATCCCTTTCGGGGACAAAACTTACCCCCCAGGCCCTCGCCCAGTTGAATTCATTTAAAAGCCTGAAAGAAATAGCGGTGTGGAACACCGGCCTAAGTGCAACAGAACTACAAAGCTTAAAAAATGCGAATAAGAACATCGCGTTCTTGGAAGGTTTCAAAGACGACGGCAAACCCATGAAACTGGTGCCTCCTCAGATAAGAAATACACAGTTTGTTTTTTCTAAGCCGGTTGAACTTTTAATAACCAACCCTATAAAAGGTGTCGATATACGCTATACGACCGACGGCACCGACCCTGATAGCATCAAATCGCTCCTGTATAAGCCCGGAATCACTATTAGCGCTAATACAAACGTCAAAGTTAAAGCCTACAAGGCAGGCTGGTTTGGCAGCGACATCATCAGTTATTCTTTTTACAAAAGCACCTATAAACCCGATAGTATAACGCTTTTAGCACCTGTTAACGAAAAATATTCGGCCGACGGCGCCAAAACCCTCATCGATGGGGAATTGGGGGGTATGAATTTCGGTAACAACAAGTGGCTGGGTACGCAGCAGGACATGGGTTTTATGCTTTTTTTCAAAAGCGCTATTAAGCCGCAGATGTTAACGCTCAATTGCCTGAAGGTGATAGGCAGCCAGATATTTTTACCAACCAATATACAGGTATGGGGTGGTACCGATCCGCAGCATTTGCGCATAATTGGCGAAATAAAAACGGGTCAGCAAAAAAAGGACGACCCGAATATCGTAAAGGGCCTCGATTGTAAACTAACGCTAAGTGGTCCGGTAACCTGCATTAAAGTTGTCGCCAAACCGATCTATAAACTACCCGACGGGTACCTGGCTAAAGGAAAGCCATCCTGGGTTTTTGCCGATGAGGTTTTTGTGAATTAGGGACATTACCCGCTTGTTAGCTAACAGGATTGTCCATCAATTTTTTATCTTTATCTAATGTTTGCCCATTTTATTCCGCGCAAAGGGAAAGGCCCGATTGTAATTGTGCTTCCTTTACTAATGGGTATTATCCTTTTTATTATGGCCGATGCCTTCCAGGTAAATGAAAAATATAGAGGGTATATAGGGCCGGTATCCTTTTTGCTTTCGTCCTTTATTATTTGGTTCTATGATGGCGGGCCCGCTGTTTTAAGGGATGGAATAAGCAGATCGCCAAAAAGCAAGCACACCTTATTTTGGATAGAAATTAAATATTGGGCGCTTGTTTTAGGGATAGCAGGCTGCGTATGGTTGGGGACTTTGTTAAGTTAATACCACCGCGATCATCCTCAACACATCTTACTGCCCTATAAATCGCCAATAGGCCGGCGTTTGGTTGGTGCCCTGTAAGGTACAATCTACACAATCTGGCGTTCCACCGGTATGGCCAATTATTTTGCCGCCCTGGATGTTGTAAAGCGCATAAACCGGTAATTGCAACTCGGTCGGCAGCGTACCCTTGTTGAGGTTAAAAGCTGTATTTTCCTCATTTGTCGGTAATATGTTTCCCCTTAAAACCGTATCCAGGTATAAGGAATCTACCCTGCAGCCATCATACGGCGTATTTACGGTCCACAGGGCGGGTATTTGGCCGTTTGCTATAAAGAACCTTTTAGTAGTCATGCTGCCGGCGCTGATATAGCCCAATACAGGTTCCAGCGGATCGGTAACCGAATGGATATTGCCGCGGATCTCTGTAGGTTGAGGATCAAACAGCTTCCCGATATCCTGCGTATTTTTTTTAATATTTTCCCAATACTCGTAGCCTTTCCTGGTTAAGGCAAATTGCTTAACTAAAATACTGTATGCGTTTGTATGGGGATCTCTCTGATCCCTTATCAGGCTTTGCTTTCCGTCAAGTTTCCTGGAGCCAGCCTCAACAAACGTTACCGGCGCATTGTTTATCACATCCTCCGACAAACCGGATGATGTTGCCAAAATTATGGTTGTCGAGGTATCGCTTTTCCAGCATTGGTATATTTGATCGTTAACAAGATCCCTGTCGATAACCGTATCGCCGTTTGATTTAAAAAGCGAATAAAATGCCGTATGAAGCACCCAGGTCTCTTCAAATTCCCAGCGGTAAAAACGGGTATTGTTGCGTGGATCATGCGTACTTACGTACAATTGGATACCATCGCTTTTAACGGTAAAATTAATGTCGTCTATCGGTGGGGCGTTTACTACCGGGACAAAATCAGACACGTACTCCTTATTGTCCGCTGTTTTTATTCTTAACCGGTAATTTAATGCATTATCCAGGCTTAACGTGGCCGAAACGTACGTTCCATTACCTGTTTCAGTTACGGGATGGCTATCGCCTTTGCTGCTTTCAATGGTCACTATGGCGTTAAGCACGGGGTTACTGGTTGTCGCGCTGGAAAGATTAACCGTTTTGCTCAACTTTATCGTGGTTGGGCCAAGATCGGTATTGATCTCCCCCTCTACAACCAGGTAGGTGCCCGGCGCATTGATAGCAGGGGGATAGTATGCGTTCTTGCAACCGACCACACAACTGAAAATAAAACACAAAAAAAATCCTGAAATAAACTTCATCTCACTTCTTTATTGAACAGAAGCAGTAATAAACTTTTAATAACCTGTTGAGCGAAGTAGGTTATGTTGGATATGCAGGGCTAAATATAATGACAATTATATAAATAATGAAGGAGAAAGGGATGTGCGATAATCCCCAAAAAGCCGTTAGGCGCTGCCAACGGTTAAAATTAGACGTATTTAGTTGACCCTCTTAATATCAGATCAGGTTGTATGATTACCCTGCTCAGGTCTTTTAAGCGGACCCTGTTTTCGAGTTTATCCAGGAGTGTTTTAAATAATTGCTTGGCCATTTCATCCAATGGCTGCGAGATGGCGCTGATCGATGGATTGTAGATATTAAACACATCGTGGTCGTCAAAAGCAATAACGGAGATATCCTTGGGTATACTCAGCCCTAACTCTGTTATGGCTTTCATGCCGCTTAGTGCAAGGTAGTTAGTAGCAAATATGATGGAGTCTAAGCCCGGGTTATCCTTTATAAATTGCATGCATTCTTTTACCGTTGTTTCCGTATCATTTTCAAAAGATACTTTTAAGATCAAAGGCTTAAGCCGATGTTTCTTTAGGGCAGCTAAATAACCGGACTGCCTTTCGATCATCTGGGTCTGATCAGAAGCTAAGGTAACCAGGGCAATTTTTTTAGCGGGGGTTTTTACTAAATATTCCACTGCATCATAGGTGCCTCTATAGTTATCCAGGCCAACATAATCGGTGGGCACATCCGGCAAGTAGCGGTCAAACAACACCACGGGCAAATTATCATTTATCAATGCCTGGATTTCCGCTTCAATACCGATTGGAGGGGTGATAATATACCCATCGACGTAGCGCGCGCGCAACAGGGCTATCAGTTGCCGTGTTTTTTCGGGATTGTTTTCTGTGCTGCAGTAAATTATCTTGTATCCATTTTTGTAGGCCAGCGCCTCTAAATGAAAAGCGATATGGGAAAAGAAATAGTCGGATATCTTTTCAACCATTAAACATATCATCTTTGTTTTACCGGTGCTTAAGCTTTTTGCAAGCTGATTTGGCCGGTATCCTTTTTCTTCAACAAATTTGAGCACCCTTTCTGTTAATTCATCACTTATCCTTTTCTCCTTTGCTTTCCCATTCAAAATAAATGACACGGTAGATTTTGCCACGCCCAGTTCGTTAGCTATATCATTGATCGATAGTTTTTTAGTCATTTATGGTCTTAGATATTGAAGAATTAAGTAAGTATAGTTTTTTCGAAAATAAAGTTAAACGTATTTTAATAAAAGCATAATCAATTTATTGACTGGCAATGGATTAAGTCGTCAATAAACACAATTTGTATTAGGGCGAAACTATACCGGAACAAGATAACATTACCTTATCCAAATTGGTTGCTTTTTCAAAAATAGTGTTTTCTATTTGCAAAACCGGTTTTATTAATTATTATTGCAGTTCCTAAAGGCAATAAATTTCCGACGTTTACTCAGAGCCCCGGAAAATTTAGCCAAATAAGCCAATTATTTAACGTAACGAACGAAATGAGAACTGTTTTTTTCCAATTAACCGCTAACCGGTTTTTGCACTTCGGCTTTTATAAAGTTAATAATGGGAATTAACAGGCAATCAGCCGCCAGCATTTTAACTGCCGATATCGGTGGTTCGCATATTACCGTAGGTATTTGTGACCTTGGCTCACACGCCATATCCGAACAAAGCATTGTCAGGGTTGAAGTGAATAGCAAAGGCTCGGCGGACGATATACTATTCGCATGGGGAAACGCTTTTGAACGGGCATTGGAGAAAAATCCGGCAATACAAATTTCGGGATTAGGCATCGCAATGCCGGGTCCGTTTGACTATGAAAAGGGTATATCTTATATCAAAGGCCTTAACAAATACGAAGCCCTGTATGGCGTAAACATTAAACAATACCTGGCTACATCGCTGAAACTTGATGCACAGGCAGTCAGGTTCAGGAACGATGCGGAATCAACAATAGCAGGCGAAGTATTAGTAGGGGCGGGCAAGCCTTATAAGCGTGTATTGGGAATTACCCTGGGTACAGGCTTCGGATCAGCTTACAGCGAAAATAAGATCACAAAGGATATAAACCTTGGGAGCGACCTTTATCAGGAAAGCATTGCGGATGATTACCTTTCAACACGCTGGTTCTTAAAGCGCTACCAGGAATTAACAGGCATATCGTTAACAGGAGGTGTAATGGAGCTTGCAGAACTGGCGCCAAAGAGTGCTGTTGCCCGGGGGATATTCAACGAATTTGCGGTTAATTTATGTGATTTTCTTTCGGAGCCCATTGAGCGGCTTAAACCTGAGGCATTGGTGATTTGTGGCAATATTGCCAAAGCGTCGCACTTATTCCTGCCACACCTTACCCGGCAATTAAAAACGGTAACCATCAGGATGAACCTGCTTGAAGAAACCGGTGCACTCATGGGAACCGCGGCCCTGTTTGATAACCATTGGCCCCCTTTTATTCTGTAAACCAATTATAATTTAATATAATATGCAAAAAGCAGCCTTTATTGAAAAGAAGTTTATCGTCAACTTTATTTTCGTAACCTCCTTGTTTTTGATGTGGGGGGTATTGCACTCCATGAGTGATGTGCTCAATAAGTATTTCCAGGGAGCATTAAATGTGTCCAAATCACAGTCGGGGCTCATCCAGCTTTCGGTTTTCGGCGCCTACTTTGTCATGAGCATCCCTGCCGGATATTTTTTAAAGAGGTTTGGCTATAAGCCCGGCGTATTGTTGGGCCTGTCGTTATTTGCCGCCGGTACTTTTCTTTTCGTGCCCGCAGCAAATGCCGGCTCTTTTGGTTTTTTCAGGATAGCACTATTCATTATGGGTTGCGGAATGGCTACCCTTGAAACTGTCGCACACCCATTTGCTGCAGCGCTGGGCGACCAGCGTACAAGCGACCGGCGCATCAATTTCGCACAGTCATTTAATGCCCTGGGAGCAACGGCAGGGCCATTTATAGCTTCCTGGTTCCTTTTTGGTGTCGTCAGCGCGAGCTCGCCTGATCTTAGCGCCGTTAAATATCTTTACATAAGTATTGGTGCTGTGCTTGTTTTGCTAATCGTGGCTTTTTCGTTTCTGAAAGTACCTGTATTAAACGATCCGCATGTGGCTGTAGCCGAGGTTGACCCCGAGGCAGTAAACATTGACGTAGCTCCGGAAAAGAAGCTGTATCAACATAAGCATTTTGTATGGGCAGTAGTGGCCCAGTTTTTTAATGTCGCAGCGCAGGCGGGCACATGGGCCTTTTTTATCAATTACGGGCACGAAGTTATGGGCTTCAGTAATTTATCTGCCGGCAGGTATATGAGCCTTTTTATGGCGATGATGATGGCCGGGCGCTTTGTGGGAACCTATTTGATGAAATTTATAGCACCCAATAAATTGCTGGCCTGTTTTGCAGTAGGCAGTATTATGATGTGCCTGATAGTCACACAGAAATTTGGTTGGCCTTCCTATATTGCATTGATGATGATCAACTTTTTCTTCAGCATCATGTTCCCGACAATTTTTAGCCTCGGCTTAAAGAATTTAGGGAGCCATACACAGCAGGCGTCATCATTTATATCAATGGGTGTCGTTGGCGGAGCCTTCTTTCCGCTGATAATGGGACAAGTTGCGAACCACAATGTGGCTGCAGCCTATTATTTGCCCATTATTTGCTATATCGTCATCTTCCTGTTTGGCTATAAATTATATAAAGTAAAGCACTAAGATCAAACAACTAAGCAGGCTGAAACTTCCTGCACAAAAAAGTTTTTAAAAATAAATTTGCAAAACCGGTTTTATTGACTACTATTGTTAATAATTCATAAAACCGGTTTTGCAAACCGAATGAATTTTAACCAAGTATAAAACCTATAAAAATTCTTTTGATGAAGAAGGGATTCATTGAACTGGCGGGAGTTTTAGCCTGCCTGTTACTTTTTAACTTTTCATTTGCTCAAACAACGCGCAAATCTACCCTTCCGGGATGGGCATTTGGCGGTTTTGTGCGGCCACCAGGCATTAACCCTATCATTTCGCCCGATACGAGCGCAAAGTTCCTCGACCCCATGTCTAATAAAATGGTGGGATGGGAAGCCGATTATACTTTTAACCCTGCCGCTGCCGTAAAAGACGGAAAACTAATAGTGCTATACCGGTCGGAGGACAAAACAGGAACGGCAATAGGAACCCGTACTTCGCGCATAGGTTATGCCGAGAGCAGCGATGGTCTTACATTCAAAAGGAAAAGTCAGCCGGTGATGTTCCCCGGTAACGATAGCCAGAAAGCATTTGAATGGCCCGGTGGCTGTGAAGACCCAAGAGTTGCCGTTACCGAAAATGGAACTTATGTAATGTTCTACACCCAATGGAACCGTAAAGTTCCGCGTTTAGGAGTAGCTACATCAACTGATTTGATCACCTGGACTAAACACGGGCCGATATTCAGAAAGGCTTATAACGGTAGGTTCTTAAATGCCCCGCATAAATCTGCTTCGATATTAACAAAGTTAAATGGCGACCGCCAGGTTATAACAAAGATCAACGGCAAATACTGGATGTATTGGGGCGAGTTGCATGTATTTGCAGCAACCTCCGATAACCTCGTCGACTGGAGCCCGGTGATTGATAACAAAGGCGAACTCAAACAACTGATATCACCCCGCAAAGGCTTTTTTGATAGCGACCTTACCGAATGCGGCCCGCCGGCTATCATGACGGATAAAGGGATCATCTTATTTTATAATGGGAAAAACCATCCCGGCAACGGCGGCGATAAACGCTTTAATGGTAATTCGTACTGTGCCGGCCAGGTTTTATTTTCCCGTACTGATCCATCCAAAGCAATTGACCGTTTAAACGTTCCTTTTTTGCGCCCTATGGCGGCCTTCGAAAAAAGCGGGCAATATGTAAACGGAACCGTTTTTATTGAAGGACTGGTTTACTTTAAACAAAAATGGTTTCTCTATTATGGCTGCGCCGACTCAAAAGTAGGCGTAGCAGTTTTTGACCCGCATAAACCGGCACCGCCGGACCCAATACCCCTTTTATAGCCTGATTAATTGATTTATTGCTGATTTATTAAAAGTAACACATTGCTGATCAATGAGTCCGGGGATTCTTTGGCTCTAAAACTTCGGAAACCAGCGCCAGATAATAACAAATGCTACCTGATCATACGATAAATATTACCAAATGAACCAAAGAGAGGAAAGGGCAAAATTTCATGAAATAATTACTTAAAAAGAGCTTAAGAAGCTAAAAATGATTGGGAAGGCATTCCCTTTTATTGGACAATTTGATCTGACCGCTTCAGGTCGCATCACAGGATTACTTAATTATTAACCTTAATAACAACGTATATGAAAAAAACTTACAGTTATTTCATTATCTGTCGATATGAAAGAGGGGCCCCATTAACTAAAAAATTGGCATTTACCCTGCTTATAGCAGCATTGATCCAGTTTTGTGCAATCGGAGCCTCTGCAAATGGACATAACATGCTGCATGAAAGCAACACGTCCCTAAATATTCTCCTCTCGGGCTCGTCTGCAGCAAAAGCAGATTTAACCGATATACATGTAACCGGTAAAGTTACCGACGCCACTGGCGCGGGCCTTCCGGGTGCAACCATTAGCATCAAAAACGGCAAAAACCTTGGGGTTACCGACCTGAATGGTAATTTCAGTGTAACAGTCCCCGACAATGCTATACTTACCATCAGCTACGTGGGCTATGTGCCCCAGGAGGTAGCGGTTGGCGGCAAAACAGAACTCAATATCGTCCTAAAAGAGGTTCCGGGCAATTTAAATGAGGTGGTAGTTTTAGGCTACACCACTCAGAAAAAAAAGGACCTTACCGGTGCCGTTTCATTAGTAAGCAGCAAGGATATCAACGGTTTACCCGTAGGCGGAGTAGACCAGATATTACAGGGTAAAGCTGCCGGCGTAGCAGTTACGCAAAACACAGGCGCCCCGGGCGACGGGATAAATATCCGCATCCGTGGTGTTGGTACGATAAATAATAACGACCCGCTCTATATCATAGATGGGGTGCCAACCACTAAGGACGGTATTAATGAGATATCGCCAACTGATATCGAAAGTATTAATATCCTTAAAGATGCCTCATCAGCTGCAATTTATGGCGCCAGGGCTTCAAACGGTGTGGTTATCGTAACTACCAAGCGCGGAAGCCCGGGCAAAGCTAAATTAAGCCTTAGCGCATATACCGGCGTGCAAAGCGCCCAGCATTTGATCAAAATGGCCGATAACGCGCAATATGTAAGGGCTTACAATGCTGCAGCTACTAACGACGGCAGGCCTTTAATATCCAGTGCCCTTGCAGGCACGCTGTCTGATGTGAACTGGTTGAAGGAGATTCTAAAACCGGCCAACGTCACCAATGCTGCTTTATCTATTAGTGGCGGTAATGAAAACTCGCAATACATTGTTGCCGGCGATTATTTCACCCAGGATGGATTGATAAAAAATTCCTCTTTCAACAGGTTTAATTTGCGTACCGCGGTAAGCAGCACAATATCCAAATACTTTAAAATGGGTACCAATGTTAACCTTAGTTACTCAAAAAACAGGATAGTGGGTACATCCGGTGACGGTTATAGCGGCGCAGCTGCCAGTGTTGTACGGTATGCCTTGTTCCGCACACCTGGGACACCGGTTTACAACGCCAACGGCCAGTTTGTCGATCTGCCAAAACAGGACCCAAGCGTAAACGGTAATTTCTTAGGCGATGGTATAAACCCTGTTGCACTTGCCGATGCAAGTAATGATAATAATTACAATTACGCCATATTAGGGGACGCTTACGCGGAACTGGATCCTATAAAAGGTTTGAAGATCAAGTCGGATATCGGTTTAAACCTGATACAAACCGAGTACAAGCAATTTTTTAAAACTTTCGGTATCGACAGGTTTTTTAATTCTCCAAACTCGCTTGCTCAATCATTCAACACCAATTTAAATTATAACTGGACCAATACCGCCACTTATGACATTACATTTGGAAAAAGTGAATTGAACTTTTTAGCAGGTTCCGAAATTATCAAGCAGGACCAGCATGGAATTGGCGCATCGCGAACTGGTTTTATTAACCAGGGGCCTACCTTTCAATATCTTGACGACGGTTCCTTAGCTACTGCACTGAACGGCGGAGGCGAATCGCACTTTGCTTTAGCTTCATTATTTGGCAGCGTACATTACCAATACAACAATAAATACCTTGCCAGCATCAGTTATCGCCGTGATGGGTCGTCTCAATTAGATCCCTCAAACCAGTACCAGGGCTTTACGTCCGGCTCATTAGGATGGAGGATCGACCAGGAAGATTTTATGAAGAACCAAAGGACGATTTCTACTCTAAAGTTGCGCCTGAGTGTTGGCCAGTTAGGAAATTCACAAATAGGTACCTACCCCTATACTTCAACTTTTGGTAGTGGCTTTTACTATCCATTTGGCGGGACAACCAACCAGGGTTATAGCATAACAACTAAAGGCAATCCAAATATTCGCTGGGAATCAAGCACACAGCAGGATGCAGGTTTAGATATCGGCATTTTTGACAATGCTTTATTGTTAAGCGCCGATTACTACATCAAAAAAACATCAAATATGTTATTGTTCCTGCCTTTACCAAGCAGCGCCGGTAACGGTGGTAACCCTGCGGTAAATGCCGGTAATGTAACCAACAGCGGTCTTGAGCTTGAATTAACCTATAAAAAGACGCTTAATTCAAGTTGGAGTTATAGTGTGAGCGGTAATTTCGCTACGGTTAACAATAACGTAACGGCACTCGCAGGAGGAACGCCAATAGCCGCCGGACGTATTGATAATAACTATTATGCGACGTTGACGCAAGTGGGCCATCCGATCGGTTCATTTTACCTGTTGCAACAGGAAGGGATCTTTCAAAATGCTCAACAGGTATTCACACACGCCTACCAGGGACCTGGCATCAGGCCCGGCGACGTGATGTACAAGGACGTTAATGGCGACGGCGTTATTGATGACAAGGACAAAACCTTTGTTGGAAGCCCGATACCTAAGTTCACTTATGGTTTAACGGCAAATGTGGCCTACAAGAACTTCGATTTGAATGTATTCTTCCAGGGTGTTTATGGAAATAAAATATACAACCAGGTGCTTACCGACATCGAAGGCTTTTACCGCCCTTTTAACGTGACCGAACGCATTGCTACGCAAAGCTGGACCGGTCCTGGATCAACCAATACCTTCCCGCTCTTGTCGTGGTCAGATGCAAACAATAACAAAATGCCATCTACCCGTTTCCTCGAAAGCGGATCGTATATGAAGCTTAAAAACGTGCAGCTCGGATATAAACTTGGTAAGGATGCTTTGAAAAGCCTTGGCGTTTCTTCCGTTCGCATATTCGTGAGCGGCCAGAACCTGTTAACCTTTACCAAATACACCGGCCTTGATCCCGAACAATACAATAACAGTAACAACGGCAGCACGGTAACGGCGGTTGGTATCGACTGGGGTACTTACCCATCGGCACGTACTGTAACAGTTGGTGTTAACGCTAATTTCTAACCTAAAAAAATATAGAGATGAAAGCAAAATATATATATATCTGTTTAAGCGCATCCTTGCTATTAACAGCAAGCGGATGCAAAAAGTTCCTGGAGCAGCCGGTACTGGGCCAGTACCAGGGTAATAATTTTTTCACCAATGATGCCAACGCTGTACTGGGAGTAAACGCGGCATATTCGCCGCTTACCTTTACAGATGGCTCCTCAAATACGCTGTGGGTTTTAGGCGACTTAGCCTCTGACGATGCGATAAAAGGGAGCAGTGACGGCGACCAGGGTGATTTTTTAAGCATCCAGAACTTTAACATCAATCCTACCAATTCGGCCGTAGAGGGCCTTTGGAAAAGGTATTATGATGGTATTTTCAAATGCAATGTAGTTACCGACGGATTGTCGGCAAGTAACACCGCGGTTTCTGCCGCTGTTAAAAGTGACGTTGTAGGACAGGCTGAGTTTTTGCGTGCCTACTACTACTTTAATTTAACGGTAGTTTATGGTGATATCCCCTTGCACTTGAAAGTGGAAACACCGGAAGAGCTGCAAAGCCCTGCGCTGCCACAGGCGCAAATTTATACCCAAATTGAAAAGGACTGCACTGCTGCTGCCGCTGTTTTGCCAGCAACGCGCTCAGGCAGTGATGTGGGCCGTGTAACCAAAGGTGCCGCACTGGCTTTATTAGCTAAGACGTATCTTTTCGAGCAAAAATGGGCGCTTGCCGCATCAACTGCGCAGGCTGTTGAAGCGTTGGGTGTTTATAGCCTGTTGCCTAATTTTGCCGACAACTTTAGGGCCGCAACAAAAAACAACGCCGAAGGTGTATTTTCTATTCTTCATACTTCAGGATTGGTTCCTTACCAGGGGAATAACTTAAACGCCTGGTTCGGCCCACGCCCGCTAAATGGATATGGCTTTTATCTGCCAACACAAAACCTGGTTGATAACTTCGAAACAGCGCAAGATGGTACGGTTGACCCGCGCCTGGATTACACGGTTTCGAGAGCAGGGCATTCTTATTTCGATACTCCGTTTGATCCGGCATGGAGCAGCACTGGTTATGTGAGTAAAAAACATACCCAGCCCTTATCCGAAATTCCGCTCAATATCAGGGGCGATGGTAACTTAAATTACCAGGCTATCCGGTTTGCCGAAGTTCTGCTGATCGAAGCGGAAGCTTTAAACGAAGCAGGCAACAGCGTCGGGGCTTTAATACCGCTTAACAAGGTGAGAAAACGCGCCCGTGAAAGCTATTTGAATGATGCTTCCCTTCCGGGATTTGGCACCGTACCTGCAGGCTTATTGCCAGATATTGCGATCACTGATCAATCACAACTTCGCGATCTTATTCGCAAAGAAAGGCGTTCTGAACTGGCGCTTGAGTTCCATCGCTTTTTTGATATCATACGTTATGGATCAGCTTACGCGACTAACGCGCTTAAAAATAAACCCAACTTTAGTTTTACCACCAATCAATTCTTCCCGATACCGGAAAGTGAAAGGCAAACTAATTCTAAACTAGGTAAGTAATTATGAAATTTTTTAAACATCGAAAAATGAGCAAAATAAGAAATTCTATAGCAGCTATCCTGGTTGTGATAGTTGCTGTGAGCATCACGCAATCGTGTAAAAAAACTGCCGACAAACCCAATTTCAATTCTGATAAGTCAAAACTTAGTAAGGAAATTGATTCGTTAACCGCTGTTTACACCGCTGCGGTTGAAGGCAAACAGGCCGGCGATTACTCGCCGGGTTCGAAGGCGCCCCTCCAGGCAGCCCTTACTTTAGCAGCAGGGGTTAAAGCTGGTGCTTTTACACAGCAGCAGGTGAACAACGCAGCGGCAAACCTTCTGCGTGCAGGAACACAGTTTAGTGTCAATTTGATCCAGCAAATTTCGGCTGCCAATCTCGTTGCCTCCTGGACCTTTAATGGTAATGCGAAAGACGTTTCAGGTAACGGAAACGATGGTACCTTACAAACCGGCTGGGTAGGCCCTTATGGGGTCGCGCCAACCGATGGTGCAACATTACCGGTGTTGACCACTGACCGTTACGGAGTTGCCAATAGCGCGTATGCGTTTAACAACGGGGCCTATGTCGAAGTGCCTTTCCAGGCCTCACTTCGCCCAAGCAGCTTTACTATTTGCGCGTGGATAAACCCAACCACATCAAGCAACGGAAATTATATTTTTTCCTTAGATCGCTGGAACGGGTATAAATTTCAATTGCAGGGAGGCAACCTGCCTTTTCTTACTGTCTTAACGAATACTGGTTACCATGATCAGGACGATGGCGGACCCTCTGTTCAATTGAATACCTGGACCCAGGTTGTAACAAGTTTTACAAACGGCACAATGAAGTTTTATATTAATGGCGCCCTGGTAAAAACAGCAAATGTTACCGGCGACCCCGTAACACTGGTTTCACCTCCGCCGTTGGCCATTGGTAATGAACTTCCTAAGTTGTCCTACAATTTAGCTGATCCAAACAGCCCTAATGCTTATTATGGCGGTAATTTCTTTATCGGGTCAATTGATGATGTGCATCTTTATAATAAAGTTTTAAGTGATAACGAGGTCAAATCGTTATACACCATGGAGCAACCATAAAGACTTGAATAACATGAATGAAAGATAATTGATCATAAAGTGAGATTTAGTTGATTGATTTAGTTGAGAGAGCCCCGCATGCGCGGGGCTCTTTTATTTTTATATAAGTTTTGGGAGATAACCTTTCATATAAGATTCATCATCTTTTGGTGTCTGGTTCGAATCAGGGCCCAATTATTTCCATCCTTTTGCCAAAGACTTATTTTTAATGGTTATTTGCAATATCAAATAAACAAATGAAACACCATTTCGGAGATTTTTTAGACAGGACAGACGATTATTGGACTATTGTTCCAAACATAGAAAGGTATGCTTATGCTGCTGATATTGATATAGTTGATAAAGAAGCAGTAAAAATTCTCACCATTAGTAAAGGTCATGCAAATTGGAAACAAGTTTTTGACTGCCCCAATATTGAAGAACTTACTTTACACGATCCAAGTAAAGAACAAGTTGAAAAGGTACAACAATTAAAATCTCTTAAAAGATTGAGAGTAACATTTTTTCGGGCAAAGGACATTGAATTTGTTGGAAACTTATACAATTTAGAGGAAGTCATCCTTGAATATGTATCGGGATTTTCTGACCTATCACCACTACAAAGGTTGACAAAATTGAGATCCCTGCATCTTGAAAATCTGCGAAGAGTGTCAAGCTTTGATGGCCTGAAAGGTATTAATAGTTTAAGGTATTTGCATATTGATGGAACGGTAGACTGGAATCAGCCAATCGACGATTTTACCTTTTTAACCGAACTGCTAAATATCGAAGTATTTTCATTAGGCTTTATAACAAGCAAAACGGAATTTCCTGCATTTTTACCCGTATTAAGCTTAAAAAAAATAAGGAAAATAAAAATTGGGCGAGCCACATTTAAAACAAATGAATATGCATTTCTGCAAGTTGCTTTACCACAAGTTGAAGGTTGCTCATGGGATTTATGTTGGGATTACCGCGACAATTTTGAGTTTTTAGGTAAACGAGCAGGGTTTGTAAAGAAGAATAGCCCAAACGCTAAGGCCCGATGTGACGAGTTTATGGAACTTTATTATAAAATGAAAAAGGAATCAGAGGAGATTTTAAGAAACTATCGCAGTTAAGTACCTAAATGGCCAAAAAAAGCGTTCCGGATCTCACCCCGGAACGCACCTCAATCCATCATCTCGATAACATCAACCAAATCCGGTGAACACACACACCCGATTATCTCATGTATACAAGTTCTTAAATATAAAATCAGTTAATATAGAAAATTAGAGATGGTAAACTTATTAAACAATCTGTGAAAATTAAAATACTTTTTAATAAATTTAAAAACTATTTTAATTTAATATAAAATTTATTTTAGTTTTACAGTACTTATTTCCAATAGATGCTTTCGAAAAGGTCCCTTCTGAAGAATACCATTATAAAAGAGATTAGTTTAAATCAGTCGCTTTCGTGTGTTACGCTGAGCAAAAAGATCAACAAAAGTTTCCCCGCCACAAAGCTGCTATTAAGTGAATTGATTACTGGCGGTATAGTGGTCGAAGATGATAATACCGAATCTACAGGCGGACGCAAACCCCAGATGTATACGCTCAAGGCGGCATTAATGTATGTTGTCTCAGTAGCGATGGACCAGCATAGTACCAGTATAGCTTTGATAGACATCCAAACAAAAGAGCAGGTACTGACGGAAAAATTTAATCTTGAGCTAAACGAAAACGCCGACTTTTTACCGCCGCTTGCGTTACACATTCAAAACTTTATAGAAAAAAGCGGCCTCGGGAAGGAAAAAATATTGGGCATAGGTATAGGTATGCCGGGCTTTGTAAATAAAAAAACAGGCACTAACCGCACTTATCAAAATGCCGATTCGCCATCAATTACCGGGTATGTAAGTAATCGTACAGGTATTCCTGTTTACATTGATAATGATTCGAGGATGGTTGCATTGGCCGAAATGCATTTTGGCGCCTCAAAAAATGAAGCTAATGCACTGGTAATTAATATTGGCTGGGGTACTGGCCTCGGCCTGATACTGGACGGGAAAATATTTTCGGGCACCAGCGGGCTGGCCGGCGAATTTAGCCATATACCACTTTTTCAGAATAATAAATTATGTAGTTGCGGTAAGACGGGCTGTCTCGAAACAGAGGTGTCGTTATCGTTCATCATACAAGAGGCTGTAACCCGGCTTAAGGACGGAAAAGCTTCGGCACTAAGCCTGGATAGTTTTAACGGCGACCCGCGCGAGCGGTTTGAAAATTTAGTTGAAGCCGTAAACAAAGGCGATAATTTGATCATTGAGCTTTTTTCGGAAATGGGCTATAACCTGGGCCGGGGAATTGCCATACTGATCCACATACTAAACCCCGGGAAAATAATTTTGAGCGGGTTAGGCGCCGTTATAAAAAAAATATGGCTGCCTGTGATCAACAGTGCGCTTAATGAACATTGTATCCCGCACCTGGCAGAACAAACGGAAATAGAAGTGTCGGCAATTGACGCCAGGGCCGAAATAATTGGAAGCGCCATATTGGTTTTGGAAAATTTTGCAAACCAGGGATTTCAAAAGGATTTGAAAAAAACAAAAACAGCATCATATATAGCATAGTCTTTAATATTGATTGGGATAATGAACCCTTATTGTAAAACAATAGATAATGAATTGATCGGGCTCCTTCGCGAAGGGGACGTCAACGCCTTTGAAGAGATACATAGGCGGTATTATCCTGTTTTATATAGCCATGCTTACAGGAGATTGCCCGAACGGGAAGAAGTTAAGGATATTTTACAGGAGGTTTTTACTTATCTCTGGAATAACCGGCTGACCTTAACCTTTGAACTGGGCGTTAACGCCTACCTGTACACCTGTGTGCGAAACAAGATCATTAATATTTATAGGCATCATAAGATAAAGGATATTTATCTGCATTCATTCGAATGTTTCGCGCAAAACCCGGATACAAATACCGATGAGCGTGTTCGTACCAAAGAACTTATTGCTTTACTTGAACACGAAATTGAGGCACTGCCACCCAAAATGAGCCTTATTTTTAAAATGAGCCGGCACGAACAATTATCGCATAAGGAAATTGCCGAAAAACTGGATATCAGTGTTTTCACCGTCAGGAAGCAGATCAACAACTCGCTGAAAATATTGCGCGTTAAGCTAGGCGCCCTGTTTTCCTTACTTCTTTAATATTTATTTTAATGGGACGCCTTCTATTCCAACACCAGGTCACCCAACGAAATATGTAACGACTGGCAGAATTCGCTCAGGGTTTCAACGGTCAGGTCGCGGGTACCGGATAACCATGTGCGCAGGCTATTCACATCCTTACGGATACGCGAGCCCAACTCTGCAGCGGTTAGCCCGGTTTCGGCCAGTATGTGCTCTACACGGTCTTTGATGGCAAGGCGGCTTTCCTGTGTTTGCAGGTCGGAAGGACGCAGTTTGTCGAGAATACGATCAAGGAAAGTTGATTTGTTTTCAGTATCCATAGGGTCGTCGCGCATGTGAGCCGCGGGTACACAATATAACAACAATTTGCAATATATGTTGCGTTGTTGAAAAATGATTTTGAAGGGACGGGCCACCCCCGGAGAATCGGGGCGGAGAAGCGCCGGCAAGCATCATAAACAAGCAAAACATGGTTTACATGGTTTACGCAATTTGGCGAATTATTATAACAATGTATTGATTATCAATGTATTGTGTAAAAATTCTATAAAAATGTGTAAACCATAAAATTGCACGGGGTATAGCTTTTTCCGGACGAGTCAGCTGAAATATGATCTGCTGTTCGAAGTTGCAAACTTCGGACAGCGGGCCCGCAGGCGTATGATACCGATAATTATCGGGACAGGCTTCCTGGCCCGCCCGGGCGCCCAATAAATTATCATCACCAAAACGTAATTAAATAGGCTCACCGCGGCGGCGCATGATAAAAAATGCGGAAATTTACCCACCGTATAGCAAGCGTAAAAAATAAATGGAAATAGGTATAGATAGCTTCGCCTCGGCGATGTACGGCACGAATACGCTGAGCAGCGTGGATGCGATGGAGCAACTGCTGGAAAGGATAGCCTTTGCCGATGAGGCTGGGCTGGATGTTTTTGGCATTGGCGAACATCATAAAAAAGAGTTCCTGGATTCGGCCACTGTGGTGATTCTGGCGGCGGCAGCGGCGCAAACCAAACGCATCCGTTTAACCAGCGCGGTGTCGGTGCTAAGCGCGGCCGACCCGGTAAGGGTTTATCAAAGCTTCGCCACGCTCGACCTCATCTCCAAGGGCCGCGCCGAATTGGTGGTTGGCCGCGGGTCGTCTATTGAGGCCTATCCGCTGTTTGGTTTCAACCTGAACGACTATGATGCGCTGTTTAAGGAAAAGCTGGACCTGCTGCTTAAAATACGGGACGATGAATTTGTGACCTGGTCGGGCAGGTTTCGCCCGGCGCTGAATAACCAGCCGGTTTATCCAAGAGCCTTACAGGAGAAATTACCCATTTGGCTGGGCGTAGGCGGCACGCCCGAATCATTCGCCCGCGCCGGAACGCTGGGCCTCCCGCTGATGGTGGCCATCATCGGCGGCGAAACGCATCGCTTCAGGCCGCTTATAGACCTGTACCGCGAGGCTGGCAAACGGGCGGGCTTTGCGCCGGAACAATTAAAAGTGGGCCTGCACTCGCCGGGCTACGTGGGTATTGACGACGAGCAGGCCATTGCGGCTTATTACCCCGGTTATGCCGAGCTGTGGACCAAACTGGGACGCGAACGTGGCTGGCCGCCGGTTACACGCGGACAGTTCGACTCGCTGATAGCGCCGAAAGGAGTTTTGGTTGTCGGGGGACCTGAGCGGGTAGCCGAAAAACTGCTGCGACACAGCGAAGCGCTTGGTGGCGTAGCCAGGTTTACTTTCCAGATGGACAATGCCGGGTTAACGCACGCGCAATTAATGAAATCGATCGAACTCATCGGCGCCAAAGTGATTCCGCTTTTGAAGAATGCTTGATGAGAATCAAGAATCAAGAGCCACGATGCAAGATTTGTCTTGGCTCTTGATTCTTGGTTCTTATCGAGGTTTAGTTGAAACATGATGTCCTGCGTTCCGGGCTGAGATACGGAACGCATTTTTTTATATCGGGATAATTTTTTTCACTTTCATCTACTCCATAGGCGGCCTACAGTTGTCATGCATATAATTAACCGGCTACGGCAATCACATGACAAGAGAAGAAATAGAGGATTTACTGGAGAGATATAATAACGGCACTGTGACCGAAGGCGAAAAAGCTTTGGTCGAAAGCTGGTACAATCACTTTGTGCCGCCTGCAGCCGGTGAGGGCCCTGATCCGGAACATTTAAAACAAGATCAGGAGGAAAGCTTGCAACGTCTTTTATCCGGGATCAATCATAATAGAGTAATTGGAAGATGGTACATTGCTGCTGCGGCTGTTTTATTACTGTTCACGGCCCTGGGTGTTTATCATTTTATTCCCGGCAAGGAAAGGCGACAGCTAAATTATGCGGCAAACCCGGTTGTTAAGGACATTGCACCAGGAACCAACAAGGCTATGTTGACACTGGCGAATGGCCAGACAATAAATATAAGCGATACCAAAAATGGCCGAATAGCAACCCAGGCAGGTGTAGCGATTAATAAAACCGGCGACGGGCAGGTAAAATATGAAACCGGGGCCGCCGCGACTTCTATAAAAGAGGCGATAAATATCATCACCGTACCAAAGGGCGGTAAATACCAGCTGGTTTTGGCCGATGGGACAAAAGTATGGTTAAATGACGCGTCTTCACTAAAGTTCCCAACCGCTTTTTCAGGCAGCGAAAGGGTGGTTGAGTTAACCGGCGAAGCCTATTTTGAGGTCGCCCATAATTCAAAACAGCCGTTTAAAGTAAAGACAGCCAGCCAGGTTATACAGGATATAGGTACCCAATTCGACGTGAATTCCTATGCGGACGAAGATGCTGCGGCAACTACCCTGGTTGAAGGCAGTGTGAAAATATACGACGCCAAAGGCCAAACTTTCATTAAACCCGGGCAGCAATATTTGTCAAAAATTAATGGCTCGTCTGAAGTAAGAAATGACGTGGACATTGATGAGGTAACCGCCTGGAAAAGCGACATGTTTCAATTTAATAATGCCGATATAAAAACCATCATGCGCCAAATAGGCCGGTGGTACAATGTGGACGTTGAATACGCCGGGCAAGTACCATCATCAACCTATCATGGACGGATTTCGAGAAACTCAAATGCATCTACAGTTTTAAGGATACTGGAGTTAAGCGGTATCAATTTTACCATAGAAAGGGGGAAGATCATCGTAAAATAATTACTGGTAAATGAAAGCTAAAGGGCGGGGCCTGGTAGCTTACCAGCAAAAAAGCCGGAATGTGTTACGAGCACCTCCGGCAAAGCGGCTGGGACAAATAAGATAGCGTAAAGTCATCTATTCCAAACCCAAAACCAAACAAATGTATGGAAATTTCTACTGTTTATCCGTTGAGGCATCACTACTCACGGCTTAAAAAAACAATGTTGGTTATGAAACTAACGATTGCTCTTGTCACAGTGTTTTGTATGCAATTACATGCAGCCACCTTCGGCCAGAACATAACACTGACAAACAAAGATGCGAAACTCGAAAAGGTCTTAAGCGAGATCGAAAAGCAAAGCGGTTACACATTCTGGTATAAAACAGATATTGTAAAGCAGTCCTACAAAGTTTCGCTGGACGTAAAGAACCTAAGCCTGGAAAACACGCTTGAGCTTTGCTTTAAAAACCTGCCGATAAGCTATAATATCGTGCAAAAAACAATTGTGCTGACGCCAAAAACGGCAACCGGCGTTAAAATGGTGCAGGTTGCGCCTATAACGGTATCGGGAAAAGTTGTCGATGAACATGGCGATCCCTTGCCTGGTGCTACCGTCAAGGTAAAAGGCACTAACACCATTACATCTACCAATGTAAACGGTGACTTTAAGATAACAGTTGCTGATAAATCGGCAGTGCTTGTAGTTTCATTTATTGGCTACAACGTGCAGGAAGTTACCGTAGGCGACAGGACAACCATTAACATCAGCCTTGCACCTGCTGTAAGCTCATTAAACGGAGTTGTGGTAACGGCGTTGGGTATCAAGCGCGAAGCAAGGTCATTAGGCTATTCGGCACAATCTGTTAAAGCGAATGATATCACCGAGGCGGCTCCACCAAGCGTGGCCCAGGGCCTGATGGGTAAAGTATCCGGTTTAAATATTAGCACGGCCAATGGCGTGGAGGGTGGGTCAACCCGCATCGTCATCAGGGGTAATAACAACCTATGGGGTAATAACCAGCCGCTTATTGTTGTTGACAACGTGGTGATCGACAATGAGCCAATCCAACCTGGAGGCAAGATACAATCCAACATAGATGCTTTAAACCAGGGAAATACTGACGTATCCCAACCCCCTACAGACTATGGGTCTTTTTTGAACACCGTAAACCCTGACGACCTTGAAAGCCTTACTGTGCTTAAGGGCCCGACAGCAGCAGCTTTATACGGTGCGCGTGGTGCAAATGGTGTTATACTTATTGTTACCAAGAAGGGTGGGAAAAAGAAAGGATTTGGAGTTGATTACAACTATTCCATACGCTGGAATGACCCCTACCGTGATGTGCAAACGCAGCATGAATTTGGTAATGGGATGACCGAGGCTCTTTATTCGGCCAATCCGCCTTTTTATAAAGATGGCAGTGGAAACAATAGGGAAGAAAATATCGCCAACGATCCCTACGGACCACTGGGAAATGTACCGGGTGCTTATGTAAGTCCGGGAGTTACCAGCCCCGCAGGCGGGCCTTTTTATAATTATATCGGTTTCCCCGGCGATGGCGCGTCATGGGGTGCAAGAATGTCGGGGCAGCAGCTAACCTGGTGGGACGGACAAACCAGGGCTTACACTCCAAATTCCAATATCTTCCAGAGCTATTACAAAAAAGGCAATACCCAAACCAATAACATTGCCGTATCAGGCGGAGGCGACCTGGGTACATTGCGTGTATCATACACCCGTACCACAAATGATGCAATAACCTATAACAGCAATAGTGCTACCAACACATTTAATATTGGCTCTTCTATCAACGTTAGCCAAAAGGTAAAGGTTGATGCAACGGCCAGTTATAATAATGTGAACAGGTTTAACCCGGTAAACGTTTATGGCGAAAGTGGCGGTAACGCCGGCAATATTGGTGTTGGTTACAATACCATCTATAACGTGCCTGCAGATTATAAACCAATTGAAAGGGGCCTGGCAACAAACCCTGACGGATCGCAAAACACGAGTGTGCTCTCAAAAGCTCCCTGGGATTACGGACAGCAATATTACTGGTGGAACCTTTACAACAACAATACCACCTTTACGCAAAATCAGTTCATAGGCTCTATTTCGCTGAATGCAGAAATTACCCCGTGGCTGAATGCCAGCGGAAATGTCGGCCTGAACTACTTTACCAGCCAGTTTGAGACTAAAGATCATCCTACCGACGCTGCGGGATTGATCGGGCAGTATTCAAACGACCTGGCCAATACATTTACTGAAAACCTGGACGGCAGGCTCATCTTCCACAAAGAGAAGATCGCACAGAATTTCAGCGCCAGCGTAACACTCGGTGCAAGGAAGTATTATACACATATGTACGACCTGGCCGCAAACAACCCCGGGCCATTTAATTACCCGTTTGTTTACAACCTGTACAACTACGCAGGTAACGCTGCAAGTTATCCGCGGCCAACTGAGAACAGGAAT
>JAYUEE010000076.1:0-3278 GCA_043739405.1 Mucilaginibacter sp. | reverse complement strand
CATTCTGTTTCGTTTTGACGATACAAATTTACCTTGGTTATAAGGCAATATCTTTACAGGATTCGGGGAAAGATTTACATAATCTTGCAGCAGCTGCCATCATGCATACGGGAAGATGTATTTTACCTACCTGCCCATTTTGCGAGACCGACTGTGCTCAGCGTCTTGCGCCGGATTTTGAGTTTTTCGCAAATTTTCGGCGACCATTTCCGGCAGTCCGGTTTCTTTCACCGGCCTTATAAAAGCTTTCAAATCTTTTACAATGGGATTTAGCTGAACAAATTGAACAATATCAACGCCGTACTCACGCGCAACGGCTACGGGATCAAGTTTAAGTTCATACGGTATTTCCAGACCGACCACATTCTCAGGGACTATAGTAATGTTATCATCCAGGTCATACAGCTGCTTTTCTTTGGTATCGTATAAGCCGAGGTATTCCTCACCGGATTCCGATTCTCTCAGTAAGTCCAGGTTAATCTTATTCCAGGGCGCAGCCGTTTCGCGGAGTTCCCTTAATCGCCAATCAACAGTGAAGTCGATACCGGCGATATCGATATGCGGAAGTGCACCCATTAAGCGCCTGGCAAGCAATTGAATTTGGCTGTTAGGGTCAAGATAAGGCTGTATATCCATGGGGAAAATAGGAAAGGTATTTGGACGGCTTTAAAATATAAAATCCCCTAAGCGCTTGCCGCCGGGGATCTTAAACCTAAACCTTATCACAAGCAGGCTGAGGGCCTGCCAGTATCTTCAAAAATATAAATTAATTTTAATTAAAAACGGATGCGGTTATGAAAGTTTGAACGCATGTAATTTTCAAACATCCGTTCCCTGAATTTTCTTGCGGCTTGCTTTTTAGCGCGCCGATTGCAGCCCCAGATAAAAAGCGCCCAAATACCAAAGGCCACTGCAAAACAGGGAAATGGGTTTTTCTGACCTAATGCGCCAAATAAAGCGAAGGTCGAAATAAGGCAGGTGCATATCAAATAAAATGTCGTTTTCATAGCTATCAGACCATAAATATACTAAATAGTTTAGTAATAGTCAACAATTTTTTTAATTTATTTCAAAGATTTTATTGTGTTTCCGGGCTTCCTGAACATAGTCGCGGATGGTGTCAATGATGTCCGATTCCGGTATTCCACGCAGCCAGATCACCGGATTTTCGGGGTCTGTACTTTTTAGCGTCAGGTCCATCAGTTTGAATAGCTGGAGCATTAGCGGCTGCGTAATGATATAGTCTTTGATGCGGAACATTTCGATTTGATCGGTTCTTTTAAAAAAGATGCCACGACTTATCCTAATCACTTCGACTGTTATTAAGTAACGGCTGTTACGAATAAAGAGGAACCGATAACAGGCCATGGCCGTCGCGGCCAGGCTAAAGAAAATAAAATAAGGAGAAAGCCACCAGGCGAGTAAAAGTAAAGCCGACGCTAAGAGTATCAGGGGAAAGGTTTTCAGAAACGCGAAAGTAACAGCCGGTTTGAGTAGTATTTCATTGTTTTGCATCATGTTTCAATTGGTCTAAATAAGTATCGAATTTCTTTGGTTTACAGGTTCGGATTCCACTTCGGAGGCCTGCTGATTTTTCAAATTGGTTAAGGGAAAGGTTATCCGGCTCAAACCTGTAATGAACATGGTTATATTCTATGTCTATCTTTTTCTCCCTCATGGAAAGACGGACAACTTTATTACGAATGCCTGCGGCGACTTTGATATCTGTTAACCTGCCCATGATGTCCTTCCCGAAAACCATTGTAATTTTTCTTTTTTGACAGCGGCTTTTGATCCAGTTGAGTTGACCGGGACGCGGCAGATTGCCGATTGCAATAACAGAAAGGTCGTTCACGTTTGGATAGCGGTGACCCGCAAGCGTAAGAAAGGCAATGGCCTCCATGACAGAGGAAGCGATGATTAGTTCTTTGGTCACCTCACTCCCTGCTATGTAAAGATTCGGGGTCGTTGGCACCAGATGGAAACCAGTACCGAAATGTTCAAAGTCTTCCCCATAATTAAATAGTAATTCGTTTGCTTTAAAAAAAGCTTGGATTCCCGGAGGAATGCCAAGCCTAGTTAAAATGGGGTTCATTACCTGCCTGGCTGATGCTTCTTATCAAACCGGATGTGGTCGTTATTAATTACCGGGCTTTGATCGTCCATATCCTCAAGCGCTTTATAATAGCCTGGGCTTAAAGCTTCAGCGTCCTTTTGATCCCTTTCTTTATTAAATAAAGCATTCAGCCCTTTATACACCATATAGGATAAGCCCCCGTCAATCAAGATGGAAGCAACCAGTGCCAGTTTATTGGACCGGATGCCGTTTACATCGGTTCCTGAATATTGCATTACGGTACGATCCGGTAACGTGACTTCCCGCCCTTTGCGATAATTTTCTTTCTGGGCGGCGGTTAGGTATTCGTTGTTAACCATATCCGGTGCCAGGATCTTTTCCGTATCCGAAACAATAAACTCACGGGTGTCGGGATCATATTCAACCAGTATATCCTTGCGGTTGCCCTTGTCATCTACCGTCGTTTTCAGAAGGTTGGGCACTTCGCCCTTTTCTAATTGTTTGGCTTCATAATCATCCAGAAAATCCGGGGTAGCAGGCTTCCGATAGATTGGGTGAATAAACAGTGCCACCTTGCCCTGCTCATCAGGACGCAAAGAGATTTTGGCATCGAGGGATTTAATTTTGATATTCTCCGCTTCCAGGTTTTGGAGATTTAACAAACTTGTACGCCTGCCGGATAACAGGGCCTTGAAGTCATTTTCATTTAATAGGGGCTGACCATTGACGGCCAGACCCAGGGTTTCCAACTCTTTTATTGGAAGATCCTGTTCGTTGTATTGTATCAGATTCATGTTACCTGCCAATTTTATGTGAGACTTCAGTTTCTAATTCCAATTCGGGTTTGGACGGGTTATTCCGTGCCTCGATCAGGTTTTGGAATATTTTATCGCTGGGCTTAGCTTTTAATATTTCGCCTGTATCGGCTTTTTCTATTTTAAAAGATTTGCCCGTTTTATCCAGCACCTTATAAGTGGTATCGTTATAGGCAATCTCTTCGCCTTTCGAAAGAGTGGTGCTGTTACCCGAGCTTTGTTTCACTTCACGCTTCTGCCCGATGTTTAAGATAAAATCAGCCATTTTCTGAGCGGAGGCTGCGGCTTTCGAAATTTCGAAAGGCTGATCCTTCAGCATTTTGCTCCAGTTAGAAGCATAAGCGGCATGCTGGCCGAAGCTATGACCGATCTTCAATTCACTGCCG